>JBEIHC010000151.1:0-5771 GCA_040381555.1 Bacteroidia bacterium
GACAGACGACACGATATTTCGATTGTGCTCATGCATAAATTAAGTAAACGCTTAAGCTTAAGTGGTACCTGGATATTTAACACAGGAAATTTTGCAACACTTGCCGGAGGAAGATTTGCTTTTCAGGATGTCTTGCCGGCACAAATTGATGCAACCCCTGATTACTTGCGTAGAAACGATTTTCAAATGCCACCTACACATCGCCTCGATATCGGAATTGTTTGGAAATTAAACACCAAGCAATGGGATTCAGACCTCACCTTCAGTTTATACAATGCGTATAGTCGTCGTAATCCATTTTTTATATTTTACAGGGAAACAGGTGGCACAAATGGACAGCCTTTGTCCTTTAGTCCCACTCTTGTTTCCTTATTCCCAATTCTTCCCGGTATTACCTACAACTTTAAATTTTAAGTATTGAAAATCATGATTCAATTATTTTCACAATTATTGACTCCTAAACATAAAGCAACAGCAAGCTTTTATTGGATGCTTATTCTTGGTATAATCGCGTCAGGATGCCAGCAAGAGGTAAAATTAGATTTACCGACCTATGAACCCAAAATCGTAATGGAATTTTATTTAGAAGATAATAAACCTTTAAATTGTTTACTTCAGGAGAGTATAAACTTCACAGATACGACACGATTTAAGTTGATTGAAAACGCATTGGTTGTTTTAAGTTACCAAAATCAAAAAGATACCCTGTTGAATACGCTTTCCTTTGATCCGTATTTTGGGAAAATATATAATTATCATAATAATAAAATAATTCAACTAGAGCCCGGTATTGAATATGAAATATATGTAAAAGATAGTAAAGGCAGAATTATAACGGGCAAAACGCAACTCAATGAAACAGTTCCTATAGACACATTAGTCTATAATTTCAATTCCAAAAATCAGGCTTCCGCAGGATTAATATTTAAGGATCGGGAAGAAACACGAAACTATTATCTAATTGTTGCATTTCAGACCGGGCAAACCATTAATCCGGACTCCACATGGGATATTACCTTTGATGACCTAGTATTTAATGGCAGACAATTTAGCTTTTATACTGGATATGCTTTTGACCCAGGAGACACAATAATAGGCCGTTTGTACCATTTAACGGAAGATCATCACAAATTCACCCAATCCGTCAATAATGCCCAATCTTCCAATGGCAATCCCTTTGGCCAACCTGCAAATATTATCTCAAATCTTAAAGGAGGCCTGGGTATCTTTACAACCCTGCAATATTCCGAAAAGCAACTGGTTGTGCAGTAATAAAAAATTTGACTATTGTCCGACTAAATTTTTAAAATAATGGGGGCCTTTCGGCCCCCATTTGTTACATTTGAGTTACCACACTACAAATTGTAACTATGGACAAAGTTAAAAAATTAACCGGACAGCCGATTTTATCTCAAGTTCTTGACCTTATTCCAAAAGGGATGATACAGAAGGTTGTCCGAAAGCATCAAAGCAATCGTTATTATAAGCAACTCCCATTAAGAGTTCATCTTATAAATCTATTGTATGGGGTTTTTAGTTACTGCAACGGGCTCAGAGAGTTATGTGAAGGGATGCTAGCATGTGAGGGTCGGTTAAATCACTTGGGATTGGACAAAGCACCACCCAGAAGTACGCTTTCTGATGCAAATAACAATAGGAACTACCGTGCCTTTGAATCGTTGTATTTTGAGTTATTAGGCCAATATCATAGCTTTATCTCGGACAGCCGATTAAAAGGACTGAGTATCCGCAACTTAAAAATTATTGATAGCACCACCATTCGATTATTTAGTGATATTCTTCAAGGCGTTGGTCGTAATACATTAGATGGTTCCAAGAAAAAAGGAGGGATAAAAGTACATGCCATGATGGATGCCTTCAGCGGGGTTGTTGAATTTGTCCGGATGACTGAGGCCAAAGTCCATGACAGGAAGTTCCTTTATCACCTTGATTTACCATCAAATAGCTTTATAGTTTTCGATAAAGCATACAATCTTTACAATCAATTTGCAAAATGGACATCAAAGGGAATTTGGTTTACGACTCGAATGAAAGACAATGCCGTCTATCATGTAACCAAGGTCATTACTGACAAAAGTCAAAAGAAGAATATTAAAGGGGTGGTGAAAGAACAGTATATTACTATTGGATATAAGAATCACAATGGATCACCTGAAAGATTAAAACTACGGAGAATAATATTTATAGCTGATGATGGCAAAGAGTATGTTTTCTTGACGAATAATTTCAAATTACCAGCCTCTCAAATAGCCTTGATTTACAAGTGCAGGTGGATGATAGAATTACTATTTAAACAGATCAAGCAGAATTTTCCTTTAAGATATTTCTGGGGAAACAGCGAAAATGCTATAAGAATGCAGGTTTATTGCGTATTAATAGCACAGCTGTTGATGGTGGTCATTAGAAAACAGGCTCAAACTAAGAAATCATTTGCCAACATGATCACAGTAATAAGATTGCATCTAATGAGCTATGTCGATCTTCTTGAATTTATACAAGATACATACAAAGCATGGCGAAAGACACATAATGCACCAAATACTTTCTTGACTTAAAAAGGGGGCTACCTTCCGGATATTTAACAAACTGAATCAAAGTCATCAAACCCTTATCAGATAAGGGCTTGGACGGTATTTGTTAGATTTTTTCCCGGACAACAATGAAACATTTAGAAATAACATCTGCTTTTCTTCGGGAAGATTTTGAATCTGGTTGATGATTAACATCATCTCCTCGCCTTCAATTCCGGGGATGTTCAGAAGAATTTGATTGTTCAGGCTCATGGTAGTGGTGTCTTGGTTTAAGTGCTAAATTAATTAATTGTCCGATACGAAATACTAAGATGCCCAATGCCGGCATTCCCATTTTATGTGTTTCCCAGGAGGTCGCGAGTTCTCCTCTGAACAGCCAGGAGATGGAGTGTCCAAGGCCACATCCCGGGCAGTCCCATCCGGAAATGGATTTTATTGGACATAAAGTGAATCCTTCAGAAGAAGGATTTTGAAATGCTAAAAAAATCAGTCCTCCACTCCAGAGGGCGAGTTCCGTCCAGGGCAGAAGTCTGAGGCTTTTCATGAATTTAAGGCTTCGGGTGTTCCCAGGGCCACCAGGGCGAGGGCTTCTTGTTTCTTGCCTGAAGCCAGCTGCAAAGCAATCAGACGATGGAAAGTATCTTCATCATGCTTGCCCTTCCATTGAGGATTGGCATTTAAAATTTCACGGATTTCATTCGCGTCAGGTAATTTTTCCGTATTGCCCAATTGGCCCAGGTCATTTCCGGTTAAGATGCGGCTGTTTCGGATAGAGGCAGGTAAGGCATCAATTCCGATGCCCGGAATTCGGCTGGGTTTTTCAACTTCGAATAAATTTCCGGCATTTACCTCACAGTACCAGTCGCCTCCTAATCTTGCGACCGGATTAAGCAGTGCAGGGGAGATTTTTCCGTTTGCATCCAATACGGATTTATGTACGTGCATTTTTAATAGGCGGCAGAAAATCAGATTTCCTGCACCTGCATTCGGGCTAAGAGGTTTGATTTCAAAAACTTCACATTCCATTTGCACCATAGACTCTGCAATTCTATAGGGACGAATTAAATCAGAGGGGATAGGGGTAAGGCCTGCCTTCACAAATTCATCCACATCTGAAGGAAATTCATTGCTAGCCAGATTCATTTGCATTAGGAGATCCCGACTGACCACATGTATGCAGACTTCCGGAACTTCCAGCACATTTTGAAGCGTATCTTTCGTAGAATTATCCCTGACTCTTCGGGCGGGTGAAAAAATCATCACCGGGGGATTGGCGCTAAATACATTGAAAAAGCTGAATGGGGCGAGGTTTTTTCGCCCCATGCTATCGATTGTAGAGGCAAATGCAATTGGTCGGGGCGATACCGCACCTAAAAGAAATCCATGTAAATCCGCAGTTTTTAGTTCTCCGGGGATGATTTCGAGGTAATTTTGGTTCATGTTCCAAAATAAAACCATTTTAGCACATCTCCGTCATGAGTGAATACCTTATTATGGATTTAATTATTTTTTCCGGGCCTTTTCTGGCCTCTTTTGATACTAATCTCAGATTTATCCGATATTGGCGTATCGCTTTGGTATCAATTACCCTGATTGGGGCGGTTTATATTGCTTGGGACATTTGGGCAACAAGTCGGGGGCATTGGCAATTTAATCCTGAATATGTCGCTTCCTTTCGATTCTTTGGCCTACCGATAGAGGAAATATTGTTTTTTATGGTTGTTCCCTACGCCGGCTTGTTTATTTGGAAGACCATCCAATTTTATCGGAAGGATAAGGATGATCATTTGCCTTTTGTACCCTTGAGGTCATCTGTTCTGTTAGCTGGAGTAGGAGGGGCAATGTGGATTGGGAAAGGTTATGAATATACCGCTCTTGCGGCTTGGTCAGGGGCATTGTTTTTTGCAGCAGATCATTTTCTCAAAACACATTTGACCAATACGGTAACCTATTGGTTAACTCAGTGCATGATGGTATTGGCAACCCTGGTGTTCAATGGATTTTTAACTGCTCGCCCTGTGGTTCTGTATGGAGAGTCATTTCAATTAGGGCTTAGGATTTACACCATTCCGGTGGAGGATTTTTTATATGGATTTGGCCTGATGAGTTGGGTAATGCTGGTGTTTGTTGTTTTGACGAAGGACAAGGGTAAGTAACTTACCCCCGCCCCGGTAAGTAACTTACCCCCGTCCCGGTAAGTAACTTACCCCCGTCCCGGTAAGTAACTTACCCACTCCCGGTAAGTAACTTACCCCGTCCCGGTAAGTAACTTACCCCGTCCCGGTAAGTAACTTACCCTAATCCCTAATTGACTTCAGGCCTATGCCGATTTGCCCATAAATACCAGTACCCATCCTCCCGCCTATCATCCCCCGCGTCTGATTCAGTACCACTTCGGACTCCGGAGTGTGCATCCAGGGGATAGCGCCTATGCGCACAAACGGAACCAATTCCATTTTTTCGGAAAGTCTAATCTCCCTCCCTACGCTCACGCTCAAATGGCAACCTATTCCTAACGCACGAAGGCTTTTGTCCTCTGAAGCTGCACTTATGTCGTTCATCTTTCTAGACAGCAGAAGCCCGGATGCTGACAGCCCGAATTCAGTGAAAAAATTGTGACGAGCCCGCAATGAACTGAGGTGACATAGGTATCCCGGTTGTAGCATATGCAAGTGTATTGGGTTCATGCCCTCATCCCATCTTGCTCGACTGCGAATCTGTGCATAAGACACCTGTATGCCGTGTTGAAGATTTTTCGTTTTCCCAAACCATTTACAAACACTACCATTGATGCCATGAATCAATAAAGGTTGTAACGCCTTCAAAAAAGGGCGACTAAAATTATAGGTCCGGATAGCCTTATCCCATGTTTGCGAATAGTGGTAGTGATAGGCAAGATCAATCCGCCAGGCCTGAGCGTTCAATCTGCCTTGTAACATCAGGAAGAATAAGCCGGTGAGGAAATATTTCACTTCTGAATATCTTTTAAAATTTGGATCACTTCCCGATAACCGGTTTCCACCGCCCCTTGTACTGTTTGGTGGTGCCCATTGAGGTTCATGGCTTCACCGGCGAAGTAAACTTTCTTCTGCACAGATTGTGCTGCGATGCTTCGGGCATCCCCCATTCCGATAGTGCTGTATGAATAGGCACCGCGGATATGAGGATGTGTGAACCAGTTTTGTACATGATCATTCAAAAAACTTTTTGACGCCCGGC
>JBEIHC010000152.1:0-5664 GCA_040381555.1 Bacteroidia bacterium
AAAAGCCACACTATCGCCTATTTTAATTCTTGAAGTAAGCAAACGAAAGGTTTTGCAGGTAACCTGATTAGAATTTAACTCATAATGCTTCAAAACTTTAGGATGTCCTTTTTTTAACAGCGTTCTTAATCCGTGTTTAAGGAGGGCATCTGTTTCAGGAGAAGAGTTACTCCATTTCTGAACAAGCTCCAATACTAAGTCCGGATGATCTTTCGAAATATCATTTAGGCTATTGGCTACACTGCGTCTCACAGATTCGTTTGAATCTTGACGCAGGTTTTCCAGAATAGGCAAAATCAAATTAGGATTTTCAATTAAGGTCGGAACTTTCATGCCCCAAGGAAGCCGGGGACGCGAACCTTCACTGGCCAATCTTCTAACCCCTGCTTGCGGATGTTTGCTCCACTTGAGCATTTGTGCCAACATTTTCTTTTCTTCCGAAATTAAAAAAGGTCGTACCGCAAATTCACAAGAAATAAATTGGGTTACCCTTTCCATGGTTTTGAGGGAAGTGGGTAAATCTTTTAGTCCATACGCGGTGATAAATTCCGGGAAAAACAAGTGGGCCACATTTATGGTATCTGATTTTTGGGGGGATTGCTCAAAACCTTCAATGATGCCAATGAGTTGCTGACAGGCGGTAGGATAATTTGTATCTAAAAATGTGCCCAATACCTGAGCTGTGTGCCGCATCCGATCTTTCAATTCCATCGTTTCAAATGCAGGGGAATTACATTGCTTGACAAAATGCTGCACCGATACATTCGGAACTTGTCGCTTCAGATGCTTACCCAACAACTGGAAATATTCGGTAGAAAAATAGTCTTTTAATGCCGTACTCATAGAATGAACAGAAGGGTTAGATTTTCACCAAACCAAAAATTTTCAGAAAATTTATGGAAAATTTCCGGATTCATCATCCTGAAATAAAAACAATGAAACTTAAAGGCATACTCCTCCTCCAAACCCTATTAATTGGCATCCTGATTTTTCTGGTCGCAAGACTCTATTGGAAATTACCGGAAGAAAATCAACCGAAGGAGCCTGATGCCACCCAAACAGCCATTTCTCAGCAGTCTGATTCCATGGTCGAAAACCCAGCTCAGGCTGACACAATCCAGCGGTTGACACCAGAACCCATAATAAAGTCACCCCATTCCCATTTCCGGGTTAAAGAAGAACCGCCGCCGGCTCAGCTTCGCCCTTTACCGAATGAAGAGGAGAAGAAATATTACAGTAATGGAAAACTTTCTGTTCGCATAAGTCCCTGGAAGGATGGGCGTCGATCCTGGACATTGTATGATTTGTATGGAAATATAACCATTGAATTAGAGGAAGTCCGCTTAAGTTATACGGTTTCCTATGATGCGCGTTTTCATGAAAATGGCGCTGTGAGTGTTATACATTTCTCTGAGAATCCGGGAGCAGCTAATTTTTGGTATGAAGGGGAGATGGAGTTTTCTACTACGAATGAACCCATTACCCGTCGTGTGCGGAAAATGCCGGTTGAGAGTTTGGAGGAGATGGTTAATCGCAATTGGGTGTATTGGGACAAGAAGACGAAGTCGTGGAAGGAACAGGAGGTATCAGAATGAGATCGGAGAGAGAGAACGATAATGTGTATGTCTTTTCTTATTGCAAAGGCTAAATTCTAAATCCAGAAACTTTCTTATATTTGAATAGAAAAAACTAAAGTATATGAACCGTAAATCCTATTTTCTCTCCCTCTTTATTGCCCTGATGATGGGCGTTGCACTGGTATTATTCTTTGGATTTCGCACCGAAAATTCCGGAGTAGTGTATAAATACCGACAATTCTCCACCGTTGAATCAATTATTCCCGGAGGCTTAGGTCGCTCAAGGGTTATTCAAACCAGCGAAAGTGGTACCGAAATCGAAAAGGAATTAAAAAACTTCTATTCTATGGTCGGAATTAATTTCGGTAATATTTCCAATAATGATCGGGTTATTGTGGAACGAATTAATGAATGGTCTTCAGAAGGCTGGGAATTATATTCTGTTTCGACCGGAGTACAAAGTCCTTCTGTATCTGATAATGGCGGAAGTACCGGGGGGATATTTATTACGCGGTATTTATTTAGAAAAGCGTCGTAATTAAATTTATCCAAATACAGAATTGATTTGAAGTAGAACCGTATTTAATACGGTTTTACTTTTTTAAATGTTCAACCAGAATATTCGATAGCAATCAATTCTTCTTAGTTTATTGACCCTTAATCCAAACAGATTTAGAAACTAAACTTCCATTTACTTTTGTAACAACACGGATAATTCCTTCGGGAAAACCATCTGTGTTAATAGCTATTTTAGAAGTATCAGGCCCAGGAATTTGGGCAATTAGTTTTCCCTGTGAATCAAAAATATGTATATCCTGTTCTAATTTCATCCCATCAAGTATCGAAATCCAGAATTCCTTTGTCGTTGGATTAGGATATATTTGGAATGTTGATATATCTATTACATTCTGTTCTATATCTACTTTAAATCCGCAGTTGGAGGTGGAGTAGGGATGGTTTGGTTTGTATAGGCAATATAAATAATAACTATATTCTGTTATCGGAAAACCGTATCTGTATATTCTTTCGATTACGCCTGCTTCAGATACCAGTTTAAGGGTATGCACCAGTTCAAAACTATTATTCAATGCAAACACTTGACCATTACAAGTATCGATCTGAATTGTAAAGATTGCATACAATTCTGGCAAACCATTTTTAACTAGTTGTGAATAGATGACACCTTGATTGTTGTCTATACCATCGCTTAAATCTCCTTCTGTTATAATTCCATGGTGCATACCTGCACCTGGCATTAGTCTGGAAAAACCTATTTGTATTGTATCTGGTGCAGTAGGCATTGTTGGAATACCTGTAACATGGCGGACTGTATAGCGATAATGTGAGCTATCAATTTGAGCAGAGTCTAAAATCCAGTAATAATCATAATAGTTATTAATTTGTGGGAATGGAAATCCATACTCTCTATGGTGATTATATCCAATGACATCTCCTGGTTTAAACCAAAATGCATCTGCTGGATAGGCAGTCCTTATCCCTAATTGCAGACCATATATTTTCTGACCTTTAAGTTCTATGGGTTTTATCAAGGTATATTTGGGTATGTTTTGAGCGGTACTCCAACTTGGACAATTTGCATCTAAAAAACCATCAAAATAAATTATACCATGATTTTTGGATATTCTTACAATTCTATTGCTGAAATAGCTTATTTCAATGAAAGAGTCTAATGGAAAGCCTGGCAATTGAATATCTCCAAGCGCAACAATACGTGCAGTGTCATAACCCGGTAAATGAGGTCTTGCATTCCAGTAACTACCAATATTTCCATTCGTGTTGAGCCATAGAGTATCTCCGTAAGGATTGACCATTGCATAACCCATGCTCGGTCGAACGATACAGTGTGATCCAAAATTTCCCGGCTGGTATAGAGATCGATACAAATAAGAATACCCAATGTTGTTCATGGTACTGCATATTTCTGTTTCCGCCATGGTTCCTACCTGATAATTCAAGCGAATGATTGTATCGTTACCGGAAAAATAAGTACTGTCTCTGTAAATTTCCTGCCAAACTTCCGTATTGGAACCATTTGCAGCGTTATCCATAATTGTATTATAAAAAAACATAGAGCGACATCCTTCCGGGATTGGATGATAGGCTTGAGACCAAGACTTTAATGCCCATAGTATTATCAATGAGAATAATATTTTTTTCATCGTAGGGTAAAAATAGGCGGTTTATCTAATTGTGGAAATAAATCCACGAATCATTAACAAGGTTTGATTACATTAAATCAAGGAAATTTATACATTTAGTCATGGGTGATTTTCGTCATTATCGCTTTCATTTCCTATTCTTACACACACTCAATGTTCGCTCTTCCTAGTCCTCCATGGAGCAGATTGAACCAGCAAGCTTGTCATTACTTGTTCGCTTTTGACTCTTATTCAATTCATCGAAAGTCTAATCCTTTATTTGTAAGATCCTTTGTTTTTTTAATACTAATGCAAAGAGCCAAAAGGATTAAAATTCCAACCCGTCTTTACGATTTCGTCGCCTTTGCCATTGTTACCAGATATTTCAAAATCGCTTCTTCATTCTCTTTACTAATAACTACAGATTTCTTATTCGCTTTTTTCACCATATCCGGCACAATATGTTTCCATCGGGCTTCTGTTCTGGATTCAGGTTTTTTTAACCCATGGCATTTGCTGCAATGCATTTCGAACAATGCCTTTCCTTCTGTTAAATTGGCTAAAGTGTATCCGGGAAATTGAGCACTCATCCTGTCGGCATCCTGCTGGGTAGGAGTGAGTAGACTTGTTTTGCAAGCAGAAAATCCTACTACCAATACAAGCATAAATAGGAGGGATATTACTTTTAATTTTAAATTCATGATTCTATATTAATTCGTTTTGGTAAAAATAAACAATTTACTCCAAGTTAACACGCTGCGAAACTCCTCTTAAACTCCCTTTACCCTGCGGTGAACCCCTTTAATGTATGGCTTCATTCACAAAATCTACCAAAGGACGAGCGGCAGTGTAAATTCCTTTTAGTGTTTTGAGGCAGGTTTTAGATTGAACTTCTTCATCACTCAAATAGCGCAAAGCAAAGAATCCTTTCATCTTCAAATACTCTGCAGCAGGACTATCCGCAGCAAAACCCCGGGGTACATTTTTCAACGATTCCGGAGCTTGAATACCTTCTGGAAATTGCTGTTGAAATTCTTTTTTCTGAAGAATTTTCTTCCATTCCGGAAGCCGATACAGTATCTCTTCCCGTATCTTCAATAATTCCGGGGCATCCGGCATATACACACCTCCGCCGGCAAAGTTTTTACCTCCAGGTTCTATATGCAGAAAGTAGCAGGCCAGAGGACTCTTACGTCCCCCTTCATTGACAATCAGAAAAAAGTTTGGCTTATAGGGCGTTTTATCTGCGCTAAAGCGAACATCCCGATTGATGCGGGTAATACATTTCTTTGGATCTAATAGTGCATCCTGCACTCGAGAATCAAATTGACCAATGACTTCGATTATTTCCCCTGATAGTTTGAGAAAATCTATTTTGGCTTGTTCGTAATCCTTTTTGTGGGAATCAAACCATTCCTTGTTATTGTTTTTCTTCAGGTTTTGTAGAAAGGAGAGAGTTGTTGCCTGTATCATATCAAGGGATGAAGTTAGTTTGTGTGGGCTAGAATTCCAATGAACGGAACGCGTTTTTTATTCAGAGAGGCAAGAAAAGATCAATTGCAGGAAGAATAAAGGATGGTTCTTCGCAGTATGCGTTCTGGGCAGATTGGAAAGCGAACTGTCAATTAAAGAAAAGGAGGTGTTCGTCATGTATCCAGCCTTGTACTCGATTATTGGGTCTACGCCATTAATTGTGGGTAATTTAATTTTAAGTGATATTGGATATCATTGATGAGTTGATGATTCCATCAATTCCTGTTTAACCCTCTCACAACCCTCTCCGAAGGAGCTTGTCTATGCAAACAAATGTTCGTAAATGTATACAAATCAACAAATTATGCACATGTATTAATTTATTTTTATTAGTTAAATAATTAAAACTTGCCAAAACTTTAATTATTTATCATGAAGAATGTTAAGTTTGGTAA
>JBEIHC010000153.1:0-5610 GCA_040381555.1 Bacteroidia bacterium
CAGGCTACCCGAGTAGTATCGGTACAGGATTGGTGAACGCTATAGAAATTGATCCTACAGACCCAAATTCTTGGACGATTGCAGTAGCCGGAGGTGGGGTTTGGCAATCTTCTAATCAAGGTATTGAATGGTATGATTTAGACCCGAATAAACATCTGCCCATACAGGACGCTTGGGATGTTGAGATAAATCCTTCGGATCCTAATGAAATTTTCGTGGCCCTTACAGGATTTTCAGGTTCGATTATTGGGATTTCTACTTATAGTTTAGGGGTATATAAGACCACCAATAATGGGCAATACTGGTTTCACTGTGATACAATTGGAAATGTTCGCTCCGATTCTTTGCGAAAAAGCTGGGCAGTTAGAAGAGTAAAGGTGGACAGATTCGACAATGACAAGATTTATGCCTTTGGAGCTTTAAAGGTTTCGGGTTTAGTGAAGGATCAGTTCTGGTATTCAGAATCAAAAGGAGATACTTTTACTCGGGTAGATTTATTTCCCTTTATTGATAATTCTTATAAAAATCGCTTGAAAGCAACCGGGGATGAAATTTATGAGGATATGCATTTAGCACAAACCGTTTCTCATAATTTTGTTTATTTATCCGGACAGAATTTGCTCAGGTCATCAGATGAAGGACAAACCTGGACAGATATTACCCCGAATCTAGCCTATTTAAATGATAGTACTAAATCCTGTTATGGATACTATCCAATGGAGATGCGACTGGCTTCGAATGATAGTATTTTGTATGTGGTCTATAATGTTCAAAGAGTCCGGGTAGATACATTTACACCATCAGGAGATACTCTTTATAAATTTGATGGAAAAAGAGGGGAGATATATTTAGAATATTCTTCCGATTGGGGGGATACCTGGAGTGAGATCAATCAAATTCCGGGCTATCAATTAAATAGTCATTCTTCCGGCGTATTTGCAGGAGGGGAGTTAGGCTTATCAACTGTACCAGGCGATAATAGTGCTACTTATAGCAACAATAGACTGGTTATAGGCTATGTAGATTATGCATTATCAAATGATGGGGGGCTAACTTTAACCCGGTTAACCAACTCTTACACCAGTGTTTACCCAAATAGTAAATGGATACATCCGGATAACAGAGGTCTGAGATTATTGTCTGGCTCCGGAGGTAATATAAGGATACTAAGTGCAAATGACGGGGGAGTTGCGTATTCCTCCGACTCCGGCAACACCTGGAATATTCGGAATGAGGGCCTTCACTCTGAACCTTTGGGAGGTATCGGACTATGGGAAGAAAATTCTGACACTCTGATGGCAGGTGCCATTCATATTGGAGGGATACTTAAGCTGGGTAAAAAATGCTATACAACAAGTCAGGGAGATCGTGGAGATGCTGTATTAGGTAAATTGGCTTCAAGTATAAGTTTTGCAGACGTTCAATTGCCATTTAATGTATTTGAAAATGCCTTAGGTATAACATTTAGAAACGATACTAGCCAAAACATGCCACCATCTGGATGTTACCCAACATTGCCTATTGTTGTTCATCCGTCAAACCCTTCAGTTCTACACATGGGTAAGGTTCGTAGCAGTACAACCAATTCTTATATTATGCAATCTACAGATTATGGTGTGGGCTGGTTAAATACTACTAATGGAGAATCGGATGGAGTTAAAAATTTTTGTTCTATTAGCCATTGCCTAAAATACCCAAGCGTAATGTATGCCATTGCTGCAGAAAATATTTTTTACAATGATACCCCTCGTTTTTCCAAAATAATTTATAAGTCCACAAATGCTGGAATGGGATGGTTCGATATTACAGGAGATACCCTCACAAATCCTTTGATGTTTGATCATTTAATGTGGATCCATAACGCAACTGGAATTGTGGCCGATCCCGATGACTCGGCTAAATTCTTTATCTATTATTCCTCTTTCGGTAACCAGGAAAATGCAGCGCGTGTGGTTATGTCCACAGATGGAGGATCAACTTTTAGCGATATTTCTCAAGGACTACCCGCCTTTCCGGTTACAGATTTAGTCTGCGTGCCTGGGGAAGAGGATGAAATGTTCCTGGCCAATGATGTGAATGTTTACTATACGAATAAAAACTTGAACAATGTCTGGTCGTTGTATGACAATGGACTTCCTACAGGGATGATGCGGGATTTGGAATACCATTATAAAGACCGAAAGCTATTTGTAGCGACTACCGGAAGAGGGATTTGGGAAACAGAATTGCCCTGTGATTCAATTTCCAGCACGCCCATTACTATTTCAGGTAATGTACTTTGGGAAAGCGATCGTTCACCCTATGGTCATATAATTATCCCGGCCAACTGCACACTGACCATCAAAAACTGCCAGATCCGGATGCGGGACAATCGCTTTATTTCTGTGGAAAGAGGGGGCCTGCTGATAGTGGACGGAGCTACGCTTACTTCCTGTAGCAACACAACGAGATGGAGAGGCATTATGGTTTGGGGGGATCCAGCTACCCAGGTTCAATCGTATGCTCCGTACGGGAACTTTGGCAAGGTGGTTTTGATGAACCAGTCTATGATTGAGAATGCGCATGAGGGGGTTGTATTATGTAAAGCCGACTACACTACTTTTGTTTTGGATTATACAACTTGCGGAGGAATTTTAGATGCATCGAATTCGACTTTTAAGAACTGTCGAAGGTCTATCGCCTTTTTGAAACATCCGGCAGGAACATATAATGCCAGAATTGACAATTGTACTTTTCTGAATACAAAAGAAAATACTGTGCTCAATCAATTTTTTGTTACACTTTGGGGCGTAAATCGAGTTACTTTCTTTAATTGTCGATTTATCAATGAAGAAGCAAATGAGGAATATAAAATGGGTGGGGTTTATTCCATTGATGCCAATTATAATTTTTACAACCATTTGAGTTATCTGCCCAATAAAACTTATTTTAAAAATCTATCCTATGGGATAATGGTACAAAATTTTGTCAACACAAATCCGGTGAATGTGGACGATGCTGTTTTTGAGAATTGTGCAAGGGGCGTATATTTGGGTAATACAGTGAACTCCAATATACTCTTAAATGATTTTAAAATACGGAATTACACTGAGTTCATTCCATACGGTATCTGTGTGGTTAACAATTATTTTGGGGACAATTATGGGGTCTTTAGTGATGGGAGTCATTTCTTTCGGATTGAAGAAAATAAATTTACAACCCATGATACTTTTTCTGTTTACGATCCAAATATTGGATTCGATCGCCAATCTGGGTGTATTGTTTCCAATAATTGGGGTGCTTCCGATATGGTTTATAAAAATGATTTCTCCAACTTGTTAGTTGCTAATAAAGCTTTTGGTATTAATCGTGATGCACAGTTAAGCGCTACAGCACCTGCAACTTATACTTTAGGTACACAAGGTCTTCAATTTCGGTGTAATAATTATGATCAGGGGGACATTCCCTTCTCTACTACTGGCGTATTAGGTGTGGTAGCTGAATGGCAGGGTGTTTTTAATGCAATAAATCAACAATTTATACCAGCAGGAAACCTATTTAATTCCCATAGTTCTATATCCTCCCCAGGCACCCATATTTGGTACACTCCAGATTGGAATCAATTGGTACCCTATGCCATGATTACTCCCCAACAGAGTGTGAATATCAAATATGTGTTTGATATGAATAATAATTGTATTCCCAATATTAACTTGGATAATTCAATTAATATAGTGGATGTTAATTACCCTACAGGGAATCCAAATGATCCGGCGTCCACTTGTCCAAGTAATTTGACGACTGGCGGAGGTGGCGGAAGTAGTTTTTCACTTTCAGCAATAACTGAGTTTAAAGATTCTATTCAGGTTAGTAATACTTTGCTTCTAGCAGGAAATGCTGCCGCGCTTCATGCTGCTCTGGATACGATGAGCCCGGAAGATGCAAAAATTGAGTTTGATGCTGTGGGGCCTTTCATAAGTGATTCTGTGCTTTTACATTTGATCGATGTTGCCTATATTAATCCGGCTCCTGAATGGTGGCAGATTTTAAAAAGCAATGCTCCCTTGAGGGATGATCTATTCGAGTTGTGTCATGAGCTCGATATGGATGAATTTGACTGGTGGGAACTTCAAATGATTCAAAAGAAAAACTGGTCGCATCGGGAAATGTTGATTGCCAAAATCGGATGGTATCGGGACAGTATTCAATATCAGATTCGGGACGCCTTATCTTATTTTTATCCTTTGATTCCTATTGAAGAAGTATATTTGGATACGCTAGATTCTTATTTGTCCATATATCAGACTGAGCAAACTCTATTGGATAGGATAGATCTCCACCTTGCCTCTCGAAATCCTGACTTTGCTATTCAATTATTGGATACTTTGGCAGACTTTAATGCTTTGTATCTACCCTATGCCACTCTGCTCGGTGAGGTGATTTCAGTTTACGATGAACCGGGTGGGGTGTATGATTTGCCTGAGGATTTGTTGGATAGTATTCAAGCCTATGTCTCAGGACGGAAATTAAGGTATGAGCGGTTTAATACTATATTAGTAGCTAATGGTTTATTTGCGCATTGTGAGGATATTCCTGCACTGGGAATGCCGGGTCGTGGGGCAGAACGAGAATCACATGTTTTGCCGGATGAATCCCTAAAAAGAAAATATGAAGAAGGTCTTAATGTTTTTCCAAATCCAGCAATAAGTGAAGTTAGAATTTATTTTAAAAATCGAAAATCTCAGGCAGCTGATTTGAAGGTTTTTGACCTTACCGGGAAAGAAGTATATACTATTAGGAATTTCCAAACCAATCGGGAGTTTATTATTCCTGACGGAATATTGGCTCCAGGTGGCTATATCGTTAAGGCGATTTCTGAAATGGGTATTCAAAGAACCTCCAAATTAATTAAACTATGAAAACGATATATTGTTTTATATTTATGGTATCTGGATGGATTTCTCTTTTGGCTCAGTCGCCTTATTTCAGCAAAACGATAGATTACCAGAAAGGCAGAGACATGGTCTATTCTATAGAAACGGATGATACTGGATATGTTTTAGCCGGAACAAGCACAGATTCATTAACTTGGAAGGCCTATGTTTTCTTTGCCCATCAGGATAAGTTTGGGAATACGGATTTTTACAAAATAATTCATGATACCTCCAGTTCTTATTTTAGTGGTATTTATGGTGGTTTGACCCGATTGCGAAATGGTGGGTATATTTTAGGTGGATCAACAATGCGAAACTCTGACAATGATGTTGACGCTTTATTATATCGATTTAATAATGTAGGTGATACAATTTTCACCTCAAGATAAAAAATTTTCGTTTTGAGAAGTTTCTTTTTACCCAGGAAAGCCTTAATGGTTCCTGGTATGCAGCAGGGGAGACCTCAAGCATGGGGGACACTATGCAGGATGTTTTTGTAGTGAAATTTGATACCATGGGTAATGTGCTTTGGAAGAAGAGTTATGGGAATTTTGGGCAGACTGAGTATATCACTTCATTTGATGTAGATGGTATTGGAAATATGTATTTGGGCACCAGTAGGAAAATAGGTGTAATTAGCAATATGAATGTTGCACAGCCAATGATTCTAAAGATAGATTCTTCAGGAAGTCTAAAA
>JBEIHC010000154.1:0-5553 GCA_040381555.1 Bacteroidia bacterium
ATGTTTATAGAAACCGTGTGAGGATGCATGGTTTTACCCCTTAGGGGTCGTCTGAAATCCTAGGATTTTGTTGCTATAAAGATATGACCTTTTCAGGGTCGTGAGAAGACCTCGTAATTCATGGCAATGCGGATATTTTGCAATTAATCCCGAAGGGATTTGATGTTTATAGAAACCGTGTGAGGATGCGTGTTTCGACCCCTTAGGGGTCGTATGGATTTCTTTCATTTCATGGTAGCAAATACACGATACCTTTAGCGGCATATAAATTAAATCATTAATTATTCTATAATCTCTTGGATTTGTTATTCTTCTATCCATTTGAACAAATATTCCTCTTTAAATTCTATTTCAAATTTTTTCAAAAAATCTATGTATTCCTCACGGAATGTTATTTTTTTGTGATGCTCCTTTTGATTCATCACATATTTAGCCACCAAATCTGTACTTGCCTGAATTAGGTTGACTTTTTTAACCTACTTTTAATTATGTGAAGTTATTGTGTTTTTTTTCTTTTTTGCTACTTTTTTCTTTTTTGTTGATAAGCGTGCTATTTTGTGGAAAATCACCAAAACCCTTGTAAATACTAGTTCTAGGCCACTTAGTTGAGGGGGTGGTTTTCAACATCTCCATAAAGTCTTTCGGTGCTAACATCTTCAATGAAGAGTGTGGCCTATCTTCGTTATATAAATCCATAATTCGTTTTGCTGCCCTTTTTACAATTGATGTTGTTAATTCCAAATCCTTCAAGTATTCGTTCTTTAGAGTTCCTTGTACCCTTTCTACATAGGCATTTTCTTGCGGCATCTTACACATACTTAACCGAAGACCATTTAACCTAGTCATTTCTTTTAATACTTTGCTGATATATTGGGAGCCCCGATCAGAATGAAAAATGCATCCCTTTATCGTTTGGCCTTTTCTTTTCTTCAAGGCTTGTTTGAATGCCTTTACAGTTTCTGTTGCAGCCAAACTCTTACTTGTATGTAATGCAAGTAGTTCTCGAGTATATACATCAATGATGGTGACAGCATAATAGTGTTTATTTTCTACATTCATATAGAAAATATCCGATTGCCAAACTTGATTAGGACCTGTTAAAATTAACCCATCTATCAAATTGGGGAAGACTTCCACTGTTTGACCATAAGTCGTTTTAATTGGAGTTCTCTTGCGTTTTAACTTGAATCCATTAGCAAATCCTATTCTTTCAAAAGCATCTCGTCCCAGGCCTGTTGTATTCAACTTATGGGCATGAATTTTTCTGCACCCCATTCGGGGATGGCTTTTACGAACCATTCTGAATACCTCCAATGCTGAAATAGTTTCATCCTGACTCTTGTCGCTACGACGATTATACTTCCAAAGAGCCTGTTTACTTATCCCTGCAACTTGAAAAAGATTTTTCATTTTGTAGGAGTGCTTCCGCCCTTTGTTGTTCCTGAACCATTCGAGCACTTCTTTACAGAATTTTTTTTTATGTTAAGATTTAACTTTTGCTCGGCAACATCTATCAGTTTATTCAGATAATCAACTTCCAATTGTTTTCGACCTAGGGCAGCTTCCAGGTCTTTGATCTTCATCTCCAATTCCTTACTACGGTAAGATTCGCTCTTTTCTTCCACAATTAATCGTTTATTAGACTTCAAATATCGGCTAAATTTATTTAACCAAATATAGATGCTATTTTCAGAAACCAATAGCTCTCTGCTAGCTTCGCGTACAGTGCACTTACCACTCTCGATGTCCTTAACTGTCTTTTTCTTAATCTCAATACTGAAATAGCGCTTGGGATTCAAACTGGTCTTCTGTTTTAACTGCTTACTGACTCTTTTCATGTGACCTCCTTTTGATACATTTTAGGTCAACCTATTTCAGTCATGGACACTCCTATTTAGAGTAAAAGTGCTTAACGAAGAATAGGATTACCTCAAAACCCGTGACCATTAGAAATACTTAAAAGGCCTAACCCAAGAAAGCGAGCCCATAGAGTTAGGGGCCACAACCCAACTGAAACGGACTGAGGACGAAGGCAAAAAGGATTAATCGAATAGGTAAAGAGTAAAATCCGGCCCCCCCCCTACATCTCCGCCATAAAATCCCCCACTTCCACCGGGCCTTTCACCATAAAGCCTTCTCCGAATTCTACCCCTATCATGTGACCGAAAGTGCGGGCGCGGGCGTCGATGTTTTGGAAGAAGCGGGGACTAGAGATGTAAGACTCCGGTTCGGTGCTTTCGGGATTGTAAAACTGGGAAGAATAGGCCTTTATGGAATCCATTTTTTGTTCCATCCAGGGTGTGATGTCCACTACTAAAGATGGGATGAGCAAGCGATCCTGCACATATTGGTAAATGCGGGTAGGTCTCCAGGGCTCCTGGGGTTGGCCGTGGAGTTCGGTTTGAATTTTGCGTAGTCCGCTGTAGAAGCAGGCTTCATTGACCAATGCCCCTGCCCTGCCATGATCCGGATGACGGTCTTCGGGGGCGTTACACATAACGATGACGGGCTTTAAGGCCCGAATCCAACGAACGATTTCCAGCTGATGGACTTCGTCATTCTGAAAGAAGCCATCTCTAAAATGAAGATTATGACGAAAATTAAGGCCCAAAATTTTAGCAGAAGCCTGGGCTTCTTGTAAGCGTAGGTCTTTATTTCCGCGCGTCCCCAATTCCCCTCCGGTTAAATCCAATACCCCAACGGAATACCCCATCGCTCTATGCCGACAGATGGTGCCACTACATGTCAATTCCACATCATCGGGATGCACGCCAATTGCTAAAATATCTACCTGAGGAACCTTCATAATTCTGTCTTTCGTTTATTGCTGCCTCTTCTACACCCGCATTCAGGTTTGAGTTCCCTTAGGGTATTCTCCAGGACTGACTTTGATAAAATCCCCCTGTACGGTCTTTAAAAATAACCTTATACACGCCGGAGGCCGGGAGAAAAGGCAATTGAAATTGGCCGGTTTGGCCTTCATAAGTGGACTGAAACACTAACTGTCCCAGGGCATCGTATATCAGGATATCTCCATTTCTTTCCCCTGAATGCTTCCACCATAACATTTCCGACCCGGCAGGGTTGGGCCATATAGATAAATCGCCATTCACAGATGTCGGGGATTCGTTCAAGAAAAATGGCACAGGATTTCCTTTGGAGAGATTCAGGCGCATCATCAGAGTGCCTTGTAAATTGCTACCTACCCAGGTCTGCAAACTGTCCCACATGACGCGGGTATTAAAATTGTTATAGTCTATGCCAATGCCAATAGGCTCAGGGTCGGTTTGTCGTATCCCTACCCAAAAGGATCTTCCGACGGGCACACCGGAATCCAAAGTCATTTTGTAAAACTGATTTAAACTATCGCCAGCAAGGGCGGATCCAAATTGCTCATACAAAATGGTACCGGGTAATTGGTCTCCATCATAGATGGTGAGTACGAAGGAGCGAGGGATATCAATATTGTAAATGGTTTTAATAAAGCATAATTGGACGGCATAGATGCTGTCCTCGGTGAGGGTTTCAAATCGTTGGGCAAATACGCGTGCGGTATTTAAACCATAAGCAGCTTCAGGCGTTCCATCATCATAAGCAAAGAGACTGTCAATGGGATAATCCACGCGACAGGTATCGTTGAGGGGCCTGGAATCCGGCAGATCGAGCAAGGTCGTATGCCGAAGCATCATGTAATCAAAGAAAGGCTGGTTATCAAAAGCTGTAAAAGCTCTGACCTGAGGCCCGGCACCAAGATTTACAGGAAGATTATAACTGACCGTACCGGATAAAAAAGCATTGTGTTTAAGTTCGGAGATATTGGTTACCAGGGTTCTTGAAGCCGTGGCGGAGCCGAGATTACGCATACTGACGCCAAAATTCCGAAAGCGTTCCCACCACAGGGCGGTAAATTGTTTTTGAGACAAATGCGTGTAAGGAAAAAAGATAGAGGGCGTAGGTTCGGTAAGTGCCTGATCATCAAAAATGGTATCGCCCTTGTTACGATTGGCTTCAAGGAAGACATAATCCACCATCCAGTGATCCAACTGTCCGCTGAGGGTCGCTTTATTGCGTATGCGAAATTGAAAATGGTCGTGCAGAAATAAAGAATCCTGGACGGGAATCAGGACATTTCTAAAGTCATGAAATGGAGAACCGGGGATTCCCCAGACTTTGATAAATCGGGATACGGTGGTGGAAGTATCCCTGAAATACACGATGAGGGAGTCACCGAATTCCGGTTCGTTACCTAAACCTTTAGGTTGATAGACGAAGGACAGACGAATGCTATCCCCGGGTCCATAAGCGCTGAGGTCAATCGGACGACTGGTAAGCATATCGGCGAAGCCTTCAGGGAAAGGGGGATTAGGCCCTGGCAAACTATAATAACTGCCCCGACTGTTAGAGCCATCGAAAACGGCCACCCCTAGAGAAGGTGGACTGATGGGCATAGTTCTGGAAATATAAGGCTGTCTCTGGGTATCTGGCATCCACAAGGTTGTATCAGGAAATAAAGCCTCGTAGGAGAAATCATCAAAGAAAGGCAAGAGAAGCGTTTGAGAAGCGGTTTTAGCAGAGACCGGTTCAGCCTCAAGGGGAACCGAAATGCCGATAAGGGCCTTGTCCGTGAGAATCCTTTCCTTCAATTCACCTTGAATTGGCGTCTGCTGTCCGGAGACAAAGGAGAGAGTTCCAAGAAAGTAAAAGACGGCAATTAAAAGAGTCCCTAAGTATCGCATAAATCTATCGTGAAAATACGAAAAAAGTGGGGAATGATGAGGGATAAATTATGAATTATGAGGGATACCGTTATGCGAACGCTGATATGGGTTGAATTTCAGTTCGGCTGGGCAAAGGTTCTGAGATTGTAGAAGTATAGTATTAAAAGTCGTTCAGGGGAACGACTTTTATACTTTCCGGAACGACAAAGTATAATGCATGACCTATTCGAATAGGTCACGAAAATTAGAATTATAGAATCCATGATCGCCTTACAACAATCAAAAACTTAAAAAGAATTTTTTATATCCCCCGGTCGCTGAGTAGTCCCCACCTTGGTGGGGGCGTATCGAAGCGCCTAGGGGGGGACATTATTCAATGTCCTTCAGGGGAACGACTTTTATACTTTCCGAAAGGACAAAGGATAAGGCATTGAGAATTCTTACATCACCAAATAATAGGACATTCTGTCCATAAGACACATCGTCCCCACCCCATCGGGGTGTTAGGTTTATAGAAAGTATTCAGAACATCCTCTTAACCACCCCATAGGGGTGGAATAAAAATGAAATGCCATGTGCCAACTTTAAGAAGGAGGGTAACCCAGGCTATAAACATAAACCCCCTTCGGGGTTGGGTTTCGTGAATGTTCGAAAATATTGAATCGAGTATTCCATAATCGCTCCCCAACAATCTAAGACCAAAATAGATTTTTTTTTTAATCCCCCGGTCGCTGAGTAAGGCCCACTGTGGTGGGGATGTATCGAAGTGCCCGGGGGAGGAAAGTATTGAAAGTCGTTCATGGGAACGAATTCAACACTTTCCGGAATGACAAAA
>JBEIHC010000155.1:0-5493 GCA_040381555.1 Bacteroidia bacterium
AGCTCGTTAGGAAACACAGCATTCAAAAAATTTGAGTTCATATCAATGAATTTTATCGGAAATTTAGAAATATTTTCATGTCTCCCCACAAAAAATGAGTGACCCAAAAACAGTTCTACTGCTTCTATTATTAATATAAACTACGGGTTCTGTCGAATCTATAAAATCTTTAGAAGTATTGTAGACCTTACCTGATATTTTCTCAAGGACATTCCCCTGAAGTGCATTTCTATATTTTCCACCTGGAGCCCAAGGATTTTCAAATTCAGTCATAATTTATCAATCTGCTTATTAAAATAATTATTCTCACATTTACTTTACTCAACATTTCAAAACTAATAGAATTTTTAAAAAAACAAAACATTTAAATATATATTCTGTAGAAAAATTCTATATCCCTTACCTATAAAAGATGACGAAGAAGATATATATTACCTACTACAGTTGCGATAGGCCTAGAAAATCCTTACCTCTTCATCTCCTCCCAAGCCTGATGCTCCCGATAATTCCAAGAGAGCAATCCCTGTAAAGGATACTGCTGAACAAATCGCATTTTTTGGCGATGGAAATGGTCCTTAAATTCGGACATAGATTCAAAATAAATCCATTTCACTTCATTGTTTGTATGCGCTTCTATTTGCTTATTAATTTGATCAAGATTAGCCTCCACTAAAGGCAAGGTTAAATCTCCTGCACTTAAATAAAACAACACATCAATTTCCCCGGAATTAGGATGGTTTAAATTATAATTAATCATCAAAGAATCCCAGGGAATCCAGGCATAGAGGACAAATATTCCGGCGGCAAAATAGGAATTCAATTTAATAACGAACCAGGTTGTCCATAATTTGCGAATTTTAAACCAGAGCAAAATTAATCCGGATAAAGTCAGGAGCATAAACACCAGTAAATTCAGGCGATTCCAAGCAAGCCCATGGAATTGAATATAATGTAGATCCCGCAAGAATAAAGAAAATAACAAAATTGCATTTTGGATAATCCAAACTAAAGCCAGTATGCGCATTCCTTTAGAGCGGAAATAATAATTCTGATTTCCCCGGAAATAATATAAAATAAGTACCATGGAAAAGAATATACTAATCAGGAGATTCCAGGTACCCTCATGCACAAATTGCTTGAGACTGAAATTCGCAGGCACTTCAAATCCGAACCATATCCAGGTAATATCCGTCAGGTTAACAATAAATAGTAAAATATTTAGAATACTCATTAACACTATACCGGAAATTAATTCCCGCTTCAAACTACTTCCGGTCAAAAAGCTAAAATCGAATTTTAACAAAAAGGGAATCGAATGGATATTCTTGCGGGTTAAAAATTGATCACCCATTTCCTGTTCTGGCTGCTTAAATAAATGAAACAGGGTAATGGAAACAAAAAGCCCGAGTACTAAAAACAGGAATCCGGCAAAAGAAATTACATTCCAAAGATGAGAGAATAATTCCTTTCGCAGTTTATTGATTACTTCATTGAATTCAATCAAATAAGGGTTAGTATCGGAATATAAATTCCAGAATAGAATCAGCATGAGAAAGGGGAAAATTAATAGGCCCAGTCGTTTCAGTTTCAGAGACCTTTTACGATTGGAGATGAATTGCAATCTGAATAATCCGGGTAGGGCATAAATGCCATTCACAACAGCTTGCAATACGCCCCAATGGAGACTCTGAAGCATGGGATTTAAAATAAATGAGGCCTGAAGAATTAAAAAACTCCAAGTCAAAAACACAGCGAGGGGAGAAGCCTGATACACCACGGCAGCGGCGGAGAGAATTAATCCTACAGTAACTCCAATGAGTAGAGGCTTTTGAAAGGCATTCCGATTAAAGAAATACTGGATACTTGTAATGATTGCGGCAAAAATCAGGTAATTCAATCCTGGATACTCTTCATAAAACAGTACCAGAAAGCAGAATGCGCTCAAAAATGCTAATCGGGAAGAAATGACAGTAGGTTTCATAGTTTGTAAACGAAGATAGGGGAAAATGATGTAAGGTAATTCCGTTTACCCTAAACCTCCGTTTACCCTAAACCCCCGTTTACCCTAAACCTCCGTTTACCCTAAACCTCCGTTTACCCTAAACCTCCGTTTACCCTAAACCTCCGTTTACCCTAAACCCCCGTTTACCCTAAACCCCCGTTTACCCTAAACCTCCGTTTACCCTAAACCCCCGTTTACCCTAAACCTACTAGATAAATCCTAACTTTGTACCCGTATGGCGTTAACAATTCTTTTCGAAGATAATCACCTCATTGCCGCAATCAAACCTGCAGGCGTCCCCTCTCAAAAGGATGAATCCGGGGATATTTGTATGGATGACCTGGTCAAGTTATATCTTAAAGAAAAATATCAAAAACCTGGAGCGGTATATTTAGGACTATTGCATAGAATTGATCGGCCTGTGGGAGGGGTAATGATTTTTGCCCGTACTTCTAAAGCTGCAGCTAGAATGTCCGCTCAATTCCAGCAAAAAGGAGTCAAAAAAACCTATTATGCCCTTACCGAAGGCATTCCAAAAGAAACAGAAAGAACCTTGGTTCACCATCTGTACAAACCCAGTGGAAAAAATATCGTGAAGGCCTCACCAGTAGAATTTCCAGGGGCAAAAAGAAGCGAGCTGAACTATAAAATTCTCAAAACAGGATCCAATACTGCCCTACTAGAAGTGGATCCTATTACAGGAAGACAGCACCAAATCAGGGTACAGTTAGCCTCCATAGGATGCCCAATTCGAGGGGATATTAAATACGGACGCACCAAACCAAACCCGGATAAAAGCATCTGCTTGTTTGCCAAAGCCATTGAATTTGAACATCCGGTCACGCTGGAAAAAACAAAAATTGAGGCGGAACTGCCCCAAGACCCTTGGTGGAGTTTGGGTAGCATCTAACAGGGCGTAGCACTTAACGGAGGGTTAGCATCTAACCGAAATTTTTCTAAATTCGTATATCCATTTCCCGATGTATGAAATTTAACCTCCCCTCCCTTTCTCAACTCTTACAGGACTCTGGAAAAGTCTGGAACCGTTTTCCCTTTGTTCTTAGTATTGCAACCGCTTTAAGCATTGTTGTGCTGCTCTTAAATCATGATGTTTTTGGAAAACAGGAGGACAAAACGATCGTCCGAATTTTATTCGCATCAATCACATTAATTCCGCTCGGCATTGGAATTCGTATCAGGCAGGAAGTTCAATCACCTAGCCTATTGAGTACCGTAATTCTATATTTTCTGAGTCTTGGCCTTTTCTATTATTTATTTCAACTCATAGATGCCGATATGGGAGAGGCCAAATTATTGCAATATTTCCTTTCCATTGCCGCAGTACATTTACTTGCCTGCAGTCTCCCCTTTTTTGGCACAAATAAAAGTTTGGGATTTTGGCATTATAACAGAATTCTACTTACCAGAATTTTACTCTCTGCATTCTACACAGGATTCCTTTATGCTGGTTTAACACTTGCCTTATTAGCCCTTCAATTTTTATTAGGAATAAATGTTCGGGAAAACTTATATGGGGATACCGGAATTCTGTTAGGCGGAATATTCAATACCTGGTTCTTTCTAGCTGGGATACCGCAAAACTGGACAGAATTAAATGAAGACACTCAATATCCCAAAGGATTGCGCATATTTTCAGAATATGTTTTAATTCCCCTGGTAATTGTATATTTAATTATTCTGTATTTATATGCAGGAAAGACCATGATCAAACAGGAATGGCCTCTCACTTGGATGGGCTATTTAGTTATGGGATTCTCTGTATCCGGAATATTAGCTATGCTATTAGTTTGGCCTATCCGACAAATAAAAGAAAATGCTTGGATTCATACATTTAGTAAATGGTATCTATCTGCTCTTATTCCTTTAAGCATTCTTTTACTTATCACGATTGGCAGACAAATTCATCAATATGGCATTACACCCAATCGCTATGTATTGGCCATGCTCACCGTTTGGGTTTTGGCAATCTCCATTGGTTATAGTATTACTGGTTTTAAAAAAATATTATATATCCCCCTAAGTCTTACTCTAGTATGCCTATTTGCCGGGATAGGTGGTCCTTTTAATTTATTATCTGTTTCTATCAGCAATCAACAGCATAGAATGGAAGAACTGCTAAACCAAAACAAGGCAATACAGGAAGGCAAATTTTGTACACCTCCTAAAGAAATATCCGCTGAAGATCTCCGAGAAATTTCTAATAAATTAGAATTCCTGGAGAGAAATGCTGACTCAACTTGGATTGGTCAATACATGAATTCAAGCCAGGTGGATAGTTTATATAAAGAAGGGTATTCGGCACAACAAGCCTATATATTTACCACGGTACTCATGAATACAATTGGGGGGTATTCAGAAAATGAGTATAGTCGAAACTATGAAAATGCCCAACTTAATAATTATTCCATCCAATCTGGTGAGAAAGGAATTTCTGTTGTGGGGTACACATCCATACAAGATTTCTCGTTTAGCAATTACGATGAAACCGATCCAGATGAACAATCCGTAGATTTGAAAGAATTCCCAGTAAAACTGTACCATCTAGAAAAAAGGAATGCCTTTCAGTTAGAAGATCCAGATGGGAGCAGAACAGAAATAGCCCTTTCGGACTCCTTAAAATCCTGGACATTAAAATGGGGAAATCCCAATGCCAACACTTCAGCTGAGGAAATTAGAATAAAATCATCCACCACCCACTACCTAGTATCCTTAGTTGTTACGGATCTTTCTATTGCAAAAGACAGAGTAAAGGGTTTAAGACTCGAACGCATAGAGGGGAAAATCATGATTCAAGAAAAGGAAAAGAATATTGGGGAAATAAAATAAATAGTCCTTATCAGAAAGGATTGATTCCCTAAGCGTTTACTTACCCTAAGCGTTTGCTTACCCTAAGTGTTTGCTTACCCTAAGTGTTTGCTTACCCTAAACAGAACCTTACCCTAAGCGTTTACTTACCCTAAGCATTAACTTACCCTAAGCATTTACTTACCCTAAGCATTTACTTACCCCAAGCATTTACTTACCCCAAGCATTTACTTACCCCAAGCATTAACTTACCCTAAGGGATTACTTACCCTAAGTGTTTACTTACCCTAAGCATTTGCTTACCCTAAGCGGGGGTTTGGGGTAAACCCAATCCTCATTGCACAAAAATCATATTTGAAGGAATTACACCGGCAGAGAACTCTCGTTTTAACTCACCTGTGTAAGAATACTCGTAGACCTTTCCCTGGCTGACATAATCCTTGGCATCCAGAACAAACATTCTATCTAATTTAGGATGTATAGATAAGCCATACAGGATATTATCCGTCGAGGCGGGCACAATAGGGGCATCAGGTAAATTATCAGCTTGTAAAGAAAGCTTCCATACAGCACCCGCATAAATATAAAACAAACAGTTCTTATCATGACTTATGGCCAAACTATGTCCTCCAGGTTCATTAAAAATAAACTGCCTGACTATCTGC
>JBEIHC010000156.1:0-5432 GCA_040381555.1 Bacteroidia bacterium
AATTATGTTGCCGCCGTATCGAAGCGCCGGGCTATGAAATAATTCATTCCCCCCACCGGCATTTCGATTAGGCGCCTCCCCAATAAAATGAAAGTATGAAGAGAATGCTGGCGCCCACTCAGCGACCGGTTGGATTCGTTCTCAAAGAACAAATTTCCGTTTCCACGATAACGAAAAAATAAATTCTTTAACGAAACCCAGGTCGCTGAGTAGGCGTCATTGATTAAGGATAAAACTTTGCTGCCGCCGTATCGAAGCGCCGGGCTCCTCAGTTCTTCGAACGAGAAATAAAATTGAATTATTTCATTCCCACCACCGGCACTTCGATTAGGCGCCTCCCAATTTTTAATGAAAAGATAAAAATAATTCTGGCGCCCACTCAGCGACCGGTTGCTTTCGTTCTCAAAGAACAAATTTCCTTTTCCACGATAACGAAAAAATAAATTCTTTAAAGAAACCCAGGTCGCTGAGTAGGCGTCATTAATTTAGGATATGGTTATGCTGCCGCCGTATCGAAGCGCCGGGTCCCTCCGTTCTTCGAACGAGAAATAGAATGGAATTCTTTTATTTCTACCACCGGCGCTTCGATTAGGCGCCTCCTCAAATACATGAAGTGATGAATAGAATCCTGGCTCCCACTCAGCGACCGGTTGGTTTCGTTCTGAAGAACGAATTTCCGTTTCCACATTAACGAAAAAATAAATTCTTTAACGAAACCCAAGACGCTGAGTAGGCGTCCTTATTTTAGGATAAAATTGAGCTGCCGCCGTATCGAAGCGCCGGGCCTCTCAGTTTTTTGAACGAGAAATAAAATGGAATTCTTTTATTCCTCCCACCGGCGCTTCGATTAGGCGCCTCCCCCAATAAAATGAAACGATGAAAATAATTCAGGCGCCCACTCAGCGACCGGTTGGATTCCTTCTGATGAATGAATTAGGAGAATTTTGTAATTTTTTATAAATTTGACTTAACAATACAATACCCAAAGTTTGTACGCGTTTAAAATTTAATCCTCCTAGCACTATGAAACTAAAATTCTTGTTTTTGATTGGAATTATTTGGTTTGCTGCTTGTGGAGAGAAAAAAAGCAATACTGAAAAATTTAATGAGGTGAGTGAATTTGATTCCTTTCCTGCTGAAATTCAGAAAGCCTTAATTAATCGTGGTTACCTGGGCAATTTTTTGGAAGATGTCCAACCTCAACAATTTATTTGGATGGGGAATAGGGACACGATTTTAATCGGGAAAGAGGGTGTTCGTGTCCATTTTTTTAAAGACTGCTTAGTTCATGAAGATGGTAGCCAGGTTAAAGGAGAGGTGGAGATTCATCTGAAAGAATATGTCAAGCCCGGGGATATGATCCTAGGTGGGATGACTACGAGTATGAAGGATGGCAGGATATTGAGAACCGGGGGCATGATTTATCTGACGGCTTTTTCAGAAGGCAAAGAGTTAAAAGTATCCAATGACCGACCTATACAAATAGATTTTCCGATTCTAGGTGAAGAAATAAAAGGGATGCGATTGTTCACTGGCGATCGCAATTCTCGGGGAGGGGTGGAATGGTCACTGGCACAGAAGCGACCTGAACAATTGCGTGCCTTGCCGGATTCTGGGACTTATCAGGTTTTTGATTATTTACCACGATGCCTAGAATGTTTTGCCCGAATGCGGAAAGTATTACAAAAGCAATATTCGGATTACTTCCCAACGGAAGCAAAGAATTATGTTTTGTCCATTGATATAGAACCCGGAGGAAGTATCAGTTATGTTGGATTTCCAGATTCCTTTCCGCTTGACTTAGTTGAGGGCGTGTTGAATTCCCTGGATACAGTAGTGCCCTTTTTTGCAGCAAGAGTTAATGGGCAAGAACAACGCTATACTGCTATGATGAACTTGAATTTTGCCTATGTGCAGAAAAAAACAAAGTTGAATATCAGCTCTTCCGATATTGAAGAATATTCCTTTCCCTTATTGCACAACATGATGCATCAGGGTATTTATACCTTTTACAGTCGAAAACAAAAACAGTATGAAAATGAATCAGAGGTACTGAGAAACTCAAGTTTTGAATTTGATAAAAATTTTAAAACATACTTGGAAGAATTATACATCTATATAAAGGAAATTCGAAAGGATTCGGTCATTTTTGATTTTGAAGCCCTGGTGAAATTGAAGCAAAAACGGAAATATTATTCTCAGTTGAGTTTTAATATGAAGCTTTTAAATTCCGATGTATTTGCAAATTATCCCTCTTCGGCCTTGAAGCTATTTGAAATTAACAATATTCCGGAAAATTGCGTTGGAGTTATTTATTTCCCCAAGACTAAATCTATCATAAATGGAAACCCTATTTCATTGAAAGGCCTTTCATTTGGACGAATACCCTATGCTCAACCCTTTCGACTCATTTGTTTTGGCCCCTTAAATGATCAGGTACCTAAAGAAGAAACTGAATGGTATTATGCGCAGATTCAGATAAATCCAACTAATTGGGATTCTCCAAAATTGGATTTTAAGGTAGTGTCGTATGAGAAGCTTACATCCAATATAAAAGGGATGAAATGAGATTTTTTAGGCTCTACACCATATTTTGTGGGTGAATAAAGAGTTTTTATTATAACGAATTACAATATTCGTCCAATTAAACACAGTGTAAAAGCTCAGGAGCTGTGGCTTGTGGGGGGAGTCCTCTTTCCTTCGGGGCGGGTTAGGGAGGGGGCAGAACACATTGGAGAGGAAAAAAAGCTCAGCAATAAAATAAGTATTTTATCATTAGGGCTTTCTCAGAAAGTATAAACCCTCACTATTGCTTTATTACAAGCATGTAATTGTTATATAAATGCAAGGAATTATTATATGATGTAATAAAAAGCAGGCAGGAGTTTGAATGACAACCTAAGAAAAGCAAAAATATCTAATCCTTGTTTAGGGTAAACCCCGGTTTAGGGTAAACCCCGGTTTAGGGTAAACTTCGGTTTAGGGTAAACTTCGGTTTAGGGTAAACCCATTTTTGCCAATACTTTCAAAGGAATCCCTAATTACCCACAATTAATTGCTTAGAACCGAATTTAACGATGTTCATTTTGCACAAACTATTAATTAGGTAGAAGCTTATAATTTAGAAATTGGATTGCTCCTTAATTTGGGTGAACCAACTTTTAAATTTAAACAACTTGCAAATAAGAAATTTGAAACATCTGAAGCTCAAAATTCAACTATATCATAGTTCAGGCATCATCGAAAATTCTTCTTCCCTAAAAAAATCCATTCCTCCCTTTAACACCTAACCCTCCTTCAACATTAATTCTCTCCTGCTTTTAAGAAATACTTTTCTTTCTCTTTCCACGGTAAGGGTTTTAAAATAGATTCCAAGCCTGGTCTTTCGGAATCTCTCCACTTAAAATCTTCCAGACGGTTGGCACTATCTATGATTTCAAAAATAGGATAAAAGGTTCCTTCAGGTTTTCCGGAAAAGGTAATTCGAGCGGGTTTGTTTTCTTCAAATAGGATAAAGATCTCATTGCTGAGTGATTGATTCATTCCCTCGTAAGAGTTTTTTTCTTCATTCCGGGTAAAATAGATACTTTCTGCATTTCCGGCTATACGCATTCGGTTTAATGTTCCGCTTTCAAATTTTCCGAATACCTCCTTTCCCTTAACCTGGTTAAATCCGATTGTATCTTCCTTACTAATTAAAAAACCTTTGGGATACACATGCAAGGAATCCGGATTCTCATTTTTTAAGGCCAATACGATGGTATCCCCTGTCAATTGGTGGGTATCTGACCATAATATTGGGTCATAGTATAAATAGAGAATGGAATCTTTTCGGTTGTATTCTAACGAGTCGGCTGCTCCCTGTAGATTCCGCATGACAATTTTTACTTTGGGCCATGCGGCAATTCTCATGGTATCTTCCAGAGAATCTTGTTTGGAGTAGAAATAATCCGCTGTCAGATGCAGGGTGTCTTCCTCCATATGTTGCACCAGCCAAGGGTCTCCACTAATCAAGCTTTCTCCGCTTTTTCGCCGAAACTCTCCGCAATGTCCGAAGAGTTGAATGGAACTATCTTTTTTTAGTAAATGGACCTGACCTATGCCTTCTCCAAAATCATAGCCTTGATCGTATTTCAGGGTGTCTGCACTCATGCAATAGGTAGAATCCTTAATCCAAGGTCCCTGATATAATTCGGCTCTTTTTTTCTCCGTATCATAAAACCCATCCCGGGTAAACAGAGTATCTGATTTGACAAATATATAGGTGTCATCCACAAACAATGCAGTTTTTGTTTCGGTATGGTATCCAAGGGTATCTGTTTCTAGGCGAAATTCCGGATTGGTGAGTACTACATTTCTTCTGAAAAATACTTTTTTAGTATCTGTATGGTAAAATCCTGTTTCGCTCGTCAAAACATTTTCTTCATCCTTAATGATACCTTTTTGCGGATATACGGCTATTCCACTGGAACGATAGTAGGTTAGTCGGTCTGTATTAAGTCGGACTTTCCCGTCCCGCATTTCAACTTTACGAAATAATTCTGCCACCTTTCGTTCTCCATCATAATGTAGTTCATCTCCCCGGATTTCTGTGGTATCCGTTATGAGAATACGAACCCGGGAATGGGCTTTTAGGAAGTTGATGTCGGAATAATGCAAGGCACTGTCGCAGAAGAGTAGGAGGGAATCATGACGAAATTGTACATTGCCCGTCATTTTTCGAATCATTCCACTGTCACTTGGGTAAATGGTCAGTACATCTGCATTGATGATTTCCACCGGTTGGGCTCCAATTCGGGAGGGAACTATCAAGCTTAGGAGTGTGCAGCATAGAATGGCCACGAGAATAGATTTCCGCATTAGTGGAATCAATTTGCTGGCAGAAATTCGTTTGTACCCGTTTAGTCGCATAACTTTGTGCAAAAGTAGAAATTAAAACCCTGAACGCATTGAAGATGCAGGAAATGGATTCTTTGGAAAAAGGAATGGTTAGTGCTCTGGCGGAAATTGTGCCTGATAGTTTGAATCAAAACTTTCTGGTAGCAGTTTCCGGAGGGATGGATTCTGTTGCTTTGTTACGAATACTTTCTAAGAATGCCTATTCTCTTAAGGTGGCTCATGTGAATTATCAGCTTCGGGGAGAAGAATCGGATGAGGATGAGGCATTCTGTCGAAAACTTAGCTCAGATTTATCCATTCCATTTTTTGTTCATAAAGCAGATCCAGAGCTATTTAAAGCAGGATTATCTGTTCAGGCTGTTGCCCGGGAAATCCGATATCAGTGGTTTGAGGATCTTCGGAAGCAGGAAAATTGTCAGTATATTCTCACTGGTCATCATCGGGATGATCAGGCCGAAACCATTATTATGCAGGCATTGCGGCGAAAGGCGTTCAAAATATTTTCTCCTATTGCAAAAAAAAATGGACTTGTC
>JBEIHC010000157.1:0-5428 GCA_040381555.1 Bacteroidia bacterium
AATGCCCAGTCAGGGTGTTTGGTTTTGATCTTCATAATATTACCTATTTAGGTAATAGCAAAATTCGTACAAAAAAAGCAGACAACCAAATAGTTGACTGCTTTTTTCTTAAAATGTTACCTATTTTATTTAGAGTTTGGGATTAATACTTTCTGAGAAAGTCCTAGATAGATTTCCATCACACCCTGGCAATACCAAGAGAGAATCAAATTATTCAAAAAAACGGATTGAGTTACTGGAGGAGTAATTGCGGATGGATTCTTGCTGAGCATTAGGTACCTTCCCCATGTCCATTTTGCAACTGGTCCTTCTTCAAAAAGGTACTTCCCGCATCTCCACTTTTTCGACAAAAGCATTCAACATAAAAAAAGCCTACCCCTTGGGGCAGGCTTTTTATCAAAATTCTTTCTGTTAAAAGAAATTAGTTCATCTTATTCACCAAACGCGTTAGTCTGGATTTCTGATTGGAGGCTTTGTTTTTATGAATCAAATTGGTCTTAGCCAATTTATCCAACATGGAAATGACAGTTGGAAGATAAGTACTTGCCTCTGTTTTGCTGCTCATCAAGGTAAGTTTTTTAATCGCAGTACGAGTAGTACTCATTTTATAGCGATTACGAAGCCTACGCGTTGCGGTCTGACGAATTCTTTTCTTGGCGGATTTATGATTGGCCATATAGTGTTATGTATTAAATCGGACTGCAAATATACGCACTTGTCCTAAGTTCTGCAAATACTCCATTCATTTTCTCCCCAAGTAGGGTAAAAATTCCTACCTAAATGCGCTGTCTATGCATAAGTTCGACCGTTTTCGCCGTGTCAACTTCCTATAAAGCAAGATTGAATAGCTTCTTTATCCGCACTCCCCAGTTCAAAAGAAATATTCAATAACAAATCCTTCGCCATTCTTCCTCGCTCGCTTTAAAAGCGTTTAGTTGGGGAAATCTCGGAATGAATAGACTTTATTTCATGAAAATCAATTGTTTATATTTATTGCTTTCGAAGTATATCCATCCTCAATATTCAACTCGGGAGGTAAACGAACCAATCTTATTTCCTCTACACGACAAACATTAAACAATATTCAAAATCATTCAATTCAAGGTTAGATTCTACCAAGTTGGATTATTATACAACAATGGATGTTGCCGCAATAGTTGAAGAACCCTACCGTAACACTTCTATTGGATTAAACTCAGAGTCTATAGTCAAAAAAGTTCACCAAGTAATTCATAATTTGTTGCTAAATAAATTGTATAGCTAACCTAAAACAATGGGAGAATTGGCCAAAGTTAGATATTTCAGTTTTGAAACTTAAAATTTTAACTATTAGATATTCAGTAGTTTAAGTCTAAAAGTACCGGAAATCAAATATTCATATTGTGAATAAAATAGTCATCTTATTTATATTCGCTACCCAAACAAACACTACTAAACTAATTTACTTATGATTGCACCACTTTCACGCATGGCAAGTGCGATGTCACCTGCCATGTACCGGTATATCCGGTCGTACATTCGTTTCCTTTTGCCCAGACGAGACCAGCCTCTTGAAGCGCTGATTCGGCAATTGCGATTTTCCTCTCCCGACAAATTGTCTCATCTGGAGCACAGATTGCAAACGCGCTACAAACCGCGCCAACTCCAGTACTACATCGAGCGCTTGCTTTGCTTATTTGAGGAGGTGTTGTTAGATCCCTTGCAGCCATGGAATTCCACTAATTCTACCAATAGTGATGTGGCAATGCAACGAAAACTCTTAGGAGGCCTGCAGTTAGCTGCAAATGGATTTGAAGAACCTGCCAATCATCGAATTCAGGAGGTCATGCGCGCAGTAGAAAGCGGACAAAACCAGAGTGTAACCCTCAAATTACAAGCCTCTCTCTATTCTTCTCTGGAAACTAACCCACAAGGCAATAAAGTTTCCGAAAAAATGGGCACTCTGGTAGATGAATACCTCTCCGTGGTAAAAGCTCGACAAGTGCTGAACGAAGTGGTGAATGATCAAATTTTAAAAGGAACTTCTCGCTCTGATTCTTTAATTTTTTCGGGTAGTGAGATTTTTCCTGAAATGAAATTAGCCAATCTGCTCAATACAATTTTGATTCATGCCAATAGGGCAGATTTGGACGCACTTCAGGATCATTGGGTTTTATTTAAAGATATAATTAAAACCCCCTTCCCGGGAATGTCTCATATGGAAGCATCCCTTCAAGCCAGAATTGGTCTGTCCTTATTGCAAAGCCCTTCGAAATTTCCTCAGGCTAATTCTTGGCTGGCGCAGGCTTATAAAACTTTGCCCATGGACCATCCCCTGCAATCAGATGTGTTTCGATATAGGGTTCAACTCTTGCTCTTAGAAGGAAAAGTCGCTGAGGCAGAAAAAATCCTCAATCAACATCAAAAAGTTCCTCAGGATGATAAAACGCAAAATCTCTGTTTGCCTATGCTTCAGGCAATCATTTATTTCATGAAAAATGATCCAGGAAAATCGCTTCAACAAATCGTAAAAATCCCTTTGCTTTTGTATTCAGATTCAAGTGTGCGCACTTTTGAACTCCTACAATATTTTGACCAAGGACAATTTCTTACTGCTGAATGCCGACTGGAGGCTTTTCGAAAGCTCTTAACGCGTCGCAATGATTGGGATACCCGATCTCGATCTATTTATAAAATCTTGAGTCGCCTAAATGTCCTTTATGGAGATTTCAAATCCTTTCAAAGGCAAAATGTAGAGATGATGTTGGAACTTTCCGAAATTCACCCTTGGACTCCCCTTTCTGGGGAATGGTTCCCCCTCGAGGTATGGTTTCGAGCACGACTTAGCCAAAAATCTATCTCCCGAATCTCTTATTCCTGGTTACATAGCCTAGGGTAGATATTTCTAATGAGCACTATTTTCAAGCTTTCTATTTCGCTAAACGGGGAAATATCCTGAAATTTGCAGGACGCTCAGAACTCCTTCTGTCCGTCCTGCATTTTTTCCCTATTTAAAGTCCATGGAAACCATAGCTCCTTATCAGCCAAAAAATAAAATCCGAATCGTTACCGCCGCCTCCCTTTTCGACGGTCATGATGCTACCATCAACATCATGCGGAGAATTCTCCAGTCCAGTGGGGCTGAGGTCATTCATCTCGGACATAACCGATCGGTATTGGATATTGTCGACTGTGCCATTCAGGAAGATGTGCAGGGAATCGCCCTCACCTCCTACCAAGGTGGCCACATGGAATTCTTCAAGTACATGTATGACCTCCTACGCGAAAAAGGTGCCGGACATATTCGCATTTTTGGCGGCGGTGGAGGAACCATTCTCCCCACCGAAATAGCGGAACTCCATGCATACGGTATTGACCGAATATTTTCTCCCGATGATGGGCGTGCCATGGGCTTGCAAGGAATGATTAATCTCCTTCTCGAAAAATGTGATTTCACTACACGCACCGCTCTAAATGGTGAATGGAAAAAGGAAGGACGCAAAAACCCCGGAAGCATCGCTCAGGCGATTACGGTAATTGAAAATTCTCGGGAGGGAGCGGATGAATTTTTGCAAGAGGTAAAGAAATTGCTTGAAGGAAAAACCGTGCCTGTATTGGGAATAACTGGCACTGGGGGAGCCGGGAAATCCTCTTTAACAGATGAACTCGTGCGCAGATTCCTCGTTGATTTTCCAGAGAAAACAATTGCCATCCTTTCCGTAGATCCTTCCAAAAGAAAAACAGGAGGGGCATTGCTTGGGGATCGAATTCGAATGAACAGTATATCTTCAGACAGAGTATATATGCGCTCACTCGCTACCCGTGAAGCCAATACCGCCGTCAGTAAAGCCGTACAAGAATCCGTATCTGTCTTGAAATCCGCCGGCTATGATCTCATTATCGTCGAAACTGCCGGTATTGGCCAGTCTGGTTCCGAAATTACCGACATAGCCGATGTGTTTCTCTATGTCATGACCCCAGAATATGGAGCAGCTACCCAGTTGGAAAAAATCGATATGCTCGATTATGCCGACCTCGTAGCCATCAATAAATTTGATAAACGAGGTGCCCCCGATGCGCTCAGAGATGTCAAAAAACAATTCCAACGCAACCAAAAATTATTTGACAAAAGCCCGGATGAAATGCCCATTTATGGGACCATTGCCTCTCAATTCAATGACCCCGGTGTCAATGAATTGTATTTAGCCTTGATGAATAAAATTCAGGAGAAAACGAATGCCGATTTGAATTCCTCTTTTCTCTCTTCTGATGAAATAAGTTCAAAGATTTTTATCATTCCCCCAGATCGTACGCGTTACCTGGCAGAAATAGCCGAAGAAAGTGATCGCTATAATCAGTTCATCCATAAGCAAGTTGGTATCGCAACGGTCTTGTACCAAATTCAGGGTACTTTAGACAGCCTAAAATCCGACACGGCTCTTCCCTCAGATACCCGAGAAATTATTTTAAAGGGACTGGAAGAAAAGTATAAGCAAACGGATGCTCTGTTGGATAGCACTTGTAAAGAAATTCTGAATAACTGGGAGCAGAAATGTGCCAACTATCGAAGCGAGTATTTTACCTATACAGTTCGAGGCAAAGAAATTAAAGTGCCCAATTTTTCGGAATCTCTATCTCACCTTCAGATTCCTAAAGTATCTCTTCCAAGAACAAAAGATTGGGGTGAAATTCTCAAATGGAGCCTGACAGAAAATGTTCCAGGTGAATTCCCTTATGCTGCCGGTGTGTATCCATTCAAGCGTACGCAGGAAGATCCAACCCGAATGTTTGCAGGAGAGGGTGGGCCTGAACGAACTAATCGCAGATTTCACTATGTATCCTTAGGGATGCCTGCTGCACGCTTAAGCACTGCGTTTGATTCAGTTACCCTCTACGGAGAAGATCCGCATGTGCGTCCAGATATTTATGGGAAAATCGGAAACTCCGGGGTTTCGGTTCCTTCCTTAGACGATGCCAAAAAATTATACTCCGGATTCGACCTCTGCTCTCCAAGTACTTCTGTGTCCATGACCATCAATGGTCCCGCTCCCATCGTACTGGCTTTCTTTATGAATGCAGCCATTGACCAGCAATGCGAGAAGTATATTCTAGAAAATGGATTGCAGGAAACAGTGCAGAAAAAAATTGAATCCATTTATGCTGCCGGCAAAACAAAAAGGCCCGAGTATGAAGGAGGATTACCCGAGGGAAATAATGGCTTAGGATTAATGCTTTTAGGCTTAACAGGAGATCAGGTATTGCCTTCGGATGTGTATGCGAAGCTGAAACAGCAAGCCATCAGCTCTGTTAGAGGAACGGTACAAGCAGATATTCTCAAAGAAGATCAAGCACAAAATACCTGCATATTTTCTACTGAATTTGCCCTTCGTATGATGGGCGATATTCAACAATACTTTATCGAAAATCAGGTTCGTAATTTTTACTCCGT
>JBEIHC010000158.1:0-5264 GCA_040381555.1 Bacteroidia bacterium
CGGGAGACTTTTAATATTCTGTCATAAGCTCGTGCGGATAAATCTAATCTTGTCATAGCAGTTTTTAATAAAGATTCGGAGGCTACATCCAACTCGCAAATTTTACGCACCAATCGGGAGGGCATCATGGCATTGTGGTGAATGTCGGGATATTCTTCATATCGGGCTATTTGTTTTTCCCGAGCCAGAATTACCCGATTGCGAATATCGGCACTGCTCTCTCCAAGCATTTTCGAAGAGAGCTCCGAATATTCTACCGGAGTAACTTCAACCTGCAAATCTATTCGATCTAATAAAGGCCCGCTGATTTTAGATAAATAGCGCTGCACGACCTGAGGTCCGCATAGGCAATCCTTCGTGGGATGATTGTAATAGCCACAGGGGCAGGGATTCATACTTGCCACCAACATAAATGAAGCAGGATATACCACAGAGAATCTTGCCCGCGAAACTGTTACACATCTGTCCTCTAAAGGTTGTCGCATTACTTCTAATACGGTGCGTTTAAATTCGGGTAATTCATCTAGAAATAAAATACCATTATGTGCCAGAGAGATTTCACCCGGTTGAGGAATGCCGCCTCCGCCTACTAATGCGACATCCGAAGTGGTATGATGGGGAGCACGAAAAGGTCGAGTAGAAACGAGGGAAGCGTTTTTGCCCATCTTTCCAGCTACAGAATGGATTTTTGTGGTTTCTAATGCTTCTGGTAAAGTCATGGGGGGCAGAATAGTCGGCAATCTTTTGGCGAGCATGGTTTTTCCTGCACCCGGGGGACCAATTAAAATGATGTTATGTCCGCCGGCAGCTGCTACTTCCATGGCGCGTTTGATGGCATACTGGCCCCGCACATCGGAGAAGTCTTCCTCATAGCGGTCATGTGCTTGGGCAAAAATACTCCGGGTGTCTTGATGCCTGGGTTCGATTGCCAGCTGACCATTGAGGTATTGCACTGCCTCCGTTAAGGAGCGAATGGGAATCACCTCTAACTGATTCACAATAGCTGCTTCATTGGCATTGATTTCAGGAAGGAGAATGCCTTTAAACCCTTCCTTTCGCGCCTGAATAGCAATGGGTAGAGCTCCTTTCACGGGTTGCAGGTTTCCATCCAGGGAGAGTTCTCCCATTAAGATGTACTGACAGGATTTTTCGGGATCTACCTGTCCGGAGCCAGCGAGAATACCGATGGCAATGGCGAGGTCATAGGAAGAGCCTTCCTTTCGAATGTCTGCCGGGGCCATGTTAATCGTGATTTTATGTCGGGGAATTTCTTTTCCGATATGTCGGATGGCTGTGAATACCCGTTCTTTACTTTCCCGGACAGCATTATCGGGCAATCCGACCATGGCATAGCCGAATCCGCCGCCCACATTTACTTCTACAGTGATGGTACAGGCACTTACCCCAAACACAGCACTGGCATAGGTTTTAACTAACATCATTTTGTCTCCTTTCAAAAGTTTAATGATTTTCCGGAATTATATTTTCCCGGATGCTGTTCTGGAGTAGATTAATACAAAAACATGAAACTTATTCTTGCAGTAATCATCCTTACCCTAGCTGGACTGGGGTTTATGGCCTTCAATTTAAAAACAAAAATTAGAAAACCAAACGGACAAATGATCGACACCGGAAAAACAGTGTATGAGTACACGCTCAATGACATCGACGGAAAGCCCGTCAATCTTGAAGATTACAAGGGAAAAGTGTTGGTTTTGGTCAATGTAGCTTCAAAATGTGGCCTCACCCCTCAATATGAGGAAATCGAGAAATTTCATGAAGCTTGGAAAGACAAAGGAGTTGTGGTTTTAGGTTTCCCTGCCAATAATTTCATGGGACAAGAACCCGGCACCAATGAAGAAATCAAAACCTTTTGTTCTACGAAATACGGGGTTACTTTCCCGATGTTTAGCAAAATATCTGTAAAAGGAAGCGACATGCACCCCCTATATCAGTATTTAACCAAGAAAGAATTAAACGGCTGGCATGAGGGAGAGGTCAGTTGGAATTTCCAGAAATTTTTAGTGAGTAAAGAAGGCAAATTAGCAAAGGTAATTTCCCCCCGTACCTCCGTAACGGATGCGGAGTTTTTAGCGGCGGTGAAGGAACAACTGTAAATAATTAAGAATAAAAGAGAAAAAAGCACTGGGAGACTGGTGCTTTTTTTTTGTTTGAAATTTTGGTGTTGAAAAAAAAAACATATATTTGTTTTGATATTGAAACAATCCTAGTTAACTAAATGGATGGTATTTTTGAATGGACATATTATTTCAGAATTAATTCAATGAGAGGGCTGATTTTATTTTTGATAGGAATCACCACAACCCTTCATGCGCAACTCTCCCGTGGGGATAAATTTATCGGAGGAACTGCCTTTATTTTTGGGGCGGCGCAACGAGAAATGAAGGAATTTATCTTCCCAACTCCCGAAAGCATTGTTCTGAATGTGAATCCCCTGTTAGGGTTTGTGCTGAATGAGAAATATGCACTAGGTGCTCAGGCAGGCATCTTGGTGGGATTGGAAAGAAATCGTGGTAGTGATGATATGTTTGGATTTGGTGCTGGTTTAATGGGGCGACGATTTTTCACCTTATCGGATCGCTGCCTTTGGACAATTCATGGGCAGTTCAATTACCAGTATATTTTACAGGATGCCAGTTACTCCCGTCCTCGTCCATCCGATTTACATGAGTGGCAACTTGCTCTGAGGCCTGCGGTGATTTATTTTCCAACGCCGGCCTGGGGCTTTGAAGTTGGGATTGGTTCTGTAGGGTTTGCTTGGAAAAACAATCGAACAGATGCTGTCCGGGATTATGAGTGGTTCGCCGGATTAGGGCAATTTAAATTAGGCATCAATTATTATATCCGAAAATGAAAGATTGTATGAGAACAAGAAATAATAGATGCGACGAATATTTACGCAGGAGTGCCATTTGTCTTTGGCTATTAATTACAACTGCTTTTGCTCAATTCAAAAAAGGCGATTCCTTTATTGGAGGTTCTTTTCTGGTTCGAAATAACAACATAAAAAATGGGGAAGGTGAACCAAGGTTGTATGATAAAAATGCGGACCTCAGTCTCTCACCATTGTATGGAAAGTTTATCACGGACAAACTGGCTATGGGAGGGGTGATAAGTTATGGATTGGGTATTCAAAACAAATATCAGGAAAATCAATATCCGGAAAAATATTTTTATCAAAGTTATCAGGCGGGAATGTTTATACGACGGTATTTTACAATGGGTAAAACCCTGGGATTTGTGTTAGATGGAAGCCTTAGGTATCAATCTTTTCAGTCTGAGCAAAACAGTTATTACCTGAACACAGAATACCTCTTTAAATCGAATTTGCAATCCGTGGGGGCATCCTTTTCTCCTGTATTTGTTTTCTTTCCAACACCCCTATTAGGATTTGAAGTTTCTCCGGGAGGTTTCAATTATAGTTTGGGATTATCATCCGGTGGTTTGAATACTCATAGTTTTCAATTAGTGTATGGGGGACTAAATCTGGGTTTGAATTATTATTTTCGGAAGAAGGAAAAAGCTACTGTAGTTGGGGGATGATTTTTTAGTAGACTATGTATTGAGTTGGGTTTGTAGCCATGTAAAATAGGGGTAGTTGGCTGAGTGCCTTACTGTTTGTTCAATACTTTGGCTAAGTATAATCAGGATGGGTAAAGTATTGAATTCACCGAGAACTCTTTACCGAGCATTCATTCCTTTTATTTCATCAATTGTTTCAATCGTCCTTGATAACATTGTAAATAATTTCTTTTGGAGGATTCTTTCAAAAAGGAAGCATTAATCATTTTTTCAATTTTTTCCGAATGAGATGTCATTAGTGTAACGATATTACTATAAATTTTTTCATTAATTCCTGCTTCCAGCGCTAATACTTTAAATTGTTTTCGCATTTTTCCCTGTCTTTGGGAGGCGGGCAACAACCCTTCTTCTAGGGCAAAATCAGAATCTTCAATATGTATCCGAGTATTTAATAAATCATAGGCGGGACTCAGACGATAGTCACCCATAGGTGTTTCCAGTATAGAGAAGTTTTTTAAGTGGGCATCTCCGTTTGAAAAGAGGTAGTTGAATAACAACAATTTAAAAAGCTTTGGCGCTTCGACTTTATATCCCGGGAGCAATTGCTGCATGATTTCAAATAAGGCAAAGTAATGTCCCATGTATTTAAATTGACTTCCATGTGTTTGCGGGCTTTTGCCGGATAGGGAGGCAAAATCTTCCTGAGCCAGTTTTGTTCCATCCGAATTAATATCAAATCGTTTTGTGATATAAGCAGGTTCACCATTCTGAAAAAACATTAACGCATTCTCCGCCGTTTCAATATTAAAAATTTGCCGAGCGATTTGCATGGTTAAATGCTCATTTGCCGGCATTTGTTTGGGCTTTCTTACATTACTTGGAATGGGTTTTAAAATATGGGTTCCGGATTCGCCCTTTCCGACAAATAGGATTTTATTTTTTTCCAGTCTCACGGAGTATTTTTCTTGTACACCCGAGATTGAAATGTATTGGCGATAGGATAAAAATTGATCCTCGGTTTCTTTATTTACAACTGGGGAGTCTAAGGGCAGTAAGTGGTGAACTTTTCTTCCGGAAAAAACCCTTTTTAATGCTGTAGGACTATAAGTTTCAAATCCTTCAGCTAGTGTACCTGGGCAATGATGTATATCCGGATGCTTCATTTTGGGTGTTTTAATTCCACAACCTTCACTGCGCCAATTGTATCATATTGTCCAACTACGATTAATTGTCCAAAATAATCATCCTCTTCAAGGCGGTTTAACTTGCACACCACTTGTTTGTTGTCGCCCTCAGGTAGCAAATTGAAAAAAAATGGAAAAAGGGTAGAGGATTGAAAGGATGTTTGATTCTTGGGTAAAGTCAAACTGATGGAGGGTTTTAAGGGATTGTCCAACCAAGTGTTGTTGTAGTCAAAAGAATAGCTGCCATCATCCTTTTGCTGTAGGACACCAGCTTCTTCGCTTTTATAAAATACTTTTGCGCTTCTCATTTTGGCTTGTTCAGGTTTTTCAATTGTAAACTCAGTTCCATCCCCAATATATCCGCTATTCGGTTAATTGTTGTTAGAGTAGGATTCCCTTTCCCACTTTCGATTTGTTTGAGCGTCCTTAATCCGACCCCGGATAAATCCGAAAGCATCTCCTGAGTAACCTTGAGAGCAGCTCTTCGTTCTTTTATTAAGAGGATAATTTTATCAAAGTGCATTATAGTGCTTTTTA
>JBEIHC010000159.1:0-5193 GCA_040381555.1 Bacteroidia bacterium
AAGGAAAAAGCGATCCGAATATCTGGTCGCTTTTTTTGTTTACCCTAAAACGAGGTTTACCCTAAACTGAAAAAAAATGACCAGAACCTCTGGCCATTTTTTCTGAGTATTAATTGCTATACTTTAATCGATGAGTCCTGAATTGAATTCATCCTTACTTCGTTTATTCCACCCTCAATCGCTTCACCTGCTGACTCTGTTTGTTTAGGTCTGTTACTTTCACCCAATACCCCCCCCTATTCAGAGTAGAAATATCTAATTTCAGGCTACATCCGGTAAATAATTCTTGTTCTGTTTGACCTAAAGAATTAATAACCTGAACCTGATAATTGCCAGTTGCCAATTCTACATTCGTAGTAATGCTTGCAGGATTAGGATACAGATTAAATAACTCCGGAGTAAGTTCATTCTGTACGCTAACTGGATAAATCAAGGTAAGATCGCCCGATACATCAAATGGGGTTGACCATTTGACATTTGTATAAACATCATTGCCAGAGAGGGTTTTGAGAAAGGCAACCAATTGGTCTTTTTCCTGCTGAGTTAATTGTAGGTTCCCTCCCGGACCGGAAACTCTTGGATCCAGATTAGTATTATTAGGATTCTGAGGCACCTGATTATAGTGTTGAATGACCAAGTCAATAGAATTAAAATTCCCGGTGTGCATCAAAGGTCCATTCAATGTACCATTCGGATTAAACAGATCACGAAGGGAAGGAGCCCGTGTATTGGTGAGATCTGTTAAAGTAGAATCTCCTGCCACCCCAATCACGCCATTGTTTTTGCTATTCGGATCTATATCAAATTCTGGAGCTCTATGACAGCCCTGACATCCGGCACCGCCTTGATTGGGAGGATTTAAGAACAATAATTTTCCGGCATTTTCATCTGCTGTAAAATTCGGAAAAGGCGCTGCATCATTGGCTACCTGAGCACGACCGGCATCAAATTTTGAATCAAAGGATTGAATGCTCCGGATAAATTGTGCCAAAGCCTTTTGAATTTTATCCTCCGTAATTACTGAGCTACCATATACCTGAGTAAATAAAGTCTGATAATACTCAACGGCTTCTAATTTGCGAATCAAAGAGTCTATTGCAGGATCTCCATTTGTTCCACTAAATCCCATTTCGACATGATCCTGTATGGGACGAGTAGTCTGATCTTCTAATGAAGTAGCTCTTTCATCCCAGAAGAATCGGGTTTCAGTAGCAAATCTTGAATTAATCAAACGCATAGAGTGCCGGCCTGTTAAGCCTCCTGTCAACCCAACACTCAGGCGTAAGGAATCTCCAAAGGCGAACTTCTGCTGATGACAGGAAGCGCAGGAGACTGTGCCATTCGCAGATAATTTTTTATCATAAAACAACACTCTTCCCAGCGTAGCACCCGCATCGGTAATAGCATTTGCTCCTGTATTATCCTTTGCAATATAAGCGGGCACTGTTTGATTGGCGTAATTATATAAGTTACCTAAATCAATTGTACCAGCTACTAACACATAGGCTAGAACGCTAATTCCGACAAACAATAACTTTCTCATATCCAGTTTTCTTATTTCAAATGTAAGTTAAATCTTGTCTAACTAGATAGGATTACACTATTTCGATTTTTTTTAACATATTGATAAAAAGGAGGATTTAAGGGCTTACTAATAGTTTGGCGCTATGCCTTTTTTGTGAGCAGAATATCCTGATGTTTTCCATTTAATTGTAGGACTTGGTATAAGACTATCCATTAAAAGTAAAGCATACCTGATATCGGCGGGTATGCTAGCCCAGTCACTGATCGATGTGCTGAGCCCCGTCGAAGTATAGACTCATACGCCAATTAGATTATTTAATGAAACATATGAAAGAATCATATCGAAGCCTGTACTGAGCCTGGTCAAAGTACTTGTGCTGAGCCTGGTCGAAGTACTTGTGCTGAGCCTGGTCGAAGCATGTCTGGGCGGGTGGTTAATAGAACACCGATCATTTAATTAAGGTATTATTTATTCCTACCGTCGGCGCTTCGATACGGCCGTCCCAAACAAAGTTTCTCTTAAGTTTTCTTCCTCGGCCTACTCAACGACCGACTATACATTTGCTCAAATAAAAAAGTTTGGAATTTTTAATTACCCACTAAAAACGGCGAAGAGCCATTAGTTTGAAAAGCTATTGAAAATTGTCACCCTCAGTTGGGTGTCAACCTATGATTTGGAAATCCTGGTAACCCAGTAAAATCTCAGTACCAACAGAATCGCTGAAAAGGTTAGGCCAATTAATAATCCATACCAAATTCCCTCTACCCCCATAGCCTGACTATCACTTAAATAGTAACCAAGTGGAATCCCCACAATCCAATAAGCGAATAAGGTAATGGCTGTCGGAATATAGACATCATAGACTCCTCTCAATATTCCAAGTCCTGCAACCTGCACCCCGTCTGAGAGTTGAAAAAATGCTGCGATGACCAATAGCCCAGAGGCAATAGAAGCCACTTCCACATCCTCAATATATAAAGCTACGAGAAATTGCCGGAAGCTGATAAAAATCAAGGCCATCATACTCATGTATAAAAAGGACAGCAGAATGGCCGCCGTGCCTGCTTTTATCACTCCTGATGAACTTTGTATTCCTCGGGCATTTCCTACTCTTATTGCCCCAGCTGCTGAGAATCCTGCAGCTATCATGTAGGTGATGGAGGCAAGGTTAATGGCAATCTGATGCGCCGCCAAAGAAGCAACACTAATCCATCCTGCCAGAATAGCTGCTCCACTAAAAGCGGCTACTTCGAAGAAATACTGCATTCCAGAAGGAATTCCCAGTCTAAAAATTTTCATCACCAATCTCTTCCGAACCCGGGTATGTTCTAAAAACTCCTGAAACCGACCCGAAGAATGAATGGCACCAAAAGTAAGAACTGCCATTATAATTCGAGCCAGTAGAGTACCTATTCCAGCTCCATTTAAGCCCATGGCCGGAAATCCGAAATTGCCGAAAATAAAAATCCAATTCAAAAAGGTATTCGCTACTAATCCCACCAAAGTGATGAGCATGGAAATCCGCACATCCCCCATTCCATCCGTAAATTGTTTCCCCGCCCAGAAATAATACATTGGAAAAACAGATACCGCAATAATTAACAGATACGATGCCGCCAGCTTTTCCACCGTTTCTTCTTGCCGAAACCAATGGAAGTTTAAGGCCAACACTATCATCACAATCACGGTTAGGATGGCCAATATAAAACCTGCAACCTGGGCTGATTTCAGAATATTTCCCGGAGATTCAATCTTACCTTTCTTGGATCTACTACCTGCCACTAGAGGAGAAACCATAGACAAAGCGCCTGAGCCTACCACCGCAATCAGAAAAAAAACGGAATTACTCACTCCGGATGCCGCTAATTCCGCTGCCCCAATTCGCCCCACCATAATGGTATCTATCACACCCATTAGCACCAAACCCAACTGGGCAATGATAATGGGTACAGACAAATGAATGGTCTCCCGCAAATCCTGTCTATAAAGGCGATAAAAAGCAAACACGATGCGAAATTACACATTTAAACCCGGGAGGCGTAGGGGCTCCCTTTATGGGTGCCCAATAGTAGGGGCTCCCTTTATGGGTGCCCAATAGTAGGGGCACCCACAAGGGGTGCCCCTACCAATGCAACACAAGGATGAATAGAAAATCCCAACTTCTCAATTTTCCCTGTAATTTTGACTATGCAGTTAAATTACAAAGTGCTCGGGGATGGATATCCTCTCATCATTCTTCATGGATTGTTTGGAGCACTGGACAATTGGATTACCCTGGGCAGATCTTTTGGGGAAGAATTCGAAACTTACCTAGTAGATCAGAGAAATCATGGTAAATCTCCCCACACGCCCGAGCACTCCTATCCTGACATGGCTCAGGATTTAATCGAATTCATGGACCAGTTAGGGCTTTCCAAAGCCTTACTCTTAGGGCATTCCATGGGGGGCAAAACAGTAATGGAAGTAGCCTTATCCCATCCAGAACGAGTGGCCGGACTCGTAATAGCGGATATGGCACCGGTTCAATATGAGTCCCACCATGATTCAGTGTTTCGGGCATTGGAAGCGGTGCGGTTCGATGAAATAGAAAATCGTTCCCAGGCAGAGCGGATTATGAGTCTGCATATTCAGGAGCCTGGGGTGATACAATTTTTACTGAAAAACATCGACCGATCTGCGGAGGGAAAATATTCCTGGAAAATGAATTTGCCGGTATTAAGAGCGGAATACGATAAAATCCTGGAAGAAATTCCCGGAAACAGAGTCTATTCCGGACCAACCTTAGTCATACGAGGAGGAGCATCTCCCTATGTGCAAGACCCCTACCTGCCAGCCTATCGGGAATTATTCCCAGAATTAGAGCTCGAAACCCTCCCAGACATAGGCCACTGGGTGCATGCCGAAGCACCCGGGGAATTTTATGAAATTGTTCTTACCTTTCTAAAAAGAATCTCCTTATGAAAAAGATTTACCCTCTTATTGCCGCTATTCTCTTGAGTTCCCTTTATTCTTCCTGTGGATTCAGAGTCAGAGATAAAAAAGTCCGTGAAGTACTCATGGAGCAGCAAAGATCTTGGAATTATGGAGACATCGAGCGATTCATGCAAGGCTATTTGAACAGCGAGAAAATGATATTTGTAAGTCCGGGCGGAGTACGCTTAGGATACGAAGCCACCCTGAATGCCTACAAAAAGAATTACAGTGATATGAATTCCATGGGTGTAATGGAATTTGACATTCAGCAAGTATTAAACACAGGACCCAGATCGGCAGTAGTCATGGGCAAATGGAAATTAACCCGTGCCAGAGATATTCCCCAAGGCCATTTTATGGTGGTGTTTCGAAAAAGAAAAGGGAAGTGGAAGATTATTGCGGATCAGACGTTTTAATTAGTGGTTAGTTATTAGTGGTTAGTGGTTTTATTTGGGTAAATAAAAGATTAAATTATAACGAGTTGCTGTTTTTTGCCAATTAACATAAGCTAAAAGCTCACGAGCTGTGGCTTGTGGGCGGCGTCCCCTCTCCTCCGGCTTGTCTATGCAAACAAATGTTCGTAAATGTATACAAATCAACAAATTATGCACATGTATTAATTTATTTTTATTAGTTAAATAATTAAAACTTGCCAAAACTTTAATTATTTATCATGAAGAATGTTAAGTTTGGTA
>JBEIHC010000160.1:0-5107 GCA_040381555.1 Bacteroidia bacterium
GTATTCGCATCTGGAGCGAATTTTTCAAGTGCATATTGATAATAAATAGAAGCAGAATCCAATACTCCAGATTCATAAAACTGATAAGCCTTGGTCTGAATCTCCTTTTTATCTATTTGACCCAGGATTTGATTACATTGAATTAGCAATAAAATCCCTAGTATAGACTGGCTAAATTGGATTAATACCCCACCCATATCGTCCCTCCATTTCCAGATATCAGCATTCCATTTTCCAGCACCGTAACTTCATACGCCCCGACTGTGATTTTTCGGTTGCCGGCCTCTACCACCAGGGTATTTCCTGCATGGCCCTGTGTGCTTTGTGCCGTAGGGGGCAAGGGAATACGAGCGCCTTCAGGTGTCTCCCGCCAGAGCCAGCCGGGGGGCAGAGGAATCTTACGGCCCTGCAGGTCCTCCGTCCAGAGCCATCCTGTGGGTATGGGAATGCGCTTTCCGCCACGCCCTTCCGTACTTGTCCAGCCGGAAGGAAATGCGATTCTGCTCCCATCCCTGCCATTAGTAGTGATCCAATTCGAGGGAAGTAAGATTTTGACGCCGTTGAGGCCTTCGGAGTAAGTAGCCATATCATTTTAATTGTATGGGTAAATTACAAAAAATATGAGAATTTCTTATGCAATTATTTGACAGAAATTAATTCTCAATTCCATCATGAGAAACCGAAAAATGTATTCCATCCTGGTAGTTCCAACCCAATGAATACCTAGGAATATAATTAAGAATTGTACTCCTGTTTTGGGTAGGATTAAGAATATAATTTTGGGAATTATTCAGATGTATTACTTCTACTACACCCCCACAAATTCCTCCATATTCCCCGGATGAATCACCTCAAAGCTGGATTCCGGATAGGCATTGGCAAAGGTTGGCGTGAGTTTGACTTTTGCTTTGGAATTCCACTTGAATTCAAAGGCACGCATGGCTCCGTTTTCTTCCTCTATCAGGTCTATTTCCTGTTGCCCAACCGTCCTCCAAAACCAGCTGTTTACCCGGCGACCTGAGTAGGCCAGGTGTTTCATTCTTTCTACCACCAGAAAATTTTCCCATAAGCCTCCTATATCCTGACGAAATTCCGGCGTATTAAAATTGTTGATTAAGGCATTTCGTACGCCGGTATCATAAAAGTAAATTTTTTTACTTTTGCTTAATTCGCCTCTTAGGTTGCGATGGTAAGAACTCATCCTAAACAATACATAAGTTTGTTCCAATAGCCCGATGTATTTTTCCACCGTTTTTACATCCATGCCACAGACTTGGGATAGTTCATTATAAGAGACCTGAGAGCCTACCTGAAAAGCCAAGGCTCTGAGTAGATTTTGTAAAGCAATCGGCTTTTTGAGCGAATCCAAAGAAAGGACATCCTTATACAGAAAGCTATCCGTCAGCTGGGTTAAAATTTCTCTTTCCTCTCCCGGGTGGTTAATCACATCCGGGAAATAGCCATAGAGAAGCCTATGGGAGATCAGGCGTTTTTCTTCGAGTAAGCCATGGTGATCCACCATTTCGGCGAAGGATAGGGGATATAGTTGGTACTCCCATTTCCGGCCAGTCAACGGCTCATGAATCGTGTTGTTCAATTCTAAGGAGGAGCTTCCGGTAACCAACAGCTGCACTTCCGGAATGCCATCCGTGATAAGTTTCAATCCTACTCCTATTTTTTTGATTCTTTGGGCCTCATCCACAATCACAATCTCATTTTTGCCAATGAGCTTTTTTAATTGGGTTACTGAGGCAGATTGAAACAGCACCCGGGTATCGGCTTCGTCTCCATTGAGCCAGAGGATCTTCTTTTTGGAAAACCCAGGTAGCTGCTTGAGCAAGGTTGTTTTCCCCACCTGCCTTGCGCCAATGACAATAATGGCTTTCTTTTTATTCAGCTTGGACTGCAATACAGAGAGCAATTTTCTTTGGATCATATGCGCAGGATTTATTGTCGGTATTAGGCGAAGAATAAACAGGATTTAGGCCTAACAATACGGAAACTCTAAAAACTGTTTTACAGTGCAAATTCACCTAAAATCCAAATAAATAGCCATTTTCTTGGATTGAAATCCAAAAATATAGCCTTTTTTATGGAATAGAATCCAAAAAAATAGGCATTTATTTGGAATAGAGGCTGAAAAGATTGGTCATAAGCTATTTTGGCTTACCCTAAGCAACGACTTACCCCAAGCAAAGACTTACCCTAAGCAATTACTTACCCTAAGCAATTACTTACCCCAAGCAATGACTTACCCTAAGTAATGACTTACCCTAAGCAATTACTTACCCTAAGCAATGACTTACCCTAAGCAATTACTTACCCCAAGCAATCACTTACCCTAAGCAAAGGCTTACCTAGCTCTCAAAAAAAAATCTCTTCCGGAGCCCTGAGACTTTGCCGGAAGAGATCACTGTATCAATATAATTGCTGAATTTTCAGGAAGGCTTACATAGGCCCAGACTTTTAATTAATTGTTTGATAGTCTAATCGGGACTAATTTCTAAGGAGTGTTATCTTCTGTTCAGTGTGCATCTTTCTGTTCCGGATTGTTTTTCATTTCTGCAGAAGCATGCATCAAATAGCTGTTCATGCTGGATAAGATATGCCATTGCAATTGGGAAAGTTGTTGGAACACGGTTGCTGCATGGATTCCTTCAAACTTTAAATGATCTACCGGAATAATTTTCTCGCTGTTGGGACCAAATAAGGACGAGGAGTGTTGATTATAGGCCACCAGTTGTTGGAGTAAGTATTGCGCGCCTACGGAATCTGTATTGAGTACAAACTGTTTATGGACAATATTTATTTCCGTAGGTTTGCTCAGATTGACTAAGTTGAAGGACCGGGCTTCCTGTTCTGAAATGGATTCTAATGCCATCACTAAGTTTATTTTACAATTGTCAATGGAGCGCAATGCATTGGCAGCAGAGGCCAAATAGGGAGAGTTCGGTATTTCGGATTCCCAATTGTATTGAGTATTGGCCTCTTGAAAAGATTCGATTGATTCACTCAAATATTCCTGGGAAGCTTTTTGATTTTCGATGATTCCTTTGTTTGGATTCAAATTGTACAAAGAAAAAAGCATGCAGCCACAGGCCATCATTAATACTGAATTTACTGTGGTATTAAACCTTATTTCCGGACGGCGAACGCGGGAGATGAAATATAAAGGGACATATCCAAATACAAAGGCTACTGTGCTTCCGCCCATTAATATATTGGCATAAGGCCAACTAAATAACTTAAATATTATTCCCAAAATAGCAAAAATGCCAATGGTGAAACCCAGGCTGAGTACCCATTTATCCGTAGGGTTAGCTTCGTCTCTGAATTTGAGTATGATAAGCAAAGGCAAAAAGACTAAGCTAAATAATAATCCTCCCAATACGAGGGTTATTCCTGCACCGGGCAAGTGGAAGGATTTCATTAGGGCTCCCATGAGAGAGAGTAGGGCAGATAAAATTCCAGTGATTTTCAGTGTGTTTTTCATGGCGTAAAAGTTTTTAAAGGTGAGCAATTGTTCTGTTTCTATTTGTAATTCGACTAATTCTTTTTGATAAAATCGTTGAAGAATTTCAGCATATTGTTCTTTAAAATCCCCCTCTTCTGGCATTTCATTCTCCAATAAACAACATATATGGTCTAGCAGATTCGTGCGGAGTTCTTCCAGCGTTATTCCTTTTTGTTCAAGGTCAGTTAGAATGAACTCAATTTGAGATTCACTGAGGTTACGCATTCGGTACGGACGGTTTTAAGTCAAGCAAAAATTGCATGGTTTCCAGAAAGGCAGCAAATTCGTTTAGTTTCTCAACGACTAAAGATTCTCCTTGTGGCGTTAGTTTGTAATATTTTCGAACCCGCTTTCCAATATATTCGAGCTCGGTTGCTACCTCCCCATTTTTTTCCATCGCATGTAGGGTAGGGTATAGGGCGCCTTCTGTGAGGATGATTTTACCCCCGGTCATTTCTTTAACCTTCTGAGTAATCTCATACCCATATGATTTTCCCTCTTCTTTGAGGAGTTTAAGCACAATCGTTTTGAGGGTGCCTTTGATAAGTTCTGATGAATACATAACACAAATATACATAAGAAAATTATGCATTAGACAGTGGGGTACAATATTATTTATAATCTGTTGATATTCAGATGTAATAATTTTTTTGAGTCTGATAATTCTGGCTTTATGCCATTTATTGTGGGTAATGATTAATGGTATTTACATTTTGCGCGCTCTCACTCTCCGCTCTCACTCTGATTTGCCTAACCTTCCAGGAAAAGGGGAGGGGATTCCACCCACTAACCACAGCTTGTGTGTGGTTGAATTTTGTTAGGTTAGGGTTCTCAATCTCGTTTTTTAATCTCATACTCGCACTCGCTCTCCGCTCTCACTCTGGTTTGCTACCCTTTTTACCTCGAATAGATAATTGTTTTGCCTATTAGGAGAGGAAAAATCGAATGCTTGGTTTTCTTGTTCATGATTTTGTTGGTCTCTGAATTACCTTGTCCTATTCCTGTATTTCAGTACAAAATCCCGTCTTGTAATTTGTAGGTCGCTATTCTATAAAGTGTTAATTTACGCCCCTATTTGAAGATTTATGAGTAAAACTGTGCAAAAAACCGGATTGATTTTGCGGGACATTCCTGTAGATCAAGTCGGTATTATCGAGCGAGCGGAGCGGTTTACCAAGCGAAGCATCAAAACAGAATCAAAAATTCAAGGGTTAAAATTGGCCCTGAATATGATTGACCTGACCACATTGGAAGGAAAAGATACGGAAGGCAAGGTGAAGCAGATGTGCTATAAAGCCATGCACATGCATGATGCAATGCCCGGAATACCTACCGTTGCAGCGGTTTGCGTATATCCCTCCATGGTGGGCATTGCCAAAGCTACTCTGAAAGGTTCCTCTGTAAAGGTAGCCTCCGTTTCAACAGCTTTCCCTGCCGGACAGGCTCCCCTGCAGGTTAAATTGGATGATACCCGATTTGCTGTAGAAGCGGGTGCAGATGAAATTGATATGGTTATTTCTCGAGGTAAGTTTCTTGCAGGGGAATATAATTTCGTTTATGATGAAATCGCAGCCATTAAAGAAGCCTGCGGAA
>JBEIHC010000161.1:0-5096 GCA_040381555.1 Bacteroidia bacterium
ATGACCAATCATTTCCAGTGGGATTTACTGCATTAGGTATCCATTGGCTATCTCGATCCATAACAACCTGATTCATCATATTCTCTACTTTATCGTAATACCTCAACCTGCCGAATGTATCGCATATCGCTGCCAAAGACATATCATAAAAAGGTGTTGAGGCACGAAAGGGTTTCGGAGGAGAATAATTAAAATCAAGTCCAAGAGAATCCGGTAACATCCAGATATTACCCTGCTTTACAGTTGAATATATCGGCTGTGCCAGTATTCCATTAATCTGGCACATAAGCAAAATGAATAAGAAAAAAGAAAGCTTCATATTAATGGATTATTGACAACAACTTATATTCTTTCAGTAAACCATCATGATATAGGAATACATAATACAAACCTTGTTGCAAAGTCTTTGTGTCCCATTCATACAAATCATCACCCTCCTCTAATTCTACCCAAAACTCTTCCTGACCTAAGGCATTTACAACCCTAAAGGCATAATCAGTACCTTGAGGAAGCAAGTGCTCGAATGTGACCAATTCATCTCCGGGATTAGGATAGACTTTTAATACCTCTCCACTTGAGAAACTAGAAGAATCCGAATTTAGGGAATCAGACTCTAAAAACTGAAGATTAGCAAACTCACAATCGGATATCCCAGAGAAAGTATCCAAAACCAAAAGAATACTTCGTGCAAGATGTACCGGTGTACCAATTGAATCCGGGCAATAGAATGCAATTTCCCGAAGCTGTTCGTTCTCAGAAGCAGTCAATATATTTACCGAATCCGTTCCCAATCTTGATGTCACCGAATACACTGTTTTATAGGCTAACTCATGATTGGTTTCCGGATTCCAGTTATTTAAAGCCCATAAAGCTGAATCATAAATACCATACGCCAGATAACTTTCTATTTCTCGCAATTTAACTATTTCGTCCCTTTCAGAATCTGAAAACCAGCTTGCCAATATACTATCTACCTGTAACAAAGAATCCTGCATTTCTAAATGTCTGTATAAATTCAACTCCATATTATATTTTTGCAAAGGATTTTCTAATGAATCTAATAAAGTATCCAATATTCCATGCATTTGACTGACCCAGGTATCGGATACTGTGTATTCAGGAAATTCTTCTAAGCTTCCATTATCTTCTTCCTCATCACTTGTTCTGGCAGGCGTTGAAGAAAAATAGCAGAAGTCAGGAGAGAAGTCGGTAATATAAGCAATTGGAGTGTTAGTTGGAATTGGCATTGCACATGGCACTGATGCATTAATACAGGAAATACCGGCCGGGGACGATGAAAATGTTGTAGTATTAGTTGAAATACAATTAGAGTTACCTGGATTAAAATTTTGGGTAGAAATTGGATTAAAGATCCACCGTGCCCAACCAAATCCAAGTGACCCATCCGCTCTCAACACCGATAAACTAAACGGACAATTAAACTCATTATCCGAAGAATGCCACAAACCATTAGACAATGGCCAACTCATCTGAGCACCCATAGCTCCTCCAGACCTGCCCCATATAGCCGTCCTTCCTGGGTTTAGGACATTTCGGCGAACTTCCCCCGGTGCGTTTGGTCCCGTGATCACTATCCCATCCTTCGCCTCTTGTATCGTGTTACAATAAATCCTAGGATTCGTATTATTGTCCACCTCTATCCCCAATAAACTATTGCTTACAGTATTGGTAGAATAGACATGAGGCCCATCAATATGATTCCAACTAATAATCGGACGGTCTAAAGCAATCGAACGAATCCCATGATTCTCTCCCCATATACTACTGCTACTGGAAAACAAAGGGTTGGTCGTCATATTAATAGTATTCTTCCTTACCTGGAAACCCTGCGAGGACAAGGGACCAGATATACCCGTCATAAAAATACCGGTAGTTTTGGCACCAATGGTATTTCCCCGAATGACAGCAGAATTAAAACCCAACTCATCATAATGAATGCCATTCCAAGGCAGATTACTCAAGGGTATGGCTAAGGGCGTTGCTGTAATCGCATTGCTCACAGAGGCGATATTAGACTGAGGATTTCTCCAGGAAACAATTCCCAATCTCGCACCCTGAATTTTATTACCTTGAATTAATATTGTGGAAGTTCTATTACCTTGTACTTGTATCCCAGCCCTTCCAAAGTGAATATTATTTAAATTAATGATTCCTGTAGAATTCAAAGGTCCATCAAAGACCATTATATTCCAGGATATATTCGCAAGTGAGGCTGAACCTGGCGTATTCGGAAATTGATTATTGGATATCACATTCCGGGTAGCACGCATTGCATTTACCCCATTGGTGCAAGCAAAGAAGGTGTTTTTCAGAATAACATTTCTTGCTCCATTGGCATTCGTTCGTATTGCCGTTGGCCACTCAGTAAAAGAAGGATACGGAATCGGACGAGGATTACTAAACCCTCCATTGCAATAAATATTCTGAAACTGAGCGTCCCTAACATCTAAATCTATTGCCTGAATATCTATTCCGTAATCGGCATTATCAAATAAAGAGGGTTGATAGTTGGAAGCAATAGGAGGGCTGAAATTCCCGGAATAAGAACCATTCACAGCAATGCCTCTCTGGCTTAGTCCACTATTGTTTGTTCCTCTGATACAGGCATGCGTCCTTCGGCCACTAATCGCATTGGTAGGATGCAGCCATCCTGGTCCGGCAGGGATGGTGAGTATGGGGCGGGAGCAGAGCATAAACTTTAATTTAAAGATACGCATTTTTTTTGGGGGGGGCTAAAGCCCCCCAGAAAGGGAGATGTCCCTTCAGGACAGCTAAAAGGCGAAATCTGCAATTAAGAACAGAGTAAATTGATAAAAAAAAATCATTCAATTCAATTAATTCGGGATTGAATGTAGGGGCTCCCCTTGTGGGTGCCCCGGGGCTTGCAATAAATATTCGATTAATTTTAATATGAGGCGTGACGCACGGAGGGGCGTGACGCACAGCAAAATTTCTACCATTTTTCCTGACTTGTCCCTTTTAAATTTAGTGCGGTGATAAATTATTGTTTATCAATGTATTGATATTTTATTTATGTAAATTTACCGCACTAAGGGGCTATTTTGACATGAAAATCAGGGTAGTAAAGACCGCATCTAAAGCCAGTGCGGTACAAGTCGTTCGGTATCAAAACAACAGGCCGATCGTTTCGCATCATGTCGGATCGGCGCACAGCGAATCTGAACTTGCAGATCTGATGGTTGCTGCACAAGAATGGATAAAAGACTACTCCAGGCAGTTGTCAATGTTTCCTGATGAAAAGCCGAACAAATTATTGCACCTCAATCATTGTAGTTTTATTGGCGTTCAATACCATTATTTCTACCAACAAGTAAGGCTTATTCAGAATATGTTTGGATTTACTGATTTGCCTACATTATTGAATGATTGGGTATGTATCCGAATATTAGAACCCGCTTTTAAACTTCGTTCATTAGAACTGTCAGAAAAGTTTTTTGGAATCAAGCATAGTCGAAAAAATTATTACCGTATAGAGCCTTAATGCATTGAACTAAAAGAATCCGTGGAGAACAAAGTTGTAGCTTTTGCCCAAACAAATTATTCGTTCAATTTCGACATTGTATTTTATGATGTTACAACGCTTTACTTTGAGGCCTTTGAGGAAGATGAATTTCGGAAGAATAGATTTTCTAAGGAAAACAAATTCCAACAGCCACAGATACTGATTACTTTGATGGTTACGAAAGAAGGCTTTCCTATTGCCTATTAAATATTCCGGGGCAATACTTTTGAAGGGCATACTATTATTCCTGTCATCAAGGATTTTATCCAAAGAAATAAGGTAAAGGAATTTACGGTGGTTGCGGATGCCGCTATGATTAGTTCGGAAGACATAGCACAATTAACTCAAAGCAATATTAGCTATATCCTCGGAGCAAGAATGGGTAATCATTCCGGCGAATTGCTTGATTCTATAGATAAAACGATTGACAGACAAGACGGCAAAAGCATCAGGGTAAAAACCGAATTAGGTTATCTCGTTTGTAGTTATTCTTCTGTAAGATATAGTAAAGATTTATACGAAATGAACAAACAAATTGAAAAGCAAAGTAGGTAATAGAAGCTCCCTCTAAGACCAAAAAGATAAAGTTTACCAAGACCAGTAATCAGAAGTTGGAAATCAATGAGGAACTGATTGAAAAAACTAAAAAACGATTGGGGATTAAGGGTTATTACACGAATCTAGATGAGCAAGTATCAGACAACAAAACCATCATTGAGCGTTATCATGAACTCTACAAAATAGAGCAGGCTTTTAGGGTATCAAAAAGCGACTTACAAACAAGACCTATTTTCCATTATAAGGAGGAACCAATCAGGCTGCATATCTTGATATGCTTTATGGCATCAACTATCTCAATACATATCGAGATCAAGGCTGGAATATCGATAAGAAGATTTTTAGATGAGGCCAAAAAGATAGTTGTCGGTCAGATTCAGAATCACATGGCAGGTAAATCTGTGGTAATTAAAGCTAATATTACGAAAAAGATGCAGGACATCACTACCAAGATATTTTCACCGCACTAAAAGGGACAAGTCAGGAAAAAAATCCTAAAAAATGATAGGTCGAATGAAATTATGCATCTGTAGAGACGGGCAATTGCCCGTCTCTACGAAACCCAAAAAAAATTGTGAATGGGTATTTGTATGTGTAATTGGAATAATCGAATCTAAATTCCTAAAAAATGCTAGGTCGAATGAAATCATGCATCTGTAGCAATTGCCCGTCTCTACAAAACCCAATTGCCCGTCTCTACGAAACCCAATTGCCCGTCTCCACGAAACCCAAATAAAATCATGAAATGATATTTTTATTTACAATTGGGATAATCAAAATTAAATTCCTAGACAATGATGTTCCGAATGAAATTATGCATCTGTAGAGACGGGCAATTGCCCGTCTCTACAAAAACCAATTGCCCGTCTATACAAAACCCAATTGCCCGTCTCCACAAAACCCATACAAACCGGGGGAGGGTTAAATGCTGCACACTAAGGCAGTGCTGCCCAAACAAAAAAACGCTCCCGGCCTCTTCAAAGCCGGGAGCGTA
>JBEIHC010000162.1:0-5039 GCA_040381555.1 Bacteroidia bacterium
CTTGATTAGAAGATTGCCAAACCCCACCTCCGGCTACTGCAATCGTCCAAGAATTTGGGTCTGTAGGATCAATTTCTATATCGTTCACCAATCCTGTACTGATACTACTAGTGTAGGTCGTTCCATTCACTGTAGTTGTACCCATCCCGTTAAAATCAGAAACTAAATTCCAGGAAGGATTCGTTGCATTAGTTTTGAGTGAATTGGCACGAGCTTCATGATCTAAGGCATGTTGATACAAAGCTTTATTCTGATTTCTTCTTCCTTCTTCTGGATTCAAATAACCCGCCAACCTCGGCCCCCAAAAACTTTTCTCTCGCATATATTGCTTGTACCCACTCCCCTTCGTTTGGGCAATATCTGGAAATTTCGAAAGCACAGAATCGGTGTATCTGATTTTATCTTGAAAATTTCCAGGTGCCTGCTGATATATCTGAGGGACACTCACCTGTGCATTTAATGGGTGGATAATACTAATAGAGAAGAGAAGAGAAGAGAAGAGAAGAGAAGAGAAATGTTTCATGTTTGTCGGGTTATAATCTTCAAATCAAAGTTTGGAAAAATTTTTGATTTGTACAACTCTTCAATATTATTATTTCGGTATTATTTTGTTAGTAAAATGTAAACGAGTCTTTAATTATTTGGTAATGAGTGGCTTGTGATTTGTTTTGAGGGAAGTGAAATTATGAGTTATGAGTTATGAGTTATGAGTTATGAATGATGGGGGAATAATCTCCAATAGCTACTCTTCTTTCTGGAAAATTTTATATCGTATTCCGGCATATACCTCTCTACCGCGCGTTGGACCCCAAACGGAGGAAGTGTCAAACCAAGGACCAAAGGGATTCTGCCAGCTGAGAATGGGCTGCCTTTGACGGAAGTCAGTTATGTTTTCTACTCCTGTGTAAAATTCCCACCTTCCGGCATTTAGGGTGAATTGAATGTTTACCGTGGTATAGGGAATAGAGTAATTCGGTCTTTGGTATTCAACCGGATTGTTTTGGGTATTGGGTAATTTTTGTTTCCCATAATGATGCAATACTAAATCTATATGAAATCGTTCAGATAAAGGTTTATAACTCACTGTATTTACCCAACGATTTCGAGTGTTAAAAGGGAGTTCATATCTACCGCTGGAATTTTCACGATATACATACAACCAGGTATAGCCTGTTTTAACTTCTAAATGCTGATAAAAATTAATTTTCACTTCAGCCTGAAAACCCTGACTTCGACTGATTCCTCTATAATTTTTAATAATAGCCTCTGTAGAATTTGCATCGTAATCTGGGAATATCTGATTTTGAAATTGGGTATGATAATAATCCAATGATAGATAGCCTGTATAATTTTGTTCTTGAATCTCGAATTTTTGGGTTAAATTAATTCCGGTATTAACTGCTTTTTCCGGCTCCAATTGTTCTGCAAAAATAATATTTCTTGAGCTCACCAATAATCCAATATTTTCAGAAAAAATATTGGCTGTTCTCCACCCAGTGCCTGCATTCAAACGCAAAATGGTTTTAGGATACAGCGTGAATTTCAGTAAAGTTCTGGGGGTAAATTGTGTCCCAAATACATTATGATGATCTGCTCGTATTCCCGTTATCCAGGTAATTTTATCTTCCCAGATATTCAGGGTGTTTTCGGAAAATATACCGGGAATATTTTCATGCCGTATATATTGACCGGCATAATTTCGGGAGGGAGACATTTCATTAATATGAATGTCCTCTGTTAACAGTAAATGACGAAAACTCAATCCAGATTTTAAATTGTGTTTTCCGTAGGTAAATTCATGCTGCAAATTGCCATAGGCATTTCTCTGTTTCGCTTGGTACTGCACTGTGCCAAACCAAGAGTCCTGATTTTGAAGGTATCCACTGAGCATCCATACCAGGGCATGTTTGGCCGAAAATCGATACCCAGATTTACTCATCAATTCAGGTTGATGATATTGTACCACTTGTCCGTACTGTATCCTACTTCCGGTATGTTCTATTGGATTAAATTGTACCTGTCCTCCAATTCTTTCCTCAAATGTATAGCGCAAAGTTAGGGTTGTGGAAAATCCTTTTTCATTCTCGTTGCCATATTTCCATTTATTTAGTACCCCATAACGGGTGAGTAGGGGAAGGTCCAGAAATAAATCCTGATCCCGATCTATTTTGGCGGCAGGTTGTACAGAATGAAAGGCAATTAAATTACTCCATTTATTTTTTCTGATGGAAAAATTCGTGTTAAAATGCTTTTCCTGGAAAGAGTTGATATAGATATTCGCCAATAATACTTCCCCTTTATCTGGGTCTTTGGTTTCGACTGCAATCTGTCCACTGATACTTTCATAGCCTTGAAGTACACTGTTGGCTCCTTTGGAGACAAAAATATTATCTACCAGAGTTCCAGGAATATTACTAATTCCATAGGTATAACTTAATCCCTGAATCATGGGTAGTCCGTTCACTAATATTTGATTGTACACACCCGAAAGTCCGAGTATTCGTAATTCTTTGGATTGGGTCAATACATTCGTCACTTGAGGCTGAACGGTGGATTGGGTTTCAAAACATCCTGCCATATCACAACAGGCAGATTTGCTCAGTTCTGTCTGGGTTATTTGCTCCGTTTTGATGGGATTAGCATCTGATAGTATTACTCCTTCTTTTTGGGCTGAAATAGTAATCTCCTCCAATGTTCTGGGTTGTTTCAGGCTGATATTAAATCGTTGAAATTCTCCCGGAATTAAAGTGTCCGTTTCATATCCGGGAAAAGAAATCAGTAATCTGGCATTGGGATTTTGTATCCCGGGAATCGAAAAATGACCCAAAGAATCTGATTCGGTTCCCGTACTTGTATTTTCCCAAATAATTCTTGCCCCAGGTAGAGCTTCTTTTTTTGAGTTAGTAATAGTTCCGGATATGGTTTGAGCAATTATAGGTTTATTGGCTACAAACCCTATAAAACATAAAAAGGAATAATAAATTAATTTACATCTACCTGCCTTAATTTGGAAGGAGGTAATTTTACCTATCGATATAAACCACTCATTCCAGTTCATTCTTCGGGGCGGAAAATTTCACCACCCAGATAGATACTTCATACAGAAATAATAGGGGAATGACTACCGCAATTTGTGTCATCATATCTGCGGAGGGGGTTAGCACACCAGCCGCTATAAATATTCCCACAATAGCATGACGACGATATTTAGAGAGAAAGGCGGCATTCACAATGCCCATTTTTCCGAGGAAAAAAGCAAGAATGGGCATTTCAAATAATATTCCCCCAGCAACACATAACATCACCACTAATGAAATAACATCGCCAATTTTCCATATCTGTACTACCTTATCGGATAGTTTAAAATTTGCCAGAAAGGTAATGGTCAGTGGGGATACCACATAATAAGAGAACAATACTCCGGTAAAAAATAAAAAGGTGGTATAGAAAATAAATCCCCCCATTCCCTTTTTTTCTTTTGAACTTAATCCCGGTTTGACAAAACGCCAGATCTCAAAAACTAAATACGGAAAGGATAATATAAGTCCTCCAATAATGGCAATAAAAATTGCCCGGGTAAATTGTTCAGATGGTTCCGATGCCTGTAAAATTATTTGACCATTTGTTAAAGCAGCGGATGCTTCATTGGCTCCAGCGGGTTTGGCCAAATTATTACAAATATTGGGATCTAATTTACAGAGGTATTCGTATGTTGGAAAATCAGGCGAATAGGGCGCAAGAATTATTTTGTCTGTAATTTCTCGAATATAGACAAACATACATATCATGGCAATTAATACCACAATTCCACTCCGAATTAAATGCCAGCGTAATTCCTCTAAATGATCCAGGAAGGACATTTCATTTTCCTGGTCATCCGGCGTTTGCCTTATCTTATCAAATACACCCAAAATATTTTATTGAAAGCTAAATCGTAATAATCTGTATTCTTGTTTGTTGGTATCTCCTAAACCCATGAGCAGTAATTTTCCGGGCGCAATTTGTCCGGATTTCTCTGCATAAAAATAAGCATCTCCTGCCTCATTGGAAAGTAAATCGGTACGGGTGGAATTCATCGTGCTGAGGTCAATGCTTTCAGAAATAATTTTCCCATCCGCACCCACACTGCTTAAATACACTACATGCACTTTTCCTGGACTGCGACAAGTGGTATAGGAGCACATAACAGATCCGGCAATATCTCTTTGTTTCTTTTCCAGACAAACCATACCAGTGGATTTCTGCGTTTCTTCATTAAATCCCGTACACAACAAATCTCCATAAAAGTCCAGCTTGCCTTGTTCTTTCTGTTGAGTGTACTGGCTTTCCATAATCCAGACAACCTGATTTCCTTCTCGTATTAGTTTACCTGTACCCAGAAAATCTGCACCTTCTGTTTTAAGACGCTCTACTATTGGCTCCGGAATATCTTGGCTCACGAGGGCTTCTTGGGTTATTTCTTTTCCGCCGGTTAGGGTAAACCAATAAGTTTTAGACCAATTAAATGGTTTGGCATTTCTGGCTCCGCTGGTAAATCCTTTCCCCAAATTATCCCCTCCTGCCAAACACAGGGTGATTTTGCCGGATGCACTTACTTCCATATTGCCATAAGGAAAACAAACTCCATTTACATTGGCTTTCCAAGAGAGAAATTGATTATTCCGAAAGTTATAGCAAACGACAATGGGGGGTAAATTACGGTCGGTTTCAAATTTCCCCGTCAAAGATTCACTCATCATTAGAAACCATACTTTTCCAGTATTATCTGTGGTGATTTTAACTGGTTTGTATTTTTCTTCTAAGAAGGGAATTTTCAGTTGCGAAGCCCATTCGAGTTTTCCTTCAGAGGTTATGGAACTAACGAAGTAGGCCGATTTTGAACCTTCCTCCGGTTTGTATAACATCCGAATAAATCTTTTGGCATCGGGGCTTATGGCATACATACTTTTATGCCCCGCTTCAAACTTCTTTAATGCGGCAGGATCTATTGGCAGAAAGGCTTTGCGCGTTCCTTCTAAATCATAAAAATTCGCATGCCC
>JBEIHC010000163.1:0-5027 GCA_040381555.1 Bacteroidia bacterium
GGTTTACCCTAAACCAAGGTTTACCCTAAACAGAAGTTTACCCCCTAATTCCCCATCCTACTCGCCTGCTCTATCGCCTTCTCTAATCCCGCAATATTCTTTCCGCCGGCGGTTGCATAAAATGCTTGGCCTCCCCCACCTCCGGCAATTTCCTTAGATAACTCTTTAATGAGTTTAATCGCGTTTAAATTATCATCCGGAGTCAAATCCTCTGAAAATATCACACTCAGCATCGGCTTGTCCTGAAGAATGGTGCCCAGTACAATGATTTTACCTTTGGTCATTTTTCGCAATTCAAAGCTTAGGGTTTTCAAAGCATCAGCATCGGCAACTTGTACCACACGACTCAATACCTGAGAGGCTGAAACGGATTCCTGTATCAACTGATCCCGCAAACTCATCAACTGCTTATGCTGCATTTCAGAAAGCAGGCTTTCTGTTTCCCTAAACTTTTTTACTAAATCCTCCAGAGCCTTTTGCGGATCCTTAGGATTTTTTAACAGTTCTTCGATTTGCTCTAGCACCTGCAATTTATCGGTTAAATACTGTATCGCCTGATCTCCAGTAAGGGCTTCAATTCTGCGAATACCAGCAGCTACAGAGCTTTCGCTTGTTATCCGGAAATACCGAATTTCTAAGGTATTCTGCACATGGGTTCCCCCACATAATTCGGTACTGTATGCTCCTCCGAAATTAATCACTCGCACTTTCTCCCCATATTTCTCCCCAAATAGCATCATCGCTCCTAAGGTGCGCGCTTCCTCTATGGGCACCTCCCGCTTTTCATTCAAGGTTAATCCTTCGCGTATTTTTTGATTGACGATATCTTCTATTTGTTTGAGTTCTGCTTCACTGACTCTGGCGAAATGAGAAAAGTCAAATCGTAAATATTCTGAATGAACCAATGAACCTCTTTGCTCCACATGGGTGCCAAGTACCTGTCTCAAAGCAGCATGGAGTAAATGCGTAGCACTGTGATTACTCCGAATAGCTGCTCTTTTCGAAGCATCCACTTTGGCTGTAAAAACAGCTTCGGGAAATTCGGGCAGTTGTTTGAGTGTATGAATAATGAGGAAATTTTCTTTGCGCGTATCCTGTACTTCCATTTCCTCCTTCTCAGAAATCAACCAGCCTGAATCTCCAATTTGCCCCCCACTCTCTGCATAGAAAGGGGTTTTATCTAAAACAGCTTCGTAAATTTCTCCCGACTTGGTGCCGACAATTCTATATTTCTGAATGCGGCAAGTTTCGGTTAAAGAATCATATCCCGTAAATTCATTTTCTGTCTGGGCTCCAATTTCCACCCAATCCCCTTTTTTTACCTCCGCTGCTTTTTTGCTGCGTTCTTTCTGAGCTTTCATGTTACGCTCAAATCCAGTAGTATCCACCGTGAATCCGGCTTCTCTGGCCATCAGCTCCGTAAGATCTGCTGGAAAACCAAAGGTATCGTACAACTCAAAAGCAAAATCTCCCTCTATCACTTTCGGACTGCCGGAAGTATGCTTTTCCAGATAATCAGAGAACAGAATAGAGCCTTTCTCCAATTTGGAAAGGAACCCTTTTTCTTCTTCTTCTAATATGCGGGTAATAAAATCTTGCTGGGCTTTTAGTTCCGGAAAGGCGGTCCCCATTTCTTTGGACAAAAGGGTCACCATTTTATGAAGAAACGGTTGATTCTGCCCGAGGTATCTGAATCCATAACGGGAGGCCCTTCTCAGCACCCGACGAATGACATATCCTGCCCCATTATTCGAAGGAATTTGTCCGTCAGCTATCGCAAAACAAACGGCCCGAATGTGATCCAGAATTACCCGCATGGCAATATCCGTTTCTTCGGATTTTCCATAAGGAATCTGAGTATGGTTTTCGAGCCAAGTTCTTAATCCGGCAAATACATCAATGTCATAAGTGGAGGCTGTGCCTTGCAGCACCATGCAAAGCCTTTCGAAGCCCATTCCGGTATCTACATGTTTATTGGGCAATAAGGTAAGGGTACCATCTGCTTTGCGGTTAAACTGCATGAAAACCAGATTCCAGATTTCAATTACCTGAGGATGGCTTTCGTTCACTAAGCTTTTCCCATCGATTAGGGCTCTTTCCGAATCTGGACGAATATCCACATGAATTTCTGAACAGGGACCACAAGGACCTGTGTCCCCCATTTCCCAGAAATTATCTTTTTTATTTCCTCTCAGGATGCGATCTTCTGCAATCCAACCTTTCCAGAAATCAGCGGCTTCAGTATCTTCCGCTAAATTTTCGGCAGCATCTCCCCCAAATACCGTTACATACAAGCGTCCCTTGTCAATTCCATAAACCTCGGTGAGTAATTCCCAAGCCCATTCAATAGCCTCTTTTTTGAAATAATTTCCAAACGACCAGTTTCCCAACATCTCAAACATCGTGTGATGATAGGTATCATGGCCTACTTCTTCTAGGTCATTGTGCTTTCCAGACACACGCAAACATTTTTGGGTATCGGCAATCCGAGGGTATTGCACGGATTTTTCTCCGAGAAAAATCTCTTTGAACTGGTTCATCCCTGAATTGGTGAACAGCAGGGTTGGGTCATTTTTGACCACTATGGGGGAGGAAGGCACTATTTCGTGACCTTTTTGCTGGAAAAATTCCAGGAATTTTTCGCGTATTTCTTTTCCAGAAAGCATTACAATGGGGTGAATATTTCAGTATTTCGGAATAAAATTACACACTTTGGGGAAAACTGGTTTGTTATTCGTTTATTAATCTTTATTTTTGCATTCACGGCATTATCCACAGACCGTCCGAAAAAGTTTACGCAAGGTCTGTGAATAAGTGTTAACCTCTTAAAAATTAACCGGATGGCCAAAGTAAAATACTACTACGATACAGAAACCTGCACTTATGAAAAGGTGCAGTGGAGTTTCGGGTCCTTCCTGAGAGAAGCATCCGTCTATATTGCCGGCTCCCTCGTGATGGGGGGCGTCATGCTTTGGGGAGCTTATACCTTTTTAGACAGCCCAAAAGAAACTATGCTTCGGCAGGAAAATGAAGAAATGAGATCCCAATTGGGTTCTCTGAATGAAAAACTTAATCTTGTTCAGGCGCGCTTAGAAGAAATTCACGAAAAAGACAATGTGCTCTACCGCAGTATCCTGAACGAAAAAGAAATTCCAGAAGATACTTGGAAAGGCGGTGTTGGGGGAAGTGAAAAATTCACCGAAATGACGGTAGAGGAGTTGAATGAAACTTCTCGCAGGGTGGAAGAACTGACTTACAAACTCGAATTACAATCCAAAAGTCTGGATAAACTCATGACCTCTTCCGAAAAAATGAAAGAAAGAATGAAACGCATTCCTTCTATTCGTCCGGTTGCCGGCGGAATTGTCAGCGGGTTTGGAAATCGGATTCACCCCATCAATAAAGTGCGTCATGTACATACCGGGATTGACTTTATGGCAAAATCCGGAACGCCCGTTGTCGCCACAGCAGATGGAGAAGTAGTCATTTCTGGAATCAAAGGAAATGGGTATGGTATTCATGTGGACATCAACCACGGATATGGATATGTTACGAAATATGCGCACTTAAGTAAAGTATCGGTGAGCGTAGGACAAAAAATCAAAAGAGGGGATGTTATTGGCTATACCGGAAATACGGGATTATCCAAAGGTCCGCACCTTCATTATGAAATCGAAAAGAATGGTCAGAAGATCAATCCAATCGATTTCTTCTATTCTGATCTTTCACCCCAACAATATGTGCAGTTGAGGAAGCAAGCAGATCACGAAAACGAATCCATGGATTAATTCCAAGTGGAGGAGATGTCAGAAGTTCTGGAAGAAATCAGCAAATCTTATTTTTCAATTTCTGAGGTAGCAGAATTGTTGGATTTAGCTCCCTCCTTGATTCGATTTTGGGAAGGAGAATTTGAAATGCTTCAACCTCGAAAGAATAAAAAAGGGAACCGCATTTACACCGAAACAGACATAGAATTGCTTCGAGAGATTCGATACCTAGTAAAAGAAAGAAGATATACCCTGGAAGGCGCGAGAGAAAAATTGAAAGGAAACAGGGAAAAAGTAACTGCAAATTTGCAAACTCGGGAAACCTTGTTGAAATTGCGGCGTTTTTTAGAGAATCTTCGAGATTCCTATTGAACAAACATTCGGGATGTGGCTCAGCCTGGTAGAGTACTCGTCTGGGGGGCGAGGGGTCGTGGGTTCAAATCCCGCCATCCCGACTGAAGAAAAAGCCTGACTCGTATGAGTCAGGCTTTTTTATTGATTGACTCCTAACCTTCTATTTCTCAAAGCATCCACACCTGTTTTTTTTTGCATTTCCTTCCCTACAAAGTCCGAAAAAAAATCAGTGATAACCAAGTAAGCTCAATTGAGAAACCTAAATTTTGAATATCCAACACTTAAGTTCCCAATCAGAGAACTTTTTATTAAATTTTTATTATAAGAGTGATTGCGAAGGGAACATTGCGTTTGTTTTGGAAAAAACATGCGGACTGTGAACAGCAGTTAAAATCTTGGTACAAAGAAACTACAGAAGCAAATTGGCAAAACCCCAAAGACATAAAGCGTGAGTATCCTAGCGCAAGTTTCCTTGCCGATAATCGGATTGTTTTCAATATAAAGGGCAACCATTATCGATTAGTGGTTCGTATAAACTATGACTTTGGTATAGTTTGGATTAGGTTTATCGGTACTCATACGGAATATGACAAAATAAACACTTCTACAATTTAACGAGTATGAATTGGAAAGTCATTAAAACAGAACAAGAATACCAGATAGCTTTAAAGCGAATTGGAGAAATTTTTGATGCCCCAAAAGACTCTAAAGCCGGAGATGAACTCGAATTATTGACACTCCTGATTGAGAATTATGAGGATGAACATACTCCCATCAGTTTACCAGATCCGATTGAAGCCATCCTTTTTAGAATGGAGCAACTTGGTCTAAAACAAAAGGACCTGGTAGAGATAATTGGATTAAAAAGTCGTGTAAGTGAGGTCCTGAATCGAAAACGCAAATTAA
>JBEIHC010000164.1:0-5011 GCA_040381555.1 Bacteroidia bacterium
AAAGAAAATACAATTTTCGGATCAAAACTCTATAATAGCCGAAATTAACAAACCCACCAAAACACTATTAAATAAAATGAAAATATCTATTACCTAAAAATTTAGGGTTTGGGATTAAATCAATCTGTATGAAGTGGCAATTCTATCAGCAACTATATTGTTGATTAGATTCCTAAGATATTCATCACCCATCACTCATCACTCATCACCCATCACTCATCATTCATCACCCATCACCCATCACCCATCACTCATCACTCATCACTCATAATTCCTCACTCCACCGTCACCGACTTCGCCAAATTCCTGGGCTGATCTACATTGCAGCCTCTTAACACCGCAATATGATAGGAAAGTAACTGCAAGGGTACAACTGCTAGCAAAGGTGCAAGTACCTCATCTGTAACCGGAACTTCTAGTACATAATCCGACATTTTACGGATGGTGGTATCTCCTTCGGAAACAATCGAAATTACTTTTCCTTTGCGTGCTTTTACTTCTTGAATATTGCTGACTATTTTGTCGTAGGTTTTATCTTTTGTTGCGATGATTACTACGGGCATGTTTTCGTCAATCAAAGCAATGGGGCCATGCTTCATTTCGGCAGCTGGGTATCCTTCTGCATGGATATAGGAAATCTCTTTTAGTTTGAGGGCGCCTTCCAAAGCTACAGGGAATTCACCCCGCGTCCTAAGTACAAGAAATTCGAAACTTCTGTAAAGGCCGGAGCTAATTCCAGAATTTGATCATTCAGCTCTAAGGTGCGCTGAATTTTATCCGGAATATTCATCATCTCTTTTGCTAATTCATGATAGCGGGCTTCGGTTAAGGTTCCTTTTTTATAGCCTAATAAAACAGCCATTAAAGTCAGTACGGTAACCTGGGCGGTGAATGCTTTGGTAGAAGCTACTCCGATTTCCGGACCGGCGTGGGTGTACACCCCGGCATGTGTTTCTCTCGGAATAGATGCGCCTACCACATTGCAGACCCCCAAGACTAAGGCTCCTTGGCTTTTCGCTAATTGAATGGCGGCTAAGGTATCCGCAGTTTCTCCACTCTGACTGATGGCAATGACCACATCGCCTTCTAAGATAACTGGATTACGATACCGGAATTCAGAAGCATACTCTACCTCTACTGGAATGCGGGCCAGATCTTCAAATAAGTATTCTGCTAATAATCCGGCATGCCAGCTCGTGCCACAAGCAATGATGACAATTCTTCGAGCAGCTAATAACTTGGGCATAATATCGGAAAGCCCTCCCAGCGTTATTTCATTTTTCTCAGGATGAATACGACCTCTGAGACAATCCATAATGGTACGGGGTTGCTCAAAAATTTCCTTCAGCATGAAATGCTCGTACCCGCCTTTTTCAATCGCCTCTATTTCTAAGTCTAAGGTTAAAATCTCCGGAGTTACCGGCACATTTCGGATAGTTTTTAAAGTGAGTTGATCTCTGCCTAAAATCGCCACATCCCCATCGTTCAGGTAGATGACATTTTTCGTGTATTCAATAATGGGAGTGGCATCAGATGCGATGAAATATTCTCCTTCTCCAATCCCAATAACCAAAGGACTCCCTTTTCGGGCAGCAATCAGGGTATTGGGTTCTTCTTTGCACATAACGACCAGTCCGTAGGCACCTTCCACTTTTGAAAGTGCAAGTCGGACTGCTACTTCTGCTGGTACTTTGCCAATTGTATAGATTTCGTCAATCAGGTGTGCCAGAACTTCGGTGTCGGTTTCAGAAGAAAATACATGGCCCCGATTGATTAGCCTTTTTTTTAGGGTGCTGTAATTTTCGATAATGCCATTATGAATTATGGCAAAAGTGCCACTCTGACTTAAATGGGGATGGGCATTCACATCATTGGGAGCCCCATGGGTAGCCCAACGGGTGTGGCCCATGCCGATGTCTCCGGAGACATCGGCTTTGCTCAGCGCATTTTCTAAAGCGGCCACCTTGCCCATTTTCTTCACCACTTTTATTCCATGACCATCCTGCAAAGCAATGCCCGCAGAATCATATCCTCTGTATTCCAGACGCTTTAATCCGTTAATTAAGATAGGCAATGCCTGACGATGCCCGATATATCCGACAATTCCACACATACTATTTGGGGTTTTTGATTACTCGTAAAATTACTTAAAATTTCTCCCGAATTTGTAACTGGTATTCGGTTCCGCCTTTATTCGAAATTCAGGGCCTCAAAATCGCCCTATTTCGGAATGCTTGTATAGCTGATCAAAAGGCGTGGCTTGCGAGTGGGGTGATTTCTACTGCCCATTACCACCCGGTTGATGTTCGTACTAGAATTGAGGGAGGTTAAATAGAACCCATAATTCAAAGAGGGATTATTAATCATCTGCTGACTATAGGAAGAGACCGCCACTTTGTACATTTTATTGTCAACATCATAAATGGCAGAGGTAAATCCCGTTTCGGAAGAAACTCCATTCACATCAGATACTTTCCCTTGAATAATGGTCGGTGCCTGATACTTGGCGTCAGCTCCCATAAACTCAGTCAAAATAGGAATCTCCAGTTCTGCCCGATTCACTGCAACGGGAAATAAGTTGTGAAGATTGGGGAATTTTACAAATAAACTCACCGGAATACCGGCTTGTAGCAACAAATAGGGGTTAAGGCTGGGGCTTGCTCCCACTTGTTCGATTAATCTGCCTTGGATATCGCTTCGCTCGATTTTGGAAAATCTTGCAGCATCTTCATTTATTTGAAAGCGATAACTTAAGGTGTCACTGTACACGCCTCCAATTTTGCCATTATAGTAAAGATACAGGCCGCTGATTGTTCCTTCTGGCTTGAAATAATAGACCGCACCTGGCTCCCGACTTGTTTGAGCGATTGGCTTGGTACTTAAATATAGGCCCTTGAAGAATTCATTGAAATTCTCATTGTTTTGCAATTCGGAGGCAGTGGCATTCAATATTTTCAATCCTAATGCATCACTCAGGCGCAGCGTTAAGGTTTGCTTAAACTCTGAATCAGAATTGAATTTTAGGGAAGTACGACTAGCATGAATGAGATTGGTGCTTTTGCAAGCAAGAGAATCGGTATTGTAATAGGCATTTTCCCGAATGGGTTTTTCGTCCAATTCCAATACTTCCAACTGCTGTACATCTGAATAATTACCATAGAATCCGGTAAGTTCAAGTTTTAGAACGATAGAATCCAGACTGAGGCTATCTCCTAAAAAAAGATTACTTCCAGCCAATTTGAAATTGGTGAAGGTGGAGGTTCGAATGCGCCCAAATTCAGGGTCTATCAGATTGCCAAACATATTGATGGGCTCTTCATCCGTACGAATGCTGTCGCTAATTCTACTTTCAATTTCAACTTCCATCGTGTCGGTAAATTGAACAGAAAGCAAATCTTCTGAAGGGATGATGTCAGCGCCAATGGATTTGGGCTTCTCGCAGGCAGGTAAAAAAAACAGGAACAAAAGCCAAAGCCCTGTTCCTGTAATGATAGGCTTCAAAATACTGTTTAGTTTAAAATGTTTTGATACAACTCTTGATATTTGTCTACATAACTATCCTTGTCGGAAGAGTCGCTGTATTCCAGGCATAATTTATCCTGATTGCGAATAAACGAATTTAAGTCGCTGGATATTTTCTGGTCTCCATGAGCAACTGCATCACAAAGGGAAATTCCTCCCCGCATCACACCGTCTAAGTTATTGGATTTCAAGGAGGCGATGAGTTCAGAAGGGGCAGTATCTAATTTCGCTTTTTCTAAGAAATTATCCGATAACTGAGTATTGTGATCGTGATTATTGTAGATACTATACACAACCTTAGTATTCTGAAACATTGGATCGTCTTTGTACAATGTTTTTAAATAGTAAGGAATCAAACTGGTCATCCAATCGTGACAATGGATAATATCTGGTCCCCAACCCAATTTTTTGACTGTTTCAATAGCGCCTTTGCATAAAAAAATCGACCGTTCATCATTATCAGAATAGAGTTGATTGTTTTTTGGGTCTGTTAAGGCTGATTTGCGGTTGAAATAATCTTCGTTATCCAAAAAGTACACCTGGAGTTTGGCATTGGGAATGGAGGCTACCTTAATGGTTAAGGGTTTTTCCTCATTTCCAACCCGAATATTAATTCCGGAAAGTCTGACAACTTCATGGAGGCGATTTCTTCTTTCATTGATAATTCCGAACTTGGGCATCAGAATTCTTATCTCATGACCTCTTTCTTGTAAGCCCTGCGGGAGCATTCTAATAATGTCGGCAGCTGAGGTGATTTTTAAGAAGGGGTCGATTTCGCTGGTAGCGAACAATATCTTCAATTTTTGCATAGCTGAGAATTGTCCTATTTTTGGACTACAAAATTAACAAAATTTTATTGGAATTTCAAATTTATTCTTAAATTCCGCCCCTTGTTTTAGCCTATTTCAAGCCTTAATTACTGATAATCATGATAATAGTTACCCACATTTCAGAGCTCCGAGCCCAACTAAGGGCAGTACAACTTGCCGGAAAAACGGTAGGATTTGTGCCAACCATGGGAGCTTTACATTCCGGACATCTCTCTTTAATTGAAATAGCGCGCCAACATTCTGACTTTGTTGTGGCTTCCGTTTTTGTTAATCCCCAACAGTTTGGCCCAGGAGAAGATTTTGACCAATACCCCCGACAAGCCGAAAAGGATGCTGCAATGCTTGAGGCTGGAGGAACCGACCTATTGTTTTTACCAGAACCTAAGGAGATTTATCCCGTGCAGCCCCGATTTAAACTCATACCGGGAGATACTGCTAACCTACTCTGCGGAAAAACTCGGCCTGGACATTTTGCTGGTGTAGGGATCGTTGTGGCAAAATTGTTAAACCTCGTCAATCCTGATTTTCTTTGTCTCGGGCAAATGGACTTGCAGCAAACAGTGATTATTCGGCGGTTAATCGAAGATTTGAATTTTCCGGTGCAGTTAATTGTCTGCCCTATTGTGCGTGAGCCTGACGGACTGGCCATGAGCTCCCGG
>JBEIHC010000165.1:0-4962 GCA_040381555.1 Bacteroidia bacterium
AATACTACCTTTTATAACTAAATTGCCCATAATTAATAGCGAATGGCCTTTTATTGCTCCTTATCCTGAATGTTTTAATCCGTATTTAGGGGAGAGATAAGGATAGACCAGTCTGAATATTGAGTAAATAATTCCACTGATCGCTCCAAAGATTTTGTGTTTGATTGAGGATGACTTCTGATTTAGGCGAGTACATAAAGGGTGTAAATCCGATCAACAAAAAAGGGGCGATCGAATATTTTTTATTTACCTGAAGAGTGTATCCTATTTTATAACTTATTTCTCCTCCAATGCCCATCGCGTGGATTGGGATTTCATCCTCATCAGATGCGTTGGAGCTTGATTTTCTAAATAATCCGCTTGTTCTGACTCCACCCATAATTTCCGTATAAAAGTTTTTCCATTTTCTATTGTTCCGGAAATGTAAAAAGTATCCTGCCTGAAGGAAATTCAGATTGAGAATGTTGGAAAAGTTTTCCTGTTCCGAATCACTCCTGAAATGGGAGTAGCTTAATTGAATTCCCTGTTGAATGTTTTTTCGTCCACTGAATATATGCGATATAGTGGTACACCATCCATTTTGAAGCAAAGGTTGAGGTGATGTCAGAAAGGGACGACTAAAGTTGTAGGTTTGAATATAGTTGTCCCATTGATTGGCATATAGATAATTATATCCTGCCTCAATTTTCCATTGCTGCGCGCACATTGTAAAGGGTACTAAATATAGGCATAAAGACCAAAGAAATCTGTTCATCTTTCTATATCCCTGAGTAAATTAATTACTTCTCTATATCCCGTTTCAATTGCCCCCTGCACTGTTTGATGATGTCCATTCAGATTCATGGCTTCACCTGCAAAGTAAATTTTTTTATCGATTGAGTTGGCTGCAATCTTTCTGGATTCACCCATTCCAATCGTACTAAATGAGTAGGCTCCTTTTATATAGGGTTGAGTTGTCCAATTTTGTACATGGGAAGCAATAAATGATGCTGATGCTTGCCCAGTGTACATAAGGTCTAACTCCTGCAATAAGGCAGTTGTGATGGATTGATCACTACCCAATGCCGTTAATTGTTCTGCCTGTTCCCCCATAATGAAGGCTAATAGTATATTGTCGTCTTGGGATTTACCGATACCGTCATCGGCGTAAGCAGCACAGACTGTTCCTCCTATGATATTCTGGTCAAAAAATTTCTGGGAGAATTTTAAAAATACTTTTATTCCGGCTCCCATTCCTATTTTTGAAAATGCAGTAGTTTTTTCAGAGGGTAGGGAAGGAATAAATTCTATATCATTGGACTTTAATATCGATATGGGAACGGTAATAATGACTTTGTCTGCAGTAAGCGTATTGTTATTGCTGTCTGTAATGAGTATATTCTCTTTTGAATAGTCGATTTTTGAAACAATGGTATTCAGTGAAATTTTGCTTTTTATCGGACTGGCAATTTGTTTGTCAATGAAATCAAAATAGGTTTCTTGAAATTTATAATCTTCATCTCCTGAGTTCCAATTTTCTTCTTCCAGATTGTTGTAATATACAGACAGCAGAGAGGCTGAGGCTCCTTGATCTCCTGCGATATTTTCTACTATATACTTATATTCATCCCCCAAGCCTTGTTGGATAGCATACTCTTTGTAAGAAATGTCGGGTAGGTTTTCGCCTTCAAATATATTGGTCTCTTTGGGCAAACTCGAAACAAGTTGATTGTTAAACCAGTACTTTGTACTACTGTCATCTAATGTGATTTTTGTATTGGATTTTTGAATTAATTCTCCGGCAATATTATTTTTTCCGTGTAGCCATTGCGCGCCTAGGTCAATAGGGAAGTTGGCAAAACCAGATAATTTCCCTAAACGACCTCCATAATTGGAGCTTGCTTCCATGATTTGAAAATCAATTCCTTTTGATTGTAAAATATACCCAGCATATAATCCAGACACTCTGGCACCAATAATAATAACTTTCCCCTCATACTTCAGGTCTTCAAATAATGTCTCCTCTCTGCAAGCGGATACAAAAGTGGAAGGAATAAGGAGCCCTCCAATTGATAGTAAGGATGATTGTTTTAAAAAATTTCTTCTATCCATTGTAAATTATTTTATTTAATTTGATCTAGTTTTCAAAGAGTAAATCTATCGCAAGATTCTTCTCCCACTTTTTATAATTATACCGAGAAAGGTAGAAGAAGTTACCCATTTGACTTGATTTGTTTTAACTCCCAATTTCTGTACAGATTTTTCGAAAAGGTTAATTACCACCCCTCCCTCCGCCTGATTACCTTTCAAGCAAAGGTAGGCAGTTTCGGATACTCTGTCAAGGCTCCTATCGAGCGTCTGATATTGTGTGACTTTATAAAGGAATCAGTCGGTCTTGACAGGGTATCCGAAGACGGCTCAGAATATTGCCTAGCAGATGAGCAAGCCCAACCTTGTGCCTATTTTGCAGCAGGTGTTGCATCTCCTATCTGGCCATGTATGCGATGATGGTTATATCACTTCAGGTAATTTTTGATGTGTTGATTTGTTTCATAAAAGCTTTCAAATCGGAATTTTCTGAATATTTTCTTTTGTTAAATGGAATGGAAATGCTCTATTTATGCGTTTTCTTCTGGCGTTGCCACATGGGTGAACTCTTATTTGCCTTCGAGTTCCTGCAATACCTTTCGTACTTTATTTGCTATAAACTGAGTCCCATAATCATTGCGTATTATTACTCCTATGAGCCCATGTCGTAAATCAATCTCTCTCATTAATGCGATAACATCCTGCTGTTTACTGCTCCGTTGAAATGCCCATTTGATGATTTTCCTACTTAAAATATCCATTATGGCTAGCGGATAATGAAATCGATTTTCGCCATCATCCCAAACATACTTCAGATCTAAACAGATGTATTTCATAGGTCTGTTCGCTTTAATCCGACGGAATTTGACCCATTCTCGTTTTCCTTGGGTTTTGATTACTTTTCCAAGAAGTAAGCGATTCTATTTCATGAGTCTATATGTTATCTTTTTGTTGATGGTATAGCAGTTATCAGGAAGAAACAATTTAAAGTTCTGATACCCACAGAAGCAATGCTCATTTTCATCAATATACTTCCATATTTTATCGACGATATCTTGATTTGAAACGCATGTATCACTTTTAAGTGTATGGCAGTTCGTTTCATCCCTCGCTGTCCTGGATGATTCTGATAGTAGAATGAACTCCTTGGTACACCAACCCACTCGCATAATTGTGATAAATCTTCCTTGCCTCGGAATTGATTTACGACTTTCTTCCTTTCTGCAAGTGGGCTTGGTCCTTTTTGTGAGTTCGTATTTAAACTCATTCTCCAGAGCCCATTTTGCGATGATGCGCTTTAGCTTGGCGTTTTCTTCCGCCAAGGCTTTGGCATTAGGTTCAATTCGTCTTTAATTGCCCTTTAGCCCTTCTTTCCCATTTGAAAAATGCTTTCTCTTCAACGGATCAAGACAGAAGAGGCCAAGGTTGTATTTCCAAGAGGTCTCTGTATGACCGTCTCTTTCTGATTCTTGGAGGAAACTCAACTTCTCCTCAGGTGTAAAATGCCTTCATTTTTTTGCCATAATGACTTAAAATTACTGAGACTTAACAGATTTAAAGTTTTGTCCAGTCAATGAGGGGGTTAAGAAAGTGTAAGTCCTATTTGTATCCTATAGGGTTTTATTTATGCCTCTGTAGGATATATTATCCCGATAAGGAATGATTTTGCCATACAATTACTGTATCGTTATACCAAACGAAGCTAAATTAACCTTAATGACTTTGTAATTGTGAAGCGTAAATCGTTGAAGTTTATTCAATCAAAAATGATACGAATGCCGCTTTAGATATCGTTTCAATGTAAGAATCCGATCTGAATTGTTATTCAGAAAGTTATCGGAACTGCAACTCGGCCTCCTTTGTCTGAATCGAAGCGTATTGTTTTCCGGTGCGTTTTTCCTTGCATTTGAGAAATTCTCTATCACGCGATGCACCTAACCCAATAGCCTCTTGCGTCATTAATTCTTTCGAATCACGCCAATCATTACCCCAAAATAGCCGCCGGTTTCTGAATAGTTTTTCTGGGGTAAATAGGTTCGGGATATTGTCCCATCTAGATATAACGCATTTTTACAACCTTTTGCTTTGAAATACATCGCAAAATCATAAAAGTTTATTGGCCTGGTGGACATTGCAAATAAGACAGAATTATTGGGTAGAATGCCAACCCCATTTCGGATTTTCAAACTTTTGGATTTGGGTCTAAATGCTTTTGAGGGATGTATTTTCCCGTTGATCACCAGCATTGGTCCTGATTGAGTTGCAAATTGAATATTACCGGTATTCTTAAACTTCTTACTTGTGCAGATAACAGGTGTCTGATTATTCGTTAGGTAAAAGACCCCATTGGGTTGGTAATAAAAATTACCGTTTCCTTTTCTCAGGTCTATTTTTTTATGTGTTTTATAGTTTTCAATATAAAGGCCTAGTGGGGCCATCTTTTTATCATACATGCCTCCATTGGTTGCAAAAATTAGCTTCGCATTTTTACTTTCAACATGTTGAATTAAATTATTGAAATTTCTTAGGATTTGCCCTTTCTCGTCTTTCCAAAAAAAATGAATCTTTTCAACCTTTGGATTCACCACATAAGATAGAATGAGTTCTTTTTCTGCATGTAAAGGCAGTTTATATAAAGGCAGGATTTTGCCTGTCTCATAAATCCCGAAGGCAATGAGAATCACATCTAATATCAGGATTGTAATTATTACTAAAGATTTCATTTATCTAATTTAATTTAATTGGATATTCCGTAGTCAAATATTTTTCGGAAGTGAAAATTGGATTCAGGCTATTAAAGCAGGATTAAGATTAGGACTTAACTAAAATCGGCATGGGGTGAATACAATAATTAAATCGAGGCAAGCGTCAACACATTAGACATTTGGGTGAATG
>JBEIHC010000166.1:0-4919 GCA_040381555.1 Bacteroidia bacterium
GAATGGAATCGAAACTTTCAACCCTCAGTTGATTCTTTTCTTGCTACTCAGGATTGCAGGCATTTATCTTTTATTGATACAGTTTGGCAGGATGGCCGATATTCAGAGGCGATGGTGCAAATACTTCGGACAGCAGCTCAGCGCAATATCCCTGTCTATTGCATGGATTATGACCTTCAACAGCCGAATAACAGCAATCAGCGTGACCTGGAGATGGCGAAATTCTTAGCCAGTCAATTACATGCGGATAGCCTTGTATTCGTGATCAGTGGCAATCTGCATGCTGTTGGGTATTGTGGGGATCCTCAGGGGATGGAGTCAGCCTTTTGTAGGTTAAAAAAACTAAACAGTTTGGGGAAGTCGATGATATCTGTATCTGTTGTTGCGGGAAAGGGAGAAGCCTGGAATTGTACTGCCTCTGGATGTGGGCCCAATAAACTTCCCGACCAAACTGTTTTTGCTCAGAATATGAATCGGAAGGATTCTTTTATTTTCTTAGTAGGGCAGCCGGGCACCCCTGCAGGCTTCCAGTGGGATGGCATTTTATACCTGAAGGAAACGCATGCTTCGAAGCCTTTTTCGAGCAAGAAATGTGAGGAGTAGGGATTAGGGGTTAGTGGTTAGGGGTTAGGGGTTAGGGGTTAGTGGTTAGTGGTTAGTGGTTGCCCGTCTTACCTCGATACGGCACCTGTTCTTTCGTGAGGGATTTGTTTTTTTTCGGTGTCTACTCGGTATGACTGTTAGAGTTTAGCGTTTTCATTTTTTCTTTTGGGTCTATTCACTTAAGATATCGCTCCAAACTAACTCATCATTCATCTTTCATCACTCATCATTCATCACTCATCATTCATCATTCATCATTCATCACTCATCACTCACCGCATTTGTCCATTGGGAAGTTCCAACAACTTGTTAACTTTAGAATCGAGATACTTTGTACGGAAAAAATCAGAAAATTAAGAATATTAATGTATCGTTGACCATTCATTATAGAATAAAATTGATATTAATAAATGATTAATGATACAAAGAATTGAAAAATAAAAAAGAAAGAATTATATTTGTAGGGGATTTGATGCATTAAGTAATAAAAGCACACTTTATGACTGATATAAAAGCCAATTATCTCACCATGAGTGATTCTGGAATAGCCCGAAGAATCGGGGAATATATCCGGCATCATCGATTGGAGCAAAATCGGACGCAGGAGGATGTGTCGCATGCTGCAGGAATAAGCCGATCTACCCTCAGCCTGTTGGAGAAGGGAAGTCCTGTGACCATTCCTACTCTCATACAAGTATTGAGAGTATTGGATTGTCTGGATGTGCTGGATGGGTTCACCGTTGCGCCAGTGATTAGCCCCTTGCTTATGGCAAAAGAAGAAGAAGCTACTCGAAAAAGGGCACGGTATAAAGCCCAAAAACAAACGCCACTCGACTGGTAGTTATGAAAACAGCATTTGTTAAAATTTGGGGAGAACTTGCTGGAGCAGTAGCTTGGGACTCGGAGCAGGGCATGGGGGTATTTGAATTTGATCCTAACTTCAAGAAACTCGGATGGGATCTTTCTCCCTTGCAAATGCCTATCAGCCGACCACAGAATCTCTATCGTTTTCCAGGCTTACGGCTTGGTCGGGATGGGACGCTGAATACCTTTAAAGGATTGCCGGGTCTGCTGGCAGATTCCCTTCCAGATCGATATGGCAGTGAACTGATTCAACAATGGCTTGCCCGTCAGGGGCGAACACCTGAAAGTTTGAATCCGGTGGAGTTGTTATGTTTCATTGGAAGCCGAGGAATGGGAGCGCTGGAATTTGAACCGGCTAGTCAGGCAGAAACTCAAAGAACATTCCAGGTTGAAGTCGAAGAACTAGTAGAGATTGCCAAGAGTTTACTCAATCGCAAAAAGTCGTTTACGACCAATTGGAATTCAGGAGAGGAAAAGGCCGTACGAGACATACTCAGGATTGGCACTTCTGCTGGGGGAGCGCGGCCTAAGGCAGTAATTGCTTGGAATGAAAAGAAAGGGGAAATTCGTTCCGGACAAACCTTGGCACCCAAAGGCTTTGAACACTGGTTGCTCAAGCTCGATGGGGTTAGTGCCATACAATTGGGGGAAACCAAAGGCTATGGACGGGTAGAGATGGCGTATCACCTGATGGCCTTGGAATGTGGGATTCACATGATGCCTTGTCGTTTGTTGGAAGAGAATGGACGCGCCCACTTTATGACCAAACGATTTGATCGAGAAGGCGGAAATGTCCGACATCATGTGCAGACCTTTTGCGCCTTGAAGCATTTTGATTACAATGCCAACACCAGCTTCAGTTATGAGCAGCTGTTTCAGACGATGCGGGAATTGCGTCTTCCTTATCCGGATGCGGAACAGATGTACCGTAGGATGGTGTTCAATGTGCTGGCTAGAAATTGCGATGACCACACCAAGAATTTCTCGTTCATTTTAAAACAAGGCGGAGCTTGGGAATTAGCCCCTGCTTATGATGTATGTTATGCGTATGAACCCGGGCATCGCTGGGTAAGCCGGCATGCCTTGAGTATTCAGGGAAAAAGAGAAGACTTCAGGCGAAAGGATCTTTTGGCTATTGGAGAGAGTATTAAGACTCGGAAAATTAATCCGGCAGAAATCATTGATCAGATTGAATGGGTGGTGAGTCAATGGAAGCGCTTTGCAGATCAGACGAAAGTAGCGCCGAGATTGCGGAATACGATATTGAAGAATTTGGTAAGATTGAGGTAGGCTTGGGGTAAACGAAGCTTGGTGCAAGCGAAGCTTAGGGTAAGCGAAGCTTGGTGCAAGCGAAGCTTAGGGTAAGCGAAGCACAATGAGAAAATATTTTTGATAATTCATCATGGAGCATGAATAAAACTGCTTGAATACTTTAGGGAATAATGAATATTTCCTCCTCACCTATTTTTTCGAATTCAAGGGTAAGTCGATAGAGGACAATTCTGGCTCTACGACGTTTTTGTGGGTAAAGATAAATTACAAACTTACTAACGGCAAGATGACTTGGCTATCTAATACAAGACAGAGTGAGAGCGGAGAATACGGAAATGAATCCGTGCGTCACGGCTTTCCGAGCTCGCTGGATTTGCTGGTTGTGATAAATGCCAAGCTCTATCCAGCGTATAAATACACTTCTTGATATGGGCTATATCGGTTACCTTCATCCTGATATTCGATTTACAGGGATTCTGTTCTAAATTACTGGATGTTTCATAAATCATTCCCTACTCCTATCCTTTTCCCACCCTTTTTCCCTACCTTTGCAGTCCATAAGGCTCACTTATGGAATCCACTACTCGCTATATTTTTGTCACGGGTGGCGTTACCTCTTCTCTCGGAAAAGGAATCGTCTCTGCCTCACTCGCTAAACTCCTGCAAGCCAGAGGGTATAGCGTCACCATTCAAAAATTTGACCCCTATATCAATGTCGATCCGGGAACACTGAATCCCTATGAGCATGGGGAATGTTATGTGACCGAAGATGGGGCCGAAACCGATCTTGACTTAGGTCACTATGAAAGATTTTTGAATGTGCCCACCTCCCAAGCGAATAATGTTACTACCGGTCGAATTTATGACCATGTGATCCGGGAGGAAAGAGCAGGAAAATACTTGGGCAAAACAGTTCAGGTCATTCCGCATATTACGGATGAAATTAAGCGGCGCATGCGTTTGTTGGGTGAAAGTGGTCAGTATGACATCATTATTACCGAAATAGGTGGAACAGTAGGCGATATCGAATCATTGCCGTATGTGGAGGCTGTGCGTCAGTTGAAATACGAATTAGGACCTCAACATAGTCTGGTTATTCATCTTACCCTGGTACCCTGGCTGAATGCGGCGGGAGAACTCAAAACCAAACCTACCCAGCATTCTGTTAAGATGCTGTTGGAGTCTGGTGTGCAACCGGATATTTTGGTTTGTCGTACGGAGCATCCTTTATCTAAAGAAATTCGGGCGAAAATCGCTCTGTTCTGTAATCTCAAAATTTCAGAAGTTATTGAAAGCATTGATGCAGATACGATTTATGCCGTACCCCTGCTGATGCGGAAGGAAAAGCTGGATAAAGTGGTGCTCTCCCATTTCAAACTGGCGAGCAGACAGGAACCTGAAATGGAAGAATGGGTAGAGTTTTTGAATAGACTGAAAAACCCCTTAGATGAGGTGCATATTGGGTTGATCGGAAAATATGTGGAGTTGCGGGATGCCTATAAATCGATACAAGAAAGTTTTGTGCATGCCGGGGCAGAGAATCGTCTGAAGGTAATTGTACACAGTATTCATTCCGAACATATTACCGAGGATAATGTATCCCGATTGTTGGATCGTTTGGATGGTATTCTGGTGGCTCCGGGTTTTGGGGAACGGGGAATAGAAGGAAAAATTTTAGCCGTACAATATGCCCGGGAAAAGAAAATTCCGTTTTTGGGAATTTGTCTGGGTATGCAGATGGCAGTGATTGAATTTGGACGAAATGTACTCAAACTCAAAGATTGTGCTTCTACCGAAATGAATGCTAAAACAAAGAATCCGGTTATTGATTTGATGGAAGAGCAAAAGAAAATCACCAAAATGGGGGGAACTATGCGGTTGGGAGCTTATCCGTGTGAATTAGTAAAGGATACAAAAGCCGCAAAGGCCTATAAGAAAACAAAAATTTCCGAAAGACACAGACATCGTTATGAGTTTAACAATTCGTATCGGGAGGCGTATGAAAAAGCGGGAATGACCTTTTCCGGAATTAACCCAGAATCTAATCTGGTAGAAATAGTTGAACTACCTGGTCATCCATTTTTTGTGGGGTGTCAGTTTCATCCTGAACTCAAAAGTACAGTAGAAAATCCACATCCGTTATTTGTTGCTTTAGTGAAGGAGGCATTTCAGTTTAAAGC
>JBEIHC010000167.1:0-4866 GCA_040381555.1 Bacteroidia bacterium
ATCAGTTTAATTTGATAAGTGCCCGGACTAACCATCGGGCCAAAGAATCCACTCACATCGGCTTTGGCTCCATAGGCTACTCTTGGTGCTTTGCCCCGCATATTCCAGGAGATCATGTTGATGCCTTTTCTTTTGGTGCCCGGTATACTTTGAATTAATTTTCCCTGAGCATCCGAAACTTCAATTGTTACATCTCCTGTTTGTACGCGTTCTTTCAGGTAATACCAGATCTGGGCAGACTTATCCGGATTGGGGCCTACGAATCCACCTGCGCTGGGGAATCCTCCTCCTAAGGGACTTGGGTCCACAAAGGCTTTCCGGCAGGGTATAAGAGTTACTGGCGCTTCAAATAATTTTTCATCAAGTGCCCGGAAAGGAGTCAAGTCATCGTGGATGATAATGCCTCTGCCATGTGTCGCTACTATCAAATCATGGGTGCTGGGATGAATGGCAATATCTCTTACCGGAGTGGGGGGAACTCCGCTCTTATGCATCACCCAGTTTTTCCCTCTGTCAATACTCATAAATAAACCGAATTCCGTTCCGGCAAAAAGCAAATCTGGGTTTACCCGATCTTCTTTTATTTTATGGGCAAAACCATTTAAATCTCCACCGGATAATCGGTTCCAGGTTTTACCCAAATCATTCGAAACGAAAATCCAGGTAAGCATGTCTCCGAGGCAATGCCCGTCAAAGCTAGCATACACGCGGTTCTTATCATGTTGAGAAGGCTCAACACTACTCACGCAGTAGAACGGAGGAAGCCCAGTGATGTTGCCATTTACTTTTGTCCAATTTTTTCCAGCATCGGTACTAAGCTGTAAGTTGCCATCATCTGTTCCTGCCCAAAGTTGATTGGGGTCTAGGGGAGATTCTGCTAGGGTGAATATTGTACAGTGATTTTCAGCAGAGGAATTATCTACGGATAGTCCTCCAGATTCCTCCTGCTTTTGTTTTTCAGGATCATTGGTCGTTAAGTCTGGAGAAATTTTTTCCCAAGATCTACCCTGATCCGAACTACGATACACAAATTGAGCGGCAGAGTATAAAATTTCCGGACGGGTAGGAGAGGTAAGCAAGGGAGTATTCCAGTTGAATCTTAACTTGGGTTCACCGGGCCCAGCTTGTGGTTGAATATCCTGAACCTCATGCGTGCGCTTATTTACCCGCACCATGTGTCCGCCTTGATACTCGCAATAAACGATTTCGGGATTCTTTAGATCGGGTTGAACCCAGAATCCATCTCCGCCGTACAAATTTTCCCAATCCCGATTTTCAATTCCTCCTTCACTTTCTGAGGGACCAGACCAACTGCCATTATCCTGAAGTCCCCCATAGATATTGTAAGGAGTTTGTAAATCATAAGTGGCATGATAAAATTGAGATAGGGGAAGGTTGTTTAAAAACATCCAGTTAATTCCTCTATCGAAGGAAACATAAGCCCCTCCATCGGTACCTAAGTATAAATGTTTATTATTTTTGGGATTAATCCAAAGGGCATGGTGGTCAGGATGAATCCACCCTCCTTGCATAGAAGCATCATAAAAAGATTTCCCCCCATCATCTGAGATGGATAAAGAAAAGGCAGGACGATACACGCGTTTAGCATCTTTGGGATCTACTACGATGACTGAAAAATAAAAAGGTCTTGCGGTAACATTCCCAGTAGAGGATTCTTTGACCCAATTTTCTCCTCCATCGGTAGAACTATAGAGATAAGTTTCGGCTCCTTCTGCAATGGCGTATAAATTATCGGGTGCTGAGGGCGCAAGAGCCAAGCAAATTCTCCCTAATTCTCCAGGTAAAAAGCCATTCTGAATTTTCTTCCAAGTCTTTCCTCCATCAATACTTTTGAATAAACCACTACCCGGTCCTCCCGAGCTAAATGACCAAGGAGTGCGTCGGAATTCCCACATTGAGGCATACAGTACAGAAGGATTACGGGGATCCATCATGATATCTGCGCAACCTGTTTTGACATTTTCATACAGAATCTTATTCCAGGTTTTACCAAAGTCGGTGGATTGATACAGACCTCGATCTTCGCTATCCGACCATAAGGCTCCCGGTACCGCAACATAAATAATCGCGGGATTATCCGGATGAATGATAATCTTACTGATGTGTTCAGATTTTTCTAAGCCACATTTCACCCAATTTTCTCCGGCATCGGTAGAGCGATAAATTCCATCTCCAACGGAAACAGAGTTACGCATATTGGATTCTCCGGTGCCCGCCCAAATTGTATCCGGCCTTTTTTGATCTATGGCAAGGGCTCCGATAGATTGGGTATGTTTATCGAAAACGGGTTTGAAGAGTGTTCCTCCTGTAATGGTTTTCCAAATACCTCCGGCAGCAGAGCCGACATATATGATGTTTGGATCTTCTTCTGTGCCTTCAATGGCGGTAATTCTGCCACTCATCACTGCGGGACCAATCTGCCTGGCATTGATGCTGGAGAAAGAAGAAGATTTAAAACTCTGAGCCAAAACCGCACTGGTGTTGATGCACAGCAATCCTATCCAAAAAATATATTGGTTTTTCATAAGGGGGAAATGGTAAAATCTTGGTTCTAAAACTTTCGACTCAACTAATCGAATATTGAGGTAATGGCAGCTTATTCTGGTTTGGCAAACATTTTTGCTTCAATCGCGGGATTTACTTTTAGCTCAGAAATTTTACTGGCTAATGTTTGTCCTGCAGCACCCATAGTCGTGGAAAAAGCAAAGGATAAACCTTCTACTTTGCGGTAATCGCTGAATTCAATGCTGGACTCTGCTTCTTGTCCGTTGACCATTTTCTTGGCAGTCATTTTTAAGACCATATAAGAATCTTTGTCAATGAAGAAGGTAGAAACATCGCCTTCTTTTTCGGTTAGTTTCAGCTTGTACACTTCTGTTCCGTCTAAATCATCTTCGCCCAATAGTTCAACGGAATGACCTTTTGTTTTGTAGTCGAATAAAGGACCTGCCATATCTGCTTGGTCTTTCATGTCTTTCAACGCTGATTCAGGCAATTTTTCTGCTTTGGTACTTCCCATCATTGGGTTGACCATCCAACCTTCCTGACCATCGATAACGGTAATGATGTTTTTGCCCTGGAAGGAAACGACATTCTTCATTTTATCCGGGGTTTGTACCCATACTTCGGTAGGAATCTCCATCCCCATCATAGAGGTGGACATTTTCATGTATAGGGCATTGACTTTTTTCCAGGCCTCTATTCCGCCTTTCGCTTCAACATGTTTTTGGACTATTTCGTCAGCAGATTGAGCCTGAAGACTAGAAAAACTCAGCACAATCAGGCTAAGACATAGGGCTAACAGATTTTTTTTCATGATTTTTTAATTTTCTCAGGATAAAAGTAAGAAATCCTGACAAGAGATGTTGAGAAAATTAGGATGAAAGGGGAATCAGGGAGATGATAGGTTTTTTCTCACCGCAGGGAAGAGGGAACTAGGCAGAGTGTTTTTTCTCACCGCAGGGTAAACGGAGTGCAAACGGAGTTGAACAGAGTGGGGTAAGATAATTTACTTAAGATTCCATTTATAAAATGAGATTGGACAAATTTTATTGGTTATTCAAGAAATAGCTTCTTTCTTACTCGAAAAATATATGCTCTTTTCAATTTAAAATGTGATTTTAAAGTGAGCTATTCATATGTTTATATCTTCCCTCCCAACCATTCTCTATAATCAATAATATCCTCTGAATCCGAAGGACTTTGAATCAGTTGGGTAATTTTTTTTCGGACAGAAGTATTTTTAACCGGAATTATTTGGCCGGGTAATTCCTGCATAATTTTAACAAACTCAATATCGTCTTTCGGGATGTCTTTGGATTTGCCATATTCCTTTTGCATTTTTTCTGCGCGCTCTTCCACCCATCCGGTATTACCTGCTTCGAAATGTAAGATTAAGCCTGCAATGTCTAATTTGAGTTTGAGTAGGATAGGCGCAGTTCGGTAAGCATCCATTAGGCTGATTTTATGCAGGACGCGTAAGGCTTTGCGTAAATCCTTGGTGAGAAAATACAGATACATCAGGTTCACGGAAATCATCATCCGGTAATGCTCGGATAGATTTTGCTTTTTGTCGGATAAAAGATTCTCAATGAGTCTGATTCCTTCCGGGTATTGTTTCAGGCCCACATGATTAATCACTAGAGTATTACAATAGAAAAGCAGATATTTTTCATACGCCTGACTTTGATATTCCTGCATGGCTTGGTAGAGCGTATCGGCTTCTTTAATGGCTTGTGAAAATTTTCCATTGGAGTATAGGGTGTTGAGAATCCAGGTCAGCATTTCCAGTTTCAGATCATGCCGATTTTTAGTGAAAATCCCTGCCTGATTGAAGGAATAATAGGTTTTGACTAAGTAAGATTCTAAGTCTTTAAATTCTTTCCTTTGAAGCAAGAGCCGGCTCATCATTTGATAAATGCGAATTTGAAAGGAAGGGCTGTTGAGCAGGGCAGAATCTGATCGTTGCTCTTTTAGTAAATTTTCTAGAACCTTTAGTCCTCCTTTTCCTTCTTTGGCAAATCGCTGATTTTTTACGAGGCGATAATTTAAGGCAGCCAATACTTCATCAATTCGATTGATTTGTTCTAATTTCTTTTGGTTTTCTTTTCGCTTGAGAATATAGGGTTCCGGATCGGTGAAAAGGGATTTTTGTGAAAGGCGAATGAGCTCGGTATAGATGAGTTCTAAGAGGGAGAACAGTTCGGCTTTTTCGGCTGATTTTTCAGCCTTTCGGAGGATATTGTAGGCTAATTTAAAGGCATTTCTTCCGGCCAGGATTCGCGCTACACAGAGGTATTTCAGGATTCGGGAAAATTCATCAGAGTCTATGTGTTGTACATGTAG
>JBEIHC010000168.1:0-4843 GCA_040381555.1 Bacteroidia bacterium
AAGAGATTTTCAAAAATTCTACCCAGCATTTCGGGATCTACTGCAACCTGTTGATACTGACTATTGCTTTCATCTACTGTAAAGTCGAAACTTTCCAGAATTTCAACAAATGGCAATAGCCAATCTTCCGGTTCAAGAGTTTCAAAGAATTTATCCTCTTCACTTTCATCAAATAAGCCTCCATTTAAATAGGGTATATTTCGAAATGGCGCATGAATAGCATCTGCTGAAAGGGTTCTATCCTGCACTTTAGTATTCAGTGTTTTAAAGAAAAGAGGAAGGAGTGTGGTTTGATAAAATTTTTCTGTCTGGCGTATCTTTTCGCTGGAAAGTAAAGATTCAGGAATAATGCCTTTTTCCTTCAGAAACCAACAATATATATATCGACCAATAAGTCTTACAGCAAATTGTTTGGTAATAATTTCTCCCCTTTCCTGTTTTAGAATTGGCGTATTGGAGGCACTGAGAATTCCTAATAGGGCGTCAAATCTTTCTTTTATGAGTTTATAAAATTCTTTATTAACCTCTTTTATGTCTAAAGATTTCCAAAGTATTTCTGAAATTTCAGGTTTAGGTTTTTTTCCTATCCCCTCCCATTTATGAATTATCTTATTGTATTGTGTTTGGGTAAATCGCTTGCGAAAGGAAACAATTCTTTTCTGATCTCCCAGATTAAAAACTAGCATCAGTTGATTGTAATCCGGGGTGGTTATGAAATGGATAAAATAAGGCTGAGAGGGGATAAAATGAGTCGTAACGGATGGGTCGAGATTTTTCATGAAGGCCTGATAACTGCCTAGGCCTGGATCATTATCCACCAATTGAGATATGTACTCTTTTTTTATTTTTTTCAGTACCGCAAATCGTACCCGGATATTTTCCTTTTCAGCGCTTAAACGATACAATTGAGCTTGAACAGTTTTGGGGGCTGGAAATAGATAGTCTTTTAATTTTTGAGTTTGGGGTGCTAGTAATTGAGGTTTGGAATCCGTAACAGGTTCAATGTTCATCCAATTCAGCAGAGCAAAAGACAAGTCAAATACAGCTTCCCGGGAGGGATTGGCAGTAAGTTGTTCAAGTCTTTGGTTTATTTCGTGCAGATTCATGGATGGTCGATGAGAACTTTGGATGTTTAAAATGTACTTTTAATATTAGAAGCAAATTAACAGAACTTACCTATTGAAAGGAAGTTGATGTTATTTGATACTTGATTTTTCAACTTTTTATGGAAGTATTTCAGACATAAATTTGAAGAATTTCAGATAGAGGAGCTCTTTCACTGATTTCTTCAGGCGTATCTTGGTTGGCTAGAAAAACGAATTCTTGAATCAGCGTATCCGGAATAGCTTCATTTCGTCGTAGCAGCCGATTCACTGTTCGAACGAGTCGAAGGTATTCTTTATTGAGGTAGGCATTTTGTGAATGATTAACTGCTTGATTAACCTTTTCAATATCTTCTGCTAAATAACCATACTCGATCATTTTAGGTATTAAGTAGGCAAAGGCGGCCATTTGAGGTTGAGAGTATCGAACCTGGTGTATTTCTTCTGAGAATTGAAACCCTTCGATGAATTCCCGAATATATGCTTCTGTTTGCGCTTTATTGCGGAAAGAATCTTTGAATCTTTCATTTTGGTCACTATTTGCCTGAATATGAAGTAGCCCTTCTGTTGTGGTCAATAATTCTCCCACTTTATCCTGATTAAAAGCCACAAAATATCCTGCTTCTGGAATGTCATTTGAGCCCGCTTCCAGATGCGCCAGGTGCATCATATCATCCCCATCCCTTCGCATTTGAATTTTCCCCCATTTTCCTTTGGGCATTTCTCGAATGGCTGTTTTGTATTTGTCCTCAAAAATAAGATTTCTGTCAAAGGCTCTCAAGTCATCTAAAAAGAGATTTTCTGCAGCGAGTAATTCCGAAGTTTCAAATATTTTTCGAAAGGCCTGCATGCGTTTATGTTCATCTCGGCTGTATAAATCTTCAGTATAATCTTGTGGTTCTGGATCTTCATCCAAAATGGACTGATCTGTACCAATGGTGTATCGTATTAGATTAATTTTATCTTGCAGCTTCCGAACCAATTGCAGATAACTTTCTAACTGTTCTTCTGGTCTAAAATTATAGATATAAATTTCCTTGTGTAAGGAACCCAAACGGTTAATCCTGCCATTACGCTGAATCATTCTTACAGGATTCCAGTGTAAATCATAATTAACAATCATTCCACAATCCTGAAGGTTTTGTCCTTCTGAAAGTTTATCGGTGGCAATTAAATAATCTATTTCCTTATCACTAGATTTAAGGGAGTATTTTTTAGATACTGGGGCAAATCGTTTGGCATAATCTTCAATTTCACTTTTAGTGCCTAAGGCAAACTCTATATTTTTACCATTGACGAGATAGCGAGGAAGATTTTCAGATAAATAACCCAGGGTGTCGGCAAAGTAGGTAAATATTAATACTTTTCTGTCTTCATTTTGATTTAGATGTTTTGCTAATACTTGTATTTTATCGTCCTTTTGAATTAATAAATCAATTTGCTCTTTTAATATACTGATTATGGCTAAATCTTTTTCAATATCTTTTTTGAGTTGGGGCACATTGAAAACGCCCTTATCGGCATCAAGAGAAGTAAAATCCTGGTCTGTATCCTCAAATGTATTAATGTCGAAGTCCAGCTCGTCTTCTTCTGCATTTAGTTCATTGTAGGCATCAATTGCTTTATTGAGCGCGGCTAAGTTCTTAACGGAGATGATTTTATTAAACTGAATTAATTTTTCTTGAAAATCTAATAGCTTCTTTTCATAATTTAAAATGGATTTATTAATAGAAAAAAGAGAAGATTCCAGTCGTTTCAGGAATACGGTTCTGAAAATTCCATAAATACCAATTTGCCGACTGAGTTCGCGATTTTCATCTGTGCTCAGTTCTAAGCTCCCTCTTTGTTTTCCATAATAGGCGAAGCGATAGATATTGTAGCGATAACAAGGAAATCCAAGACTTAGAATGGAAGTATAGATGATTTCAAGTGAGGAAGAGATTTTTTTATCCCTTTTCGTATAATAATTAAATAAATCTAGCGGGTGCGCAAGATATTCAAGTTCTGCCAAACTGCTGATTTGAAATTCCATTGCAGTGGAGAGTAATGGGTATTTCTCCGCTGAATGTAATAATTGGGACTTGAACTGATTGGGAACCTGATATTCTAAATTATCTGGAATCGCTTCTGGGAATTTTTGCAATTTCCCATTTATTTCCAGCCCTTCAGGATATTCTTTTTCGATACCTTGCCGAGTCCTCCGTACAATAAAACGATTGAGTAAAGGGGTAAGCTGTTCTTTAATTTGATGATATTGAATAAATCCATTATCCCTTATTTGTTTTTTCATTTCAGACTGAAGCAATTCCAATCTTTCTTTCAAGGTAAAATATTTTTGTCTGCTACGGTCATAAAATTTACCCAACTTATAAATTTTCCCACCCGATCCCAGCATAATCTGGTTCGTTAAATCTGCCAGTTGGTTATTGATGGGAGTTGCTGTAAGAAGAAGTGTACTTGCATTGGGATTGTCCTGTCTCCATTTGATGAATAATCCGAACCGTTGTCCACCTGATGAACGGAGGTTGTGGCTTTCATCAAAAACGAACAAGCCTACCGGAATGGAACGATGTATCTCCTGAACAACTTTTAATTTATCAGAATCTTGAAGACTATAAATTTCAGGAAAATGGATAATTTTAAATTCATCAAATGCTTTTCTCCATTGTTGAATTAATCCTGCAGGACAGATAACAACCACCCTTTGATTTCTGGTTTTTTGATAATATTCAATTACTTTAATTGCAGTGTAGGTTTTTCCTAAGCCAACTGAATCTGAAAGCATCGCCACTCCTTGACGATCTAGTTTCTTAATTAAACTGTTTGCATTCTGAATTTGAAATTTGAGCAATTGAGGTTTTCCAGAGGCAGGATCCTCTGGCTCAACGAGTGTTTCATTTTCATCATCCAATTCCTGTCCATAAATCCTGTACAAAGCGTGAATGTACATTTCGTAAGCACTAAAGCAAGTGTTTCCATGTTTGCTGATAGTCAACACTTCTTCTTTGAATGTTTGACCCCAGTTTTCACTTTCGTTCCATAAGTCTTCAAACCAGCTTCTATGCGAAGGGTGCTGGTTTAGATTCTTTCGGATAAAATTGACTGTGGCATTATTCGTTTCTACTTCATTTAATTCAAGATTGCCAAACAAACCCTGTTGAGTAAAGTTGGAACTTCCAATAATACCTACCGCATTTTCTTCTTCGGAACCAAAAATGTAGCATTTGGCATGTAGGAAATTTTTACGATATACTTTGATTTGTATTTTGCCTTTTTTATCCTGATTGAGGTGCAAAGCAAGTAAATTCGCCACTTCCTGGAATTCTGTTTTTAGTTCCAGTTCTTCGAGATCTTTCTTAAGATACTTCTCTGGAAAATCAGGATCTTGAAGCTGTGGATTTCTAAGCTGGTAGCTTCTTACTGAGGGTTCCTCTCCTAATAAAAGTCTTAATTGGGTATTTTCTCTGGATAAAAAGCTCTTGAGTTCGGAGTAAATTCTGGCCATACCAGGAAGATCCCAATAGCCAGTTGCAATTGAAACCTCAGAATAGGCTTCATCCATCAGCAAAGTTTTTAGGGATTCCCCTAAAGAATAGACTTCACTTGAATTGTCCAATAATTTTACCCCTTTTCCCATTCTACACAGCCGATAAGTATTTCATCTTGCCCATCAATCCAACTCTCTCTTCAAGATTATACAAATTTAAGCTTTAAGATTATTTTGTCAAGGGAAATCTGCT
>JBEIHC010000169.1:0-4778 GCA_040381555.1 Bacteroidia bacterium
ATCAATACAACAACCCAAACATCCACAAAGGAATCGACCGCCCGGTCGGGTAGGCAATATCATCTTTCACCACAAAGGCATTGGACAGCCCCTGAAGTTGTTTGGCAGATTTCCCCTTTCCACCAATCTCCACGGATATTTTCCGGCCTACTAAGAAGTCACCCTGCTTCGGCATTTGAACCTGAGTAACCGGGTGTACTTGAGAGAGGAAAAAAGTCTCCCGCACAGTACCGGATTCCACTGCCTGTTCGGCAAGGGCATATTGCAAATTGGTGTTATTCAGATATATTTTTTCCGGCTTCTGAAGGGTGGCTGTGCTGTTACCTGCTGGGTAAAGCAAAGTGATTAACTTCGCCTGTTCCAGATAATGAAGGTATGCATTGAGGGAATTACGATGGATATTCGTCTTTTCGGACAGCGCCACCAGATTGGGCTTGAAGGGCACCTGTTGAGCAATCACATAGAGCAACTGCAGCATCTTCCTGGCATTGCGGATATCAAAGGTTTCCAGTTCTGCCATGTCATATTCCACAATCGTACGGATGAGCTGGTTCAGTTTAGTATGAACCGTTTCAGCCTCCTCCATCACAAAGGGATAATAGCCCAGCTCGACATACTCACTGAAATGAGCCAGGGGGCGAAAGGAGGCAGGCAGTCGTTTCATTAGTGCAGGTGCATCTGCCCAGATTTCCGAAAGGCTAAAAACCGGCAATTGAATCCCATACTTCAATGCCAGAAATTCCCGATACGATAAACCGGGTAATTCATACATCACCGCTCTTCTGCTTAAATCCCCCTGCTGCCTGCTGATATCGATAATGGAGGATCCGGTGAAAATGATTTTTAAATCCTTGTACAAGTCGTGCAAATTCTTGATCTCAACCGACCAGTTGGGGTATTTATGCACCTCATCCAGCAACAACACTTTACCGCCTTCCAGATAAAACTGCCGCACCGTTTCCTTGAGGGTGTTTCCGGTGAAATACAAATCATCCAAGGAAAAATAGGCACCCTGACGGGTCGACAAATTCTGAGCCTTAAGCCATTGAAGTAGCAGAGTGGTTTTACCCGTTCCTCTGGCTCCTTTTATCCCAATCAGGCGGCTTTTCCATTTGATGGTACCAAACAAATACCGTTTAAAATCCAGTGTTGTCTGATCCAGTAAAAAAGAAGATTGTTCCAGCAGTGTTTCCATTTGCACAATAGAATATGCAAATATAAGTATTTTTTGCACATCTTAATATGCAGATTAATCATATTTCTGCACATCATGAAATGCATATACACCCACCCCCTTAAATCCCTACCCCGCCAGACAAAAACACATGCGCCGGCACCAAATAAATCTTCCTGCCCTCCAGTTCCAGGGTGTCCGCCTGATTCAGGGTGATGATATAGCCTTCGGATAGTTTGAAGTATGCCATAGCCTCCAGCAAACCGGAGGTTTCCCGGTGCAGGGTATCGGAATTGATCTCCATGCATACCTGTAATAGATACCGGCATTCCTTATGGTCAAACACCACAAAATCACATTCCTTTTTCTCCTGAAAATAGTACAGCGTATAGGCCTGTCGCCGTAAATGTAGATACACGGCATTCTCCAACAATCGCCCCTGGTCTTCGGTATAACTCAGTGTATTGGCCGTAATCATCCCATTGTCCACCGCATAAACCTTTCGGGGATTGACCTGAGTTTTCCGGGCAGAGTAGCTGAAGCGGGGAAGAAAGTATAACAGGTAACTGTCCTCCAGCCAATGCAGATAATCGGATGCTGTATTGGCAGAGCCCAATTCAAAACTATTCTTCAGGCGGTTAAAGGTGCATTCTTTGCCTATGTTCGACAATAAATACAGAGTAATATTCATCAGGGATTGGGTATTGCGAATACCGTGACGCACAGCGATATCCCGGAGGACAATGTCCTTCATCAGCATTTGCAGCACTTCTGGATTTCCGCTTCGAAGATACTCCGGAAAGCCACCCTGCAAGAGGTATTGGTTCAAACTCTCCCCGGACTTTTTAAGTTTACGGTATTTTAAAAATTCAGGGTAGGAAAACGGGAATACCTCGTGCCGGAGATGCCGTCCGGTCAGGCGGGTGCCTAACTCCCGGCTCAGCAGGGAAGCATTGGAACCTGTGATAAATATCTTCGCACCCCGGTCGTGAAGATGACGAATGTAGAGTTCCCAGGATTCCACATTCTGTATTTCATCGAAGAAATAAGCCTCAGAAGCAGCAGGCATGACGGCATCCAGCTTTTGGAAATCCCGTACCTCAAACCCATAGATCCGAGAATCTTCAAAATTGAAAAAAGCCACTTTACGGTAATGCTTACGAATCAGTTGCCGCATCACTGTGCTTTTTCCACAGCGACGAATTCCCGTCAGTACTTCGATCTGCCCTCCGGAGGGTTTGAACCCTTTCAGAAAGGAGCGTGCAAGCACATCGGAGGGTAACTTTACCCATTGCTGCTGATCCAGAAAAGCGCGTTCTATATCAGACTGAAGAACCATAAGACAATATTTTATATACTACAAATATACACTTTTATATATTACTAATATAAACTATTGTATTTTACAAATATAAACTATCAACAATAACCCGGACCTAAACGATCCAGATTTCGGCTCAGAATGTTCATTTTCGAATTTTAAAAATTACAAAATGGTTTTCATCTTAACTTAAGGTAAGCCATTCAAAAGGAAAACATGGGTGGGGATTAGAGGAATTTTGTTGAATCCCAAAAGCCCCTTTGATATCTAATTTAAACACTATAGGAAGAAACTATTATACGATTTTATACTTTAGTAATATAGACTTTGCTTACCCTAAGCATATGAGCTCAAAATCTCAAAAATCAAACTCAAAACAGCATCATTTGAGCCGAAAAAACACCCCATTTGAGCTGATTCTATTCTCATGTATCTTAAGCCTATGACTTGAGAAATTAGACATTGGCATTTAAAAATCTCAAGGCCTCAATGGGCAACTCCTACATTCAATCTTTCGCAATGGCAACAAACTCAGTTCCCGAATAATCTGCAATGCCATCCTGATGCACGTCACACCCGAGTTTTTATCCTTCTGTATAGAGTACTTCTTGGAATATAAAAAAGCAATGGTAATATTTTATGAACAGAACAATCTAACAGCTATCAAGCGATTGTTTTTAGAGCCGGTAGAATTTGCGGTATGGTTGTATTTTTGAGAATAGAATTCATCCATCATCATTCTTCTGAGGAAAGTTGACCTCTAATTTTAGGTGATTTAACCCACTGTTTTTCATCTTTTTACATGTGATTCTTGATTCCTGAGTTAACAATAACTGGAAACACTATAACTCCAAATTTGGACTAAAATCAGTATATTTGTAACACAATCTGTCCAATAATATGTCCTTTAATTTGTCTTAGATTATGTCCAAGGAAATGCATAGAGAATATCCGCATCTGATGTTCCGCAGACATTGGGAGTTGTCTGCTAAATCCTGTCTGCTTTTGGGGCAATGTGAAGCATATGTGAAGGCTATTAATAATACTCCAATTCTGCCCCATCACTATGGAGAACTAATGAAGCTTGCCCTAATGAAGGGTGCACAAGCCACCACTGCCATTGAAGGAAATACCCTTTCGGATGAAGAGATTCAAAAGATAATGGATCAGCACAGCTTGCCCCCGAGTAAAGAATACCAAGCGATAGAGGTGAGCAATATCCTAGATGCCTTCAATTTTCTGTTGAATGAGATTCTTTCTGAAGGCGTTGAGCATAAGATTTCCATTGAGTTACTTCAACGATTTCATGCCATGGTAGGGCGAAATTTAGGCGAGCATTTCGCAGCCATTCCGGGTGAATTACGCAATTCAGATGTAGTGGTTGGTCGATATCGCTGTCCAGATTATCGGGATGTCCCCCCCTTGCTGGAAAAACTATCCATCTGGTTACAGCAAGAATTTAAATACGGCCATAGCCAACAATCCTTTTCAGAAGTCCTTATTCAAGCCATCGTTTCCCATGTATATATTGAATGGATTCATCCTTTCGGGGACGGAAATGGCCGAACTGGCAGGTTAGTGGAATTCTATATTCTGCTTAGAGGTGGCAATCCGGATATTGCTTCCCACATCCTGTCCAATTACTATAACCTAACCCGAACAGAATATTATCGTCAAATAGAAAAGGCTACTGAGAACAAAAACCTAACTGCCTTTATTGAATATGCATTATTAGGGTTTAGGGATGGACTCGTTCAAACCCTAGACATTATTCAGAAAAGTCAGTTCCAGAATACTTGGCAGAAACTGATTTATGATAAATTCGATGAAATACGGGAAGGTAGTCGGATTGAAGTTTTCAAGCGTCAAAGAACATTGGCTTTAGAAATTCCTTTTGATACAACCTTTATACCTTCAAAAATTTCCAGCTTAACAATTCCGCTAGCCAAGGCGTATGGCAGTGTCTCAGAAAAGACCATTCAAAGGGACATAGAAAAATTAATCGAATTAGGCTTGGTTCGTAAAACAGAATCAGAATTTATCGCAAATACAGATGTCCTGAGAAATATGATTGCCAAAAGAAGGATTAAAAAAAACAATAAGTAATTCAATGGAACTTTCTGCATAAGTAGCAATGAAGAAGGGTCTATTTATTAAACTGTGTCATTAAATTAAATTCATGTTGTTGTAGTTGTTTAAACAGGGGGTGCAGGGGGAGTTGATAACCTGTGGATTGATGTGGATTACTGTGCATTGTGTTCATAAGTTTAGATGGACAATCGA
>JBEIHC010000170.1:0-4754 GCA_040381555.1 Bacteroidia bacterium
GGAAAAATCATCTCCTTTCCATTTTCATCGGGAATACGAATAGAAATTAAAGGCGCCTGCTCGATTGCCTGCTTTCTTTCACTTTCGCAGGCTCCCAGGATAAACAGAAGGAAAATTAGGAGGATATTTAGCATCATTTGGTATTCTTTCTCTGCAAACCATGCAGAAAAGGCAAAATTACCGTACTTTTGATTTGGTTTTTCATGGACCCTCTCTTAATTCAATATTACGACAAAAATCTGACTGGTGTAAGACTTCCCGCTGACACCTTACAGGAAGTGGTGCAGAGTAAAAAAATCGTTATTCTCCATTTTCTGCGGCATTTGGGATGTATTTACTGTAAAAATGCCGTAGATCAGCTGTATCAACTCAGCCAATCCGATCCATTGTTTCCTCCGATTATTTTCATTCATCAGAGTCCAATTGAAGTTGGAGAGGCGTTTTTTGCTCAGCATTTTCCAGGAGCCAGCCATATTTCAGATAGTTCCTTGTCCTTATATAATCTTTTTAGCATACAGAAATTGAAAGGACTCAATTTCTTGGACCCCAGAATGATTTTGAAAGGACTCAAACTTGTTTTCTTAAAAGGGTATAGTAATCAAATGGGTATGGGCAATATGTATCTGCTTTCGGGAACTTTTCTGTTTCTCAATGGAAAGTTGGTCTGGCAACATCGGGCAAAGAGAGCCGGGGATGAACCGAATTGGAAAAAAATCTTACCTTAAAAATTGGCCTTTGCTATGCCTGTGATTATAACCAAAAAATTTCGTTTTGAATCTGCACACCATCTGCCTGGCTTTCCGGATGGTCATAAATGCCGCCGCCTGCATGGGCATAGTTTTCGCCTAGAAGTAAGCGTCGCTGGGCAAGTCGATGAAAAGTCGGGCGTCGTGATGGACTTTGGAATCATCAAATCCAAGGTCAAACCTTTCGTAGATTTATTAGATCATGAATATCTAAACGAGATAGGATCCACTTATCAGGAACCTCTCTTGCAGAATCCAACTTCTGAAAATCTTTGTCGTTGGTTTTACATGAAATTAAAACCGCTCATCCCGGGGCTTCACAGTATCGTTATTCATGAAACCTGCACCAGCCAATGCGTGATTCAGGAATAATATCCCTAGCAATACTGACAATAAAAGCAAAACGCATCGACCGTGTTTTTGCAAAAAACAATTGTTTAAAGGTACCGGAACAATTGAACCTATTTAATTGTTTTAAAAGGATAAATTCATTTCCCTTATGCAACAAGTAACCATCGTAGGTGCCGGACTAGGAGGATTAGCCACTGCACTCAGACTTTCTTCCAAAGGATACAAAGTTCAAATTCTGGAAAAAGCAGCCACTCCCGGAGGCCGACTGAATATTATTCGAGAGGATGGATTTAATTTTGATATGGGTCCCTCTTTTTTTTCCATGTCCTATGAATTCGATGAATTATTCAAAGCCTGTGGGGTTGATAATCCATTACAACTGGAACAATTAGACCCAGTATATCAAATATTCTTCCGAAATAAATCAGAACCAGTTCGGCTTTTCAGGGAAATGGAAAAACTGGAAAAGGAATTTTCGTTTGAACCCAACTTTAAAGCTAAATACGAAAAATACATTAGCAAAGCAGCTGAGTTTTTTCACGATACCGAAGGTCCAATCATTCAGAAAAACTTTGATTCCTTACTCGATTATTTTGCGAATTTCTTTCAGGTACCCCTCAAGCATACCCCCTATTTATTTCGTACCATGTGGGAGCATCTCGACAATACCTTCGAGCATGAAAGAACCAAAGTTATCTTTTCCTTAGTAGCCTTTTTCTTGGGCTCTACCCCATACAAAACGCCTGCCATCTATTCCCTCTTGAGCTATACAGAAATGGAACATGATGGCTACTGGGCAGTAAAGGGTGGAATGTATTCCATTGTCAACGAAATTGTCAAATTACTCGAAGCAAGAGGAGTAGAATTTCACTTCAATACAGAAATTTGTTCCGTGCAAGCAAGCGGAGAAAAAGTACATTCCCTCCAGGACCAAAACGGCAAATTATGGAAATCCGATATTTTTGTAATCAATAGCGATGCAGCTTCCTTCCGAGGATTGGTCATGGGGAGAGAAAAGTTCAGTCCCAAGAAATTAGATGCCATGGACTGGACACTTGCTCCATTTACCATCTATTTAGGACTGCAACATAAGGTTCCGAATTTATTGCACCATAATTATTTCTTAGGAGATAATTTTAAGGAATATGCGGGAAAAATATTTACAACTTCCGAGACTCCTGAAAATCCGTATTATTATGTGAATGTGCCGAGTAAATCAGATCCTACCTGCGCACCAGAAGGGATGGAAAATATTTTTATTTTATGTCCTGTCCCAGATTTACGATTCAAATCGGATTGGAGTGATAAAAATCAATTTGCCAAAGAAATAATTAAAGATTTAGAAGATCGCATTGGGTTTGAAATTTTGGGAAATATCAAAACTCGAAAAATCATGTCTCCACAAGATTGGGCAGATAAATTTAATTTATACAAAGGTTCTGGCTTAGGTCTGGCACATGGCATGACACAAGTAGGAGGATTTCGTCCGAAGAATTTCGATGAAGTCTATGGAAATTTATTTTATGTAGGCGCTTCCACAACTCCTGGTACAGGCTTGCCTATGGTAGTGATTGGCTCTCGTTTGGTTACAGAAAGAATAGAAGAAACATATGCAAAAGTACAGGTCCGGTAACTATAGAATTGCACGGGACATTACCCGCTTTTATTCTACCTCTTTTTCTATGGGCATTTCCATGCTTCCTAGGAAAATGCGTAATGCAATTTGTGCAATCTATGCCTTTGTGCGCTATGCAGATGAAATTGTGGATACCTTCGAAGGAGCAGATCAACAAGCCTTACTAGAAGAATATAAACGAGATACAGAAAAAGCCTTACGAGATAAAATCAGCAATAACCCTGTATTGGATGCCTTTCAAGATACTGTGCATGAGTATCAGATCCCAGTTAAATATATAGAAGCATTTCTATACAGCATGGAAATGGATTTAAGTACAAAATCCTTTTCGAAAAAAGAATTGGACTTGTATATTTATGGTTCTGCAGAAGTTGTGGGATTAATGTGCCTTTGTGTTTTTGTTCCAGATAAAACTAGATTTGCAGTACTGGAACCTTATGCCTGCGCATTAGGAGCGGCCTTTCAAAAAATCAATTTCCTTCGAGATGTAAAAAGTGACTACGAAGAAAGAGGCCGCATCTATGTGCCGACAGAATATTACGGAGATAATTTCCGGACGGAGGAATGTAAGGCCAGTTTTGAAGCGGAAATTGAGCAAGATTTTCAGAAAGCCTTAATAGGAATTCGGATGTTGCCAGACTCAGTAAAATTAGGTGTGTATTTGGCCTATGTTTATTACTATCAATTATTCAAAAAAATACGCACCCGTCCGGTTCAGGAGCTATTCACCCGGAGAATACGCATTAGTAATTGGCAAAAATCGTTTTATCTTTCTCGGTGTTTGGTCTATGATAGATTCGTTATTTAATAATGATTCCCAATAAATAGACAACCTATTAAATAGTAATTTAAAAATTCGCTATTGGGCCATATTCAAATAGATTAAATAAAATTTCAAGATATTAAGTAAATATAATTATGTTTTTATTTCCTCAAAAACTCCCCCTGTTTACCCTACTTTCTCTCTTGCTATCTAGTTTTACCTGGGCTAAAGCTTCCTCTGTAGATTCATTAAAAACAGTAATGACCGCATTGGAAACACTGCACAAAACAGGAAAACTAGATTCTAATGGAAAATTAAATTTAGGCAGAGTCTATTTTTATCTAGCAGTAGAGGATAAGGATATCCTGGAAAAAGGGGAAAAGTATTTTAAACTGATGGGCAATGAACGAAAGGCTGAATCAGCAGCCTATCTGGCAGCACTCGAAGCTATTCGCGCCAAAAATGCCTTATGGCCCATGGACAAATGGACAATCGCCAATTCTGCTCTATCTAAAATGGATCAAGTGGTGGAAGCAAATCCCGACAATATTGAAGTGCGATTTATTCGAGCCTCTACCTGTTATTATTTACCTTTTTTCTTTAATCGTAAAGATCAGGTAAAATCAGATTTTGTCATTTTAGCCCAATTAATTCCGGTGGGATATTCTAATTATCCCACTCATTTAATTCGGAATATCAGCAGTTTTATTTTAAAGAGTAATTATTTACCGGAGAAAAACGCGAAAGCTCTGCGGAATTTTATGGGGAGCTAAGGCGCCCCAGAAAGGGAGATGTCCCTGTGGGGCTAAAGCCCCCCACAAAAGAAAGATGTCCCTGTGGGGCTAAAGCCCCCCACAAAAGGAAGATGTCCCTTCAGGACAGCCTGAAAGGCAGAATCTGCAATAAATAGTCGATTAATTTCAATAAAGGGCGTGACGCACAACCCAAGTAGTCATCCCGAGTAAGGCGGCAAACCCAGATTCGTATTATAAATTATTTTATTGTGCCGCCTGTATCGCGTGACGCACAGAAGGGTGTGACGCACGGAAAATTTCTTCCCACTCGGGATGATTTTGTTCGCAAATGTGAACTAACCGATTTTTAGTAATTAGAGGTTAGTAGGTGTATCCTTCATAACTCATAACTCATAACTCATAACTCATAACTGAAAACATTCACTTCCTTACCCAAAGAAGAATCTAGGATTACTCATACTGTCCTCTCCAATCAATAAGATCGGAGGAAATGATTTTTACAA
>JBEIHC010000171.1:0-4748 GCA_040381555.1 Bacteroidia bacterium
AAGAGGCCTGAGTTATGTGGAAGTGGAAGTAACCGGACCGAATCGGGATTTACACAGCGGAGTCTATGGAGGCGCCGTTGCCAATCCCATCAACATCCTGGCAAAAATGATTGCCTCTATGCACGATGAAAATAATCACATTACCATCCCCGGATTTTACGACGATGTGCTGGAGGTGAGCGCGGAAGATCGTGCCGCAATGGCTGCCACGCCATTTGACATAGAAGAATACAAACAAGATTTACAGGTAGGCGATGTCTGGGGAGAAAAAGGATTCTCCACTTTAGAGAGAACCGGAATTCGTCCTACCTTGGATGTCAATGGCATTTGGGGAGGCTATACCGGAGAGGGCGCGAAGACTGTATTGCCTTCCAAGGCTTACGCCAAAATCTCCATGCGTCTGGTACCCAATCAGACTTCCGAAAAAGCCACCAAACTATTCGAAGATTACTTTAAGAAAATCGCTCCGCCTTCCGTAAAAGTGGAAGTGCGTCCCCATCATGGCGGAGAGCCGGTCTTAACTCCTACTGATTCCATCCCCTTCAAAGCTGCCAGCCTAGCCATGGAAGCAACCTTCGGCAAAAAGCCCATCCCTACTCGGGGCGGGGGATCCATTCCGATTGTGGCTTTGTTTGAGAAAGAGCTTGGCCTTAAATCCGTGCTCATGGGCTTCGGCTTGGACATCGACGCTCTGCATTCTCCCAATGAAAGCTACGGCTTGTTTAATTATTACAAGGGCATAGAAACCATTCCTCACTTCTTCAAGAATTTTGGAGAGATGGGAAGGTAGGTTGAGGGATCCAAAACCAGAATATCTGTAATACACTGAAAATATAAGCAAATGCTTAGGGTAAGTGTTTGCTTAGGGTAAGCATTTGCTTAGGGTAAACCCAATTACTACAAGGACATAGAAACCAATCCACATTTCTTCAAGAATTTTGGAGAGATGGGGCGGTAGGTTGAGAGAAGTAAGACTCGCTCGGAAAAGGCCGGGAAGTACCTTGGCCTATTTATTTAAACAGGTGAATCTATTTTGGCAACCTAGAAACAGGAAAAGGCTCTATGTTTTGAATATTCAGAATTTGATAAGCTGGAATCATCTACATACGGCAAAGTTCCCGCTCTTCAGGAATTTAAGAATTGAAGTCTAAATCCAAATTGGTTACAGCAAAGTACATGTTTAGTCCGTAAGATCAGGTATTTTGTGTTAAAAACAATTAAAATCAAGGCCAATTTTTATCGCCAATCCGTATCAGATTGAATCATCCAACCCAATACTTCGACTTGCGGTTCTGTAAAATCAGGAAAAACGGTACTATCAAGTTTATTTCCTTTACTCATAAGGACATATAACCAGAGCTTGTTTTGATCCCGCTTCATACCCATAACCTTACCCTTTGCTCTCTTCTGATAGATTCCGATAGCATTTCCATTACTACCAGTTACAGGATCTTCAACATCATCTAATATATAACAATTCTCTCGAAGTTTTGTATATTCAGCTATGACTGTAAAATCCCGAGCTGAACCTAATTCAATCTGCGGCTTTTCTGTACTTCTCAAATATCCAACTTTACGATCAAGATTAAATTTCGGGATATTTTCATTATAATGAACTGAATATTCTGTCTCAAAATATTGAGGATCTGCACAACAACCCGGATCAATTAAGGTGAAAGCAATAAGTCTGTTCCCTGAGAATTCCATTGCAATAGGATTTTGTAAACCAGAAAACACCAATTCATATTTTTCCCCATGGTTTAGTATAAAATGAGTAGAAGAAGGTTCTCCACTGGTGGGACCATTATAGACAATATCCATTAATCCGTCTCCATTAAAATCAATATGATAGGTATATTTAACCAATTCATCAGGCTTATAATTAAATTGATTATTGTAAAAATCCACCATTCCCAAATTTGCGGTAAGAAATTCGAGCAGTTTTAAGGAATCTCTATCCGTTACCAAATCCGCCAACAAATACTTATCCTCTTTGTTTAATTCTATGGTTTCGATAGTTTGCCACCAATCATAATATTTATCCAACTTTATAGAATCAGATATGGCCTTTTCATCAATAGGATGTTCGCCAGAATCCTTTTGAGAATTATTACAAGAGGTTAGAACAAATATGGAAATAATTGAAATTAAATAGGTAGTTGAAGTGTTCATGAGATTCGATATTGAATAACAAATATTTTAATTCTGTTACATTTTAAATATTATCAATTTATACATTATACTGAATTATTCTATCTGCCAGTATGATTTAAACGAGAGTAGATATTAATTCAATATATTTTTCAATCTATAAGGAATCAATTTATTAAATTAAAATAGAGTTTATATCCTCGATGAAATCATTTAAATGCTTTTAATAATAGGATAAAAAGTTTAACAAACAAGTTTCCACCGTTATATTCGAAATTACATCATGGTGTCTAAAACTATCTATACCAGAAAAAGCTTGTAATATACCACATGTAAACTCATTAAGATTTTCAGTTCCAAGGGCAGGATTTAAAATGACGACAGGTGCTGTTGAAAATAGTTGACATATATGATAAGGCTTAATAATTTTTCCCTCCTGTCTATAATCAAAATCTGCTTGAGTGAATAAGCTAGCTTTCATCACCTTAGAAACAACATCTGAAATATTGAATAGTTCCCTTGTATCAATCTCATCCTGGATGTCTAAAATTGCCTTTCCAGATGTTCCCTTATGGAGGGCACTTACCATATCTGGGAACAAGAAAATGCCATATTCATTTAACTTTTCGCTAAACCAAACATCTGATTCGGATTCCCCATAAAAATAATTTCCTATTACGAGATGAGTATTTTTATAGGTTTCTACACGCTCTTCAATTAAATGAAGAAGGCATAAAGAAACTGCCCGATAATGGCAGAAACTGCGTATATCATCAATAGCCTTTCTCAAACTAATTTCCGCAATAGGCTTTTCTTTGTTCCAATACTTTGAATCAAGAATTAACTTTCGATGATGGTAGTATTGAGCAAGTTGAGCACTTATACTTGCTGTATCTCCCCAGTCTGGATTTAAAGAGAGAATTATACAATTCTTTGAAGGAAACCCAGTAGAGGCGAATGCCTCAAGAAAATTACTTACAGGATTGGAACAGGTTTTAACAGAGGGGGTAAGTGATAAACAATAATATTCTGATGCGTGAAGTTTTTCTTGCTGTTTTAAAATCCGGTAGTATAACTCTTTTCCAGGCATAGGACACGAAGTAAGCACCAAACCCTTTAAATCATGTTGAATGGTACGCTCTAACAAGCTTTGAATCTGACCAGGCTGGATCATTTCTGTTTGCAATCTGCCCAGATTTTTGCCCGCTAAAATCTTGAAGGGCAAATTCATTTGCATATTAACTAGACCAGGCAGATTTTGCTTATAATCAGAACCATGACCACCCAATATTTGAAGCAAGGATTCCTGATTTCCGAATATTTTAGGATCGGGTTTATCATAGATAGTATCGGTATAAAGCACAATCTCATCCTGATTGTCAATTGCAGGTATTTTGCGCCCTCCTAAACTGTAATAGGGTAATAATTCGGTTGGTGTGATTCGCTCGTAAGAGACTGAATTTATCATTTTCTTCCCATTCTTATCGGTTTGAATTAAACGAGTGCTATCATATCCAACAACCGGAAGATGATCATAATCAAGTTGAATGATTTCTTGTTTCGTAAATTCCACTCGAATATTTTCTCCTGTTACACCTGATTTTTCTCTAGTCTGCGAACCTACTTTTTGAATACTTGGTAATTCTAAATATAAAAACGCTTCCCAAGAGCCAACTATACTTCCAATTTTAGGATTGAGTCTTTCTATTTTGAAGTGTTCCCACCTGAAATAAGTCACCTCTAAAGGGTTCATCGGATCTCTTGACAAGGTAGCCTGCATCTTTTTATTAAAATCATCTGCATGCTTCTTCAGGATCATTTCAGCCTCTTTTTTACTGGTGATTTCTTGTTTATGTTTCCGATAGTTCTTAGAATACTTGTAATTCCTCTCAAAATACAAAAATCCCTGATTGGTTATGAAAAAAAATTCAGCTTCTTTGGGATTCCGGATATCAAAAACCTCTTTTGCAATTCTATCCTTCTGTTTTAATACTAAATCTGGAGAAATCGTTTGATAAACATAAATAGTTGGTTCAGACGCATTAGAGATTTCTTGTTTTTCCTGAGCAAGTAACGAGGAAAATATTGTTGTAATATTAAATATTAAAATAAAAACAAAAGAAATATACATAGTTAAATTATTTATCTTGATTTGGCAGATCATTTACTATGGAAATTACATTCTGCTTGGTTAGTTTAAATTTTTTCGGATTATTAGACGACAGACCTTCGTCAGTATATTTATAACCCATTACCTAATGCTTATGACCTTTTGCAAGACAATGCCCAACCTCGTGAGCAAGTATTTGCTCAAAATATTGATGAGTATCTTTTCGTATATAATCAGCAGAGGTAACAATCATCCTAAATTCAATCTTCCAAGCAGGCTGATGCCCAACAAATCAAAGATATATAGATATTATGAAAAATCCAAATGGCACTTATTGAGTGCATTATTGTCTGCTCCCCCAAAAATAGTACTGTTTTAAAATAGACAAAAAAGTCTAATTTTAACCAGTTAATATGAAAAAAAGTAAGTTCAGTCCCAATCAGATTGCCCAGATTCTCAAGGAGTTCGAAGAAGGCAAGTCTGTAGA
>JBEIHC010000172.1:0-4660 GCA_040381555.1 Bacteroidia bacterium
CAGGTACTTAAGGAGTACGAAGCTGGCAAGTCTGTAGAAGAATTATCCCGAGAGCATGAGATAAATCGTGCCACATTCTATCAATGGCGCAAGCGTTATGGAGTAATGGTAGCCAGTGTGCACACACGAGTTAGAGCAATGTTATAAGAAATTAAATCCATAGGGAAAAACGCCATCAGCAGGGCGTGTCGAGTATTGTCCACCAGCCGGAATGTCTGCTCCCATCTCTGCCATTGGCAGTGATCCAATTGGAGGGAAGTAAGATTTTGACGCCGTTGAGGCCTTCGGAGTAAGTTGCCATTTGCGCGGAATTTTCAGAGTAAGTTACAAGTTTTTATTTGGATTGGCAAGGGGTGGAAGTTATTGTAGAGAAGGCCTAATATAACTTTTAATTTTCATGTAGTATTCCTATATGGAAACCGCATTTATCGTATCTGAAGCATAGAAAATTTCTAAACTATATAAATTCGGGTAACCAATGTTTGCCCTCAGCTCTTTTCAAAGGGTCAGGATTAGACATCCGATTCGCACGAAATCCAAAAAATATCAATTGAAACAGAATTTATGACCATTCATACAAAATCAACAATTTTTTCATTTGGCATTACTTCCATATCCTTAATATTGCTTAATACCTTTGTACTAAACCATCCAAACATTACCCCCAACTTATGGATCCTATCAGCACACACAGCGAAGTTTTTAGATTTGTAAATCTTAGACCTGTTCAACAAATTTATCAGGATAAAATCCCGGGAAGATTTGTCACATTCAACTTTTTCAACTTAATCTCCCCAGCAACTTTAGCTGGTATTGAGGCTTCAGAAAACCTTTTATTTACAGATTTAAAGGCAATTATTGTTGGGGGAGGTGCTGCTGATCCTGAAGATTTACGAACAGATTTGGAGAATGCCGTAACCGCTTTTCGAAGTACAAGCCCAAATTATATTGTAGATCTTGAAGCACTTGATGCTTTCTTTCCTAATTTGAAAGAGGTTCTGGATTATCTTATTTTGAAAGATTTCAAAGATACTCCCGCCTTATTTCGAGCATCTATTGAAAGCGATCTTATACCATCAACCATAGAAGCATTTATCGCAGATGCCGATTATCTGGAAAAAAAATTAAGGTTGTGGGACAATCTTTTTGCAGAAGTCATAGTTCCTAAAAATGTACAGATCCGGGAAAACCTGACTTCCTACATTCGGATATTGGAATTATTGGAGAACATCAGCGATAGTCTTTCTGAAGTATCTACTTCAGAGGGGTTCCGAAAAAAGGCTTTAGGTTGGGTAATCCTTCCTAAGCCAGTGTTTCCTTTGCCGGTTGTTGAAAATGCTATTGAAGAGAATACGGAGGAACCTGATAATTCAGCTGAAATGGCAAAAGAGGAGGCTTTGGAAAGGATTAAAAACACATTAGCCGCCTATAATGAAGTTATCCAGGCATTAGATGCACAAAAAAGATCTGTAGAACTTGAGACAAAACCTATTGTGAATGGAATTCGAAATTCTCTTGATTTCGGTGGACCTAAATGTCAGGATGTGCCAGAAATTGTGATTTCTGCCCCTCAAGATGTGGCTTACTTAAGCGAAGCCAATTACGACAATCTATCTGCACCAACAAAATTAGTAATTGAGAATCTGGGCATTCCGGTTGGAGACATTACTGCTGATGGAATGCATGATAGTATCGGGGTTTCCATTGGCCGAGACTATGAGGATGTGTTTTATGATGTGTATGATTCAGATGCAATAGTGGATATAGGACATGGCACCGTAGTTGTTAGTAGTCAACACTGTCTGGGCAATGACCTCCCTGTTAACCCTTGTGCCCCATTCGTGGGTGGAGCGATTCCAAAAAATTCTGGATATCTCAAACCAGTTGGTATTGGAGATTTATTAATTGTAAAACATCGTTTAAAAAAATATGAAGTAGGAGAGGTCGCGCATATTGAGAATATCATGAAGAGCGAAAGTAAAGGGAGGGAAAACAGAAAACTCAACCGGATAGAGGAAACAAACTTTCAAGAGACCGAAAAATATAGCGAAACAGATTCAGAAACGAGGACGACAGAACGGCTCTCTATGGAAAGGGAAGCGGCCAACATAATGGAACAAATGAATCAGAATCAATCCACTCAGGATACTGGTTTTGGAATATCCTTAACTGGGGGCTATGGTCCGGTTGCGGTTACGGCTTCCTATTCGAACACGAACCAACAGAGTGCATTGTCCCAAACGGCAATGACTGATTCAGTAAAAACGGCTACTGCCTACTCCAAGGAATTAAATGAGCGCATTCGAAAAAGAGTAATTGAAAAAGTGAGAGTTCAAAGAACCCGCACCACAATTGATGAAGTAATAGATATTAATACCCATGCCTTCAATAATATTGAGGGTACAGATCATGTCAGGGGAATATTTCATTTTGTAGACAAGATATATCATTCCCAATTGTATAATTATGGGAGAAGAATGATGTTTGAGTTTATGGTGCCTGAACCTGCAGCATTTCATATTTTCTCCCAAATCAAACAAGCTGGAGATGAGAAAAAGATAGTGAAACCTAAAACCCTCACAGAATTGGGCATTACCAGTATTAATAGCATTAATCGTTGGAATTATGCACAATTCGGTGCAGCCATGGGCGTATCGGATTTACCTGTACCTCCCTCACAATATACCTGGGTGAATAAAGCATATGCGAAAGATAGTGTTGTTGGAAGTGATCCATGGGCGCTTACCTCCTTTGCTGACAATAGTTTGGAAGTTCCGGAGGGGTATGAAGCGGAATATTTTAAAATATTCTACCGAAACACGGATATAAATCAAGGAGGATGGTTACAATCTTTTGTTGCGGATGTTTGGTCCGCCTCTTTCCTAAACTGGAATATTAATTATCCCTTGCTGAATATTACTGGCAAAATCCCTGTAATGTTTGTAATTGCTCCCAATTGCACTTATGCAGTTAATATTATGGTGCGTTGCTCCCTATCTTCAGATGCTTTTGAACGGTGGAAATCAAAAGTACATGGAATGTTATTAGATGCATACAATCGTCAATTAGCAGACTATAAAAACCAAATATCAGCACTTGAAATACAACAGGGCATCAATATTCAAGGGGATAATCCTGAACGCAATAGAGCAATAGAGCGGGAAGAATTGAAAAAATCAATCATTGAAATGTACACAGCTCAAAAATACGAAGCATTTAGTGCGATGCAGGACAATCAACCTTCTCAGGGATATCCTCAATTTAGCCATGTGAAAGCCGCAGCTGAAGGTAGTTTTGTGAAATTCTTTGAACACGGTTTTGAATGGAATAATATGACCTATCAATTCTATCCCTACTTCTGGGGAAGAAAATCCAACTGGATCCGAACTCGTGGAATTAAAGATACCGATCCAATATTCGAAAAATTTCTTCAAGCCGGATATGCGCGCGTCGTGGTACCAGTAAGGCCAAGAATGAATGATGCCATGTTATATTATTACCATACCGGACAGATATGGATGGGAGGGCCTCCCCCAGGAATAAATGATTTGTCTTATTTATCTTTGGCAGATGAAATTGCGGAATATGAAGGTAAAATGGATGAAGATGCAGTACCAGTAAAAGATGCCTGCTGGGAATATAAAGTGCCCACCAGCCTGGTGATGCTGAGACAAGATCCTCAGGAATTACCGGATTTTTCAGGAGATGCTTTGTGTGAAGATCCTACTCCCTGAGAAATAGACTGGCAGCGAAGTTAAATGACACTAACTACTCGATATATTGCATTATATAGCTCAGTGGATCCAGCTGTATTGTATGAGAATTCAAATATGATATGGAAAGCTATTTACCCGAAAGCAAACCAAAATTCAATATCTGAATATAAAACTGATATTTCGGGGTACTTTTATTTTAATATAAAAGAAATGTACTATCCCAGAGGTACAAAACTTGATACAGAAAAGCAGGCGCTATCAGCATTAAAAAAATTGATAAACAATATTGATGTCAATATTTCTACCTTAAACCAGAACAACGAAACAAGTTTTCCAATTCTATTTGGAAAAAATCTTTATTTATCTGAATGCTACCCCGTGATCCATCAGGATTCAGGTACAATATGGTATTGGGTATGTAATTTTTCGATAAAACTTAATCCAGGCAAGTTATTTGATTCTGACAGGAAATGCATATTGATGGGTGAATACATACATGTAGCTTTTGTCGAAAATCAGATACTGCGTTTGGATTATTGTCATATTCCAGTAAGAAAAAGTGGTATATCGGAATATATTGAATCCAAGGATGGAATATATTCTTGGCCTGTATATCGCAGGATGCGTATGAATAATTCGTCAGAATCAATCCAACAAAATTTTGAAATACAAGACTCAAATGTTTTGCCGATTTATTATAGTGAAACCGAATTAATTCCCGCATCCAAAAGAGGTAAATCCCATGAAATTAGTTCTTATAATTCAAGTGAAAAATCTGAAAAAATCGAATTGAATCAATCATTTTCTCCATTTTTATTTAATCAGATTAGTTTTAAGGCGAATGAACAAGGGAATCCAGGTAACATAACATACAAATCAGATATTACAATTTATGTAGTTACTGATGGCCACTTTGGTGTTAAATTCTTTGAAAAAATTGATGA
>JBEIHC010000173.1:0-4616 GCA_040381555.1 Bacteroidia bacterium
AATCTCCTCGAAAGAAATTGCTTTCGTCCAGCAATCACTTAATGAAAGGCCTCGACAGACCTTAAACTGGGATACTCCATTGGAAAGATTTAATCAATTAATTTTAACAGCTTAATTTTGCACTGGCCACTTGAAACCACCAACCCATAAGAGATACTAATGGTACCAAGCTCTTTGGTCTCCAAAGTATCGGTATGTTTTAAAAAAATATTTCATCCAGTAATCTTATTATAACAATACATGAATCGATTAGTTTTGAGCTATCTGATTTTGATGGGAGTTACATTCTTTTCTTGTGGAGAGGCGAACCAGACAGTAAAGCTTAGTCAAGTGAAAGTAGGCAGTCCTATTGTAACTGACACCGTTTATCAAACAAACTATGTGGCTGAAATTTCAGCCATACGGAATGTTGAACTCAGCACACACATCCGCGGATTCTTGGAAAAGATTCATGTAGATGAAGGTCAGATAGTAAGAAAAGGTCAGATTCTATTTAGTATAGGAGCTCAGTCCTATGAGCAGGATTTACAAAGGTCAAGGGCTGCATATAAAAGTTCATTAGCCGAACTGAAGCTTTCAGAAATTGAGTATGAGAACATCAGACGATTATTTGATAAGAACATAGTTGCGAAACCTGAATTGGACCTGGCAACAGCGAAGGTGGACGCCATGCGGGCAAAAGTGGATGAGGCTCAAACAGGCGAGGCCCAGGCAAAGTTTTTTTTGAGCTACACAGAGATTCGTGCCCCTTTTGACGGTGTGATCAATCGTATTCCCAGAAAGGCAGGAAGTTATCTTCAAGAGGGCGAAGTGCTAACCACCCTTTCAGATATCAGTGAGGTGTATGCTTATTTTCATTTGTCTGAATCAGATTATCTGGATTATATGCATTCAGAGGGATTCAATGAGGTAACTGAAATCGGCAAGGTGGATTTGACCCTGGTTAATAATAAACCCTATCCTTATGCGGGAGTTGTTGAAGCAGTGGAGAGTGAATTTGATCAAGCGACTGGCAATATTGCCATCCGAGCTAAATTTCCCAACCCGGATAAAATTCTAAAACATGGCTCTAATGGTAAAATCACTTTAATGCGGCACTTAAAAAACGCAATGCTGATTCCTCAAAAATCTACTTTCGAAGTTCAGGATTTACTCTATGTTTTTTTGGTAAAGCCAGATAGTACCCTGGAGCAAAAAGCGATTGTTTCCAGGTTTAGAATTCCGCATTATTTCATCATCGATAAAGGTCTTACTCAGGAGAATGTTATTCTGTATGAAGGCATTCAAAATGTGCGAAATGGCGAGAAAATTATACCTATAGTTACAGATGCCCGCGCAGTCACTGAATAATTCACCCATTTAGTATTACATTATGACCTCAAAGTTTATCCATAGGCCAGTCCTTTCTATTGTTATTTCAATATTTGTTACTCTTCTTGGATTGATATCCCTATATCAATTACCCATAACTCAATTTCCGGATATAGCTCCTACGGAAGTGAATGTTACAACCAAATATACAGGTGCTAATTCTGAAACAACAGTTAAGGCTGTAGTTACTACCCTGGAAAGAGCGATTAATGGTGTACCGGGTATGTCGTACATGACATCGGTCTCAGGGAATGACGGGGTTAGTGTGATACAGATTATCTTCAGGGCTGGAACCAATCCGGACATTGCAGCGGTGAATGTACAGAATCGGGTTTCAATGGTTTTGGATGAACTGCCTGAAGAAGTAATCAAGTCAGGGGTTCAGGTTGAGAAAGTTCAGAATAGTATGCTGATGTATTTGAATATTTTAAGTTCAGATACCACGCTCAAGGAAAAGTTCTTATTCAACTTTGCTGACATTAATGTCATTAAGGAACTTAAACGCATAGATGGGGTAGGGTTTGCGGAGATTTTGGGTTCAAGGGAATATTCTATGCGTGTATGGTTGAATCCTGAGAAACTTAAAATGTATAATATTTCCCCACTGGAGGTGATTCAAATGCTCAAGCAGCAGAATGTAGAGGCTGCTCCGGGTAAGATTGGTGAGAGTTCAGGTAAGGCAGGGCAGTCACTCCAATATATACTGAGATATACCGGGAAGCTAACGAATGAAGAGTCTTATGAAAATCTGGTGGTAATGAGTCACGAAGGCGGAGAAATAATACGCCTGAAAGATATTGCTCAGATAGAATTTGATTCACAGAATTACAATGTATTATCCAAGGAAAATGGGATGCCCTCTGCAGCCATTCTCCTAAAACAAAGACCTGGCAGTAATGCACAGGCGGTTATTGCAGACATAAAGGAAAAGATGAAGGAGATTAAGGCTTCTTCTTTTCCTCCTGGAATGGATTATACGATCAGTTATGATGTATCTACCTTTCTGGATGCTTCCATTGAAGAGGTTATCAAAACCCTGATAGAGGCGTTTATTCTCGTTGCCCTGGTGGTATTCATTTTTTTACAGGACTTTCGATCAACTCTTATCCCAATTCTGGCAGTGCCAGTCTCCCTGATTGGTACTTTCATTGGGATGCAAATGCTGGGCTTTTCACTGAATCTCATTACCTTATTTGCTCTGGTGCTTGCTATCGGAATTGTTGTAGATAATGCCATAGTTGTCGTTGAGGCCGTTCATTCTAAGTTGGAGAAGGGTGGGATTGGGCCTCGGCGCGCTACGGAACAAGCCATGCGGGAAATGACCAGTGCCATTATTTCCATTACCTTAGTCATGTCTGCGGTATTTATTCCTGTGTCTTTTCTGGAAGGACCTTCAGGCATTTTTTATCGTCAGTTTTCCCTAACCATGGCGATCTCCATTGTATTATCCGGTATAACAGCACTTACACTTACGCCTGCATTGTGTGCCATATTGCTGAAACAACATACTGGTGCACCTGAATCTAAAAAGAAAACTTTTCTGAATCGTTTCTTCGATGGTTTCAATGCAAGATATAATCGATTATCATCTGTTTATGGCGGCTGGTTGGAAATTATTGTCAATAGAAGAACTGTTACTTTCGGGGTGATAGGATTGTTTCTGCTATTAACGGGTTTATTAGGTAAGCTAGTACCTACAGGGTTTATTCCGGAAGAAGACCAGGGCACAATTTATGCGAATGTAACCGCTCCGAATGGTGCCACCCTTGAAAGGACGGAAAGAGCCTCGGATGCCATTCAACAGGTGGCTTCTGGTCTTGATGAAGTAGCTTCGGTTTCAAATCTCGCGGGTTACAGTATTTTGTCTGAGGGAACCGGTTCTATATACGGGATGAATCTGATTAGCCTGAAGAGTTGGGATGAACGGAAGTTATCAGATAAAGAGCTCATTCTTTTACTCGAAGAAAAAACCAGTCATATTCAGGATGCAAGGATTGAGTTCTTTACCCCTCCGCCTGTACCTGGCTATGGAAATTCGAGTGGATTTGAATTGAGGCTATTGGATAAATCAGGTTCAGGCGATTTACAGAAGTTTCAGAAGGTGGCAGAAGCATTTGTGGAGGCTCTGAATGACAGAGAAGAATTGCAGTCTGTGTTTACAACCTTTAATGCAAGCTTCCCTCAGCTGATGCTTCACATAGATGTAGACAAAGCAGCAGAGAAAAGAGTAACTGCGGATAATGCCATGAGTACCCTTCAGGCCTTAATCGGTAGCGAATATGCAACGAATTTTATTCGTTTTGGGCAGATGTACAGGGTAATGGTGCAGGCTTCTCCCGAATTTCGAGCAGAGCCTCAGGATATTCTAAATCTGTATATTAAAAATGAAACAGGGGAGATGGTTCCTTTTTCATCCTTCCTCAGAATTGAAAAAGTATATGGCCCGGAACAAATTACCCGATATAATTCTTATACATCTGCTATGGTGAATGGGCAGCCAGCGCCGGGTTTTAGTAGTGGGGATGCTATCCGTGCCATCAAGGAAACAGCGGCAGAGAAATTACCCAAAGGGTATGGGTATGACTGGGCAGGATCTTCCCGGGATCAGGCCAATGCGGGTAATGAAGCCATCTTTATTTTTCTGATTTGTATTCTATTTGTGTATTTACTTCTATCGGCTCAATACGAAAGTTTTCTGCTGCCTCTGCCAGTATTGTTATCCCTACCAACCGGTATTTTTGGGGCTCTATTTTTTCTTTGGATGTTAGGATTGGAAAACAATATTTACGCTCAGCTTTCGATGATTATGTTGATTGGGATTCTGGGTAAGAATGCCATTCTTATTGTTGAATTCGCTGCACAGAAACATCAGCAGGGGGTCATCATCCGAAGGGCTGCTCTGGAAGGTGCTATTTCCCGTTTACGCCCCATCCTCATGACCTCCTTTGCCTTTATTGCAGGTTTACTTCCTCTGATGATTGCTTCCGGAGCTGGTGAGATAGGGAATCGGACTATTGGTTCTGCCACGGCAGGAGGGATGTTAACCGGCACCCTTTTCGGGGTTATTATCATACCCGGCCTGTATTATGCATTCGCCAAAATGGATGATAAATTAAGATTTGTCAAAAGAAAAAAAGCGCCCGCCATTTCTGAGACCCTATAATGATACGCATGTCACTGTTTAAAAAACTTTTTCTTATATATCTGATGGCCTTGCTATGGGCTTGAAGTCAATCTGCATCCTC
>JBEIHC010000174.1:0-4559 GCA_040381555.1 Bacteroidia bacterium
GATATTAATTCTTCCTGCTTGCTGCAAGCTTTCCAGCCGCACAAGCCCTCACTTGCTTGGTGCAAGCGGAACTATTAATATTCCGTATTCTGTGGGTCAAAATTCGCCCAGCCAGATGTCCAGTTTTCCGTTCCGAAAGCTCCTCTGTAGCTAACTGCACTAAAGAAGGCATCATTCAAAGGCGCTTGGGTAAAATCTGCTCCTGTCAATAATACAGAACCTGTGCCCGGTAACACAACAGGTGCATTCAAGGTAAAGGCATCGGCAATGTTCAAAGTAGAATAATCTGCCAATGCAGTGTTAGAAGAGGTTGTGGTATTAAACCATGCAGCTAAATCCCAAGTACTACCGCTGGCTACAGCAAAATTGCTCGTACATCCCGCCAATACGGTGTTCTTAATATTCAAAGTTCCATTGGTGGCATTGGTCTCACATTTGCTTCCATCTACTAATAATCCAGTAGGATATCCTGTTAACAAGGAATTATAAATAGAGGTACGAGAATTTCTGCGGATATGGGCTGAACGACGATAGTTTGCATCAATAGTAGTAGTAGTAGTTTTCAAAGGACCTAATACAGAAACATTCGAGAAAACAGGAGCTGTAAAAGGAGTCGCATCTGTTCCTTGTCCATCATTATCCGATTCAAAACCATTAGAACCAGACTGATCGGCAACATTCGGATCTCTTAAAATTAACCCAAACTGCACTTTACCAATAAATCCATTATCTGTATCAAAATCATCATCCCAGTTACGATGGGAAATCAAATATTTTGCATTCACAGTGCCACCAAACCACTCAAAGGCATCGTCTCCAGAATAAGAAACCTGAATATGATCGATGGTAGTACCAGAACCCACACCCCCTAAAGTAAGTCCGTTTATTTCGTTGTTAGGCTGAAAGGCAATTCCTCCAAATTCAATACGGACATACTTCAAAGTACCTGAATTATCAGCAGGATCAGTACCTCCGAAAGAAACATTTACGCCTCCTTCAATTACCCCTTCTCCACCGGGAAGATTCACAGGCGCTTTACCACAGATAATAATTCCTCCCCAATCTCCATAATTACGGCTCCCTTTAGCTTGTGCAGAAGTAAATACAATCGGTTGAGCAGATGTTCCGGCCGCATTAAGGGTAGCGCCTCTTTCAATGATCAAAGTTCCTTTAGAGTCTTTGTCTCCCAAGATAACGGTTCCGGGTTCAATGGTTAAAGTAGCTCCAGATTTTACATACACAAATCCTTTGATTGTGTACTTTTTGCTGGCTGTCCAGGTAGTGCTTGAAGTGATATCTCCTTGGACTTCCACTCCGGTGTTTGTGTTGTTGTTGTTGTTCCCTGCTGCAGGAGCGGGTTCGTCTTTCTTACAAGCGGTGCTGAATACCAGCATCATCGCTACGAGGCTGAATAAAAGGACTTTTTTCATGTGGTTATAATTAATATAATTGTTTACAAACGAACAGTTACTCCCAGGGTAATATACCTTCCTCTCCGAGTGTCCAACACTAACTCGTCGGCATCAGAAATTTTTCCGTCTTCATTGGAATCCTGCTTTAAGTAGAATCGGGCATTGAGCAAATCCTGCACAGACAATCGCATATCTATTCTTTTACTAATAGATTTGCTAACTGTAACATCCACTAAATGCCTGGGCATTTCATATATATCCGGCGTACCAAAAGTACCTACGGCAAATAATCTCCTGCCATAGACATTGTACTGAAGACTTACTCTGAGTCCAGCCGAATCTGCCGAATACAGTAAGCCGGTATTAATTACATAAGGAGCTTGTCCTTGCATCGGACGAACCTGTAATTGTCCTCTGGAAGCCGCTCCCAGATTGACTTCACTTTGAATTATACTGGCATTTAACAAAGCACCCATATCTTTCAAAATAGGGAGCTTGGTCCATTTCCGAAAAGACTTACGAACCTCTGCTTCTACCCCAATACTATTGGCTTTGTCTGCATTATTAAAGGTAAAATTTCGGGTACCCCCAGAGCCTGTTCCTGGTACAAAGAACTGCTCAATCGGATTGTTAAAGGTTTTTTGAAATACCCCAAAATGAATGTATTCATCTATCGTAGGATAATATTCCCATCGAATATCCAAATTCTGAATCGTAGGTGTTTTTAAATCCGGATTCCCATACAATACATTGTTAAAGGCAAAATCATAATACGCAAAGGGTGCGAGTTCTCTGAATTCCGGACGATTCACCGTAATACCAGCCGCTCCCCGAATCATAGCCTTTTCGGTAATCTTTACTGTAGCATTTCCGGAGGGTAGCCAAAAAAGTAAGGGGTTATCAACCTCTACCGCACGGTCATTATAATCCCGGCTACTCAACTGCTGCCGATTAAATTCAGCACGCAATCCCCCTTGCAAAGTCAACCAATAGGTTACGGGAAATGATCCATACACAAAGCCAGCAATATTCTGATTGGAGGCCTGGTACTGGTCGCTGGGATTGGTTCCTTCCGCCAACACGAAACCAGACACCGGATCCATATTGGCATCCGAAAAAATGGTTTCGAGAGGCTGACTGTTGAGGTCATAATTAAAGGAGCTATTGTTTCCTCTTTTATAGGACATCCATCTTGCCTGAAAGGAACGGGACTTCATTTCTGTCCAGATTCCACTGCGAAGTTTGATGGGTCTGTCTTCCTCTTTTCCGCCCAATTTATGCTCAATTTGTGCCTGACCGGAAATGACCTGTTCCTTGCTATCAGAGAAAAACCTGGCAGCATCTAAAGTGGATGCGGAAGGCGGAATCACCACCTGATAAGGCTGACTCTCAGGAGCGGTTAAAGGACGAATGGTTCGCACCCGCTTAAGATCAGGCTCCTGCATTCTGCTGTATGCATAGCCCAATTGCCAATTTATTTCTGTCTGATCTTTCCCAATTGGATGCAGACCGGATAGCTGTGAGCTGAACAATCCTCTTTGTTGCCAGCCTAATGAATAATTGCGGACATCAGATCCCTCTTCCAAATTGCGTCCTGTGCGCACAGTAGTTGCCGATGAACCAGATTGGTTTAAAAGATTTCTCCACTCCAGCTTATGACCAGAAGGAAAAAGCAAAGAATAATTGCTCATTAACCCAACACGACTATTCCGGGTAAATTGATTATCCGTAAAATGATAGATAGTATCGCTCTTCTGTGTTGTCTGATTAAATGCATTATAATTGTATCGCTCAATGGTGTTATGAACGGAGGTAAGACTATAGGTCAATCCTTGAGTCGTACCGAAAGTAAATTTCTTTAGATTTGCTTTGTGTGTAAATGTTACAGACAATCTAGGATCCGGAATGGCTGTTTGATTTTGTACCGCCCAGGTATTCGGAAGACTCTTGCTTACCCCACTCAGAAATTCATTGTTTTTAACGGTATTAATATGGGAAGGAAACCAGGAGGGTAATGCCCTGCTGCCATTATCGATACCCAAGAAATCTGAAGGAGAACCTTCGTAACTAGAAAAATTCTGAAGCGTGGTATATTGACGAGAACCCAGGCTAATGCCGACCTGCCAGGCATTTCCTTCTGGCATGGCTTGAGTTTCCACCTTAACCATACCCCCAGCCATTTCACCCGGATGCTCTGCTGAGGCAGTTTTAACAATCATCATGCGGCTAATTAATCCGGAGGGAACCAAATCAAACGAAAAGGCTTTGGTATCCGCTTCAGCAGCTGGAGCCGGACCTCCATTTAACAAAACGGTATTGTATCGTTCATTCAGTCCCCGGATCATGGCATAGCGACCATCGGATAAGGTCACGCCGGGCAAACGACGAATCACCTCCGCAGCATCTCTATCTGGACTACGGCGAATTTGTTCTGCTGACACCCCGGAAACAATTTGCTCATTTTGTTTTAAGTCGGAAATTAAGGAGGTTTCAGAAATTCGGGAGCGCATCTCCACAATACTGATTTCCTCCACACCCATTTCTTTCTCCTGAACCATTTGAATATTGAGCTCGGTAACACGACCTTTTTGAACTTGGACATTCCGGATCGTATCCCGACGATAGGAAACATAGGAATAGATGAGGGAATAAGATCCAGCTGGAATTCCGGAAAACACAAACTTGCCCTCTTCGTCGGCGTAGGTACCTTTATTCAATTCAGGAATCAGTACCGTCGCACCTTCCAGCACTTCCCCAGACAATTTATCGGTAATCTTTCCTTTAATCTGAGCATCCAAAGTGGAGGCTGAAAAAATAATCAATAAAGAAAAAATAAAAGTAAATATATTTATTTTCATACTGAAATTATACAGGGCAAAATTGCGCCGTTTAGATAACCTGAAGGTTAAGCGACTGTCATTTCGAGGGGATTAGATTGTTAAGTTAGGATTATCAAACCGGGACTGCTTATACACGATTTATGCACAATAAGACACAGAGAGCTACCTGGCTAGGTGTTTGTTAAGTTTAGATTAAGGGGGTGTGAAGTGAGGGCGATGAAAATGTTAGGTGAGTTTTTTCTTTAGGTGAAGTGGGAAAGTAAAAAATTATTTCCTCAACAAATTTTCCCACTAGTGCAACCTTTGC
>JBEIHC010000175.1:0-4508 GCA_040381555.1 Bacteroidia bacterium
AAGGTGTAACATATTTGTGCAGTACAAGTGCATAGTTAAGTATATTTTCTAAATATTTTTCCGGATAGGTCTTTATAACTTTCTCTAAGGCTTTCAGGTTCAATTACTTCTATTGCATCCATGTAGGAAAATAATAATGCCATTAGTTCATGATTGATTTGTACAGATAGTTCAATTAGTATCTCTGTTTCATTTCTGTTTTTAATTTTTTGGGAGCCATGTAGGGGTTTGCTCTCAATGTATGGCCATATTTCATTACTCAACTTGATTAGTAACTTTTCAACTGGCGAATCTATTTTTACAGTTACACCTATAACGTCATCGAAGTATTCATCGAAGTTTATCTCTTCGTTCTTACGGTATTTTATTTTTGATTCTTCGATTTCAATAATTCTGTCAAGTGCAAAATTTGTAATAGTCTGATAGTCCTCATTTAATCCAAATAGAAACCAACGATTGTTATATTGTTTTAAGTACCAAGGATGCAAAATCACCTTTGATGGTTTGTCTTGCTTATATCCTTGATACGTTACTTTTAATGTTCTTTCATCTTGTATGGCGTTAAATATACCTGTGAAGTGATTTAATCCTTTCAGGAATGGGTTCTGTTCAAATCCCACTGATGATTGAATATTTCCTTTCAACTTGAATGTATTTTCAAGTCTTATTTGCATTTCTTCTATCCATTCAAACTGTGGCATTCCCTTGAATCGAGTTAGAATAGTCAAGGTCTCTTTTAGTTGTTCCGCCTCAGCTTGATTAATTCCATGGTTTTTGATGGAAAAAGATTTGTCTGAGTATCTGTAGTAAACTCTCTTTCCATCCTTCATTCTTTCAAGTGGAATAGCCCAGCCTTGTTCACTTTCCATGAAGTTGATGTCGTCAAAAACTTGCCTTCTCTTTACGCCTTCTTCAATCCCTGCAAAGTCATAAATAGCCTCGTTACAGGCAGCAATCAAATCTTCAATAAAATATTTCCTTCTGGAGTTATTAAAACATCTGTCAAGTGCATGGTATCGTATGGTAGCATGTTTATTTGTGGCCATACTGAATAATTAAACTTGTAAATGAGGTGGTGAAAATTCTACTTTTGAGTTTTGGTGAGGGTTCGGCTTGCGGATGGGGCAAATCCAAATGTGTGAAATGAAGGTCGGCTTTTTCTTTCTTTCAGCATTGAAAATTCTAAAACATGGTCAGTTTTTGAGTTTCTCCGCTTGGTCGATATGTTCTGTATGTTGAGTTCATTGTCAATTATTGTTTCGCTGAGTCGTCTGTCTTTTAAGTATTGTACTAACATCAAACTTTTTCCATATTCACCCACTTATTGCCTAAAGTTTCCCTATATGCATTCTCCCAATTCAGATTCTTTATTTCTTCAAAACTATATGGAGAAAATCCTTGGGCAAAAACCACATACAAATATATTCTCCCGCAGGAACAAATCCAAATCATTTAAATAGAGATTCAATGTTTGGTAGAGCTTTCCTGCACATAAAAGAGTAGGTCAAGGAAGGTCTTTTTTTTTTGAGTGAGAAGCTAGAAGTAAAGTGAAACTATTGTTTTGCTCGGCCTCTTCTAAGCATACCCAAAAAAAGAGGGGCCGCCAATTGGCAAGCCCCTGCTTATTTGATGTTGAATTTTGTTTGGATCGCAGAAATAGGGCAAAAGCGTCCTTACTCTCCTCTCACTACCTTATGCACGCTTACTCCGTTCGGAGCAATGAGTTTGAAATAATATATTCCGGTGGTTTGGGTAGTTAATTCCACTGCATTGTCCTGGCTGTTCAGGTTTCCGGCTTGCAGCAAGCGGCCTTGGAGGTCAAGTAATTCGTAGGTATAATTTACGCCATTCTGTAGTCCGGAAATATGGATGCGGCCTTTGCTGGGGTTGGGGTAGGCTGCATATTCGTTTCCGGCAATCAGGTCTGTTGTTTGGGTGATGACGATACTCTGTCTCTGAATGGTCAGGAACATATCTTGAGATCCGGCAGATGTCATGTTAAATTGGCCTGCACTTGGGTCGAAATCTCCGGTTGCCATAAAGAACCCACCTACGATTACTCTCCCGTTGGCATCTACTACCACTCCGCGGCCATAGTCATTCATGGTTCCGCCCATTTGTCCGGCAGATATAAAGTTTCCGGCAGAGTCTAATTCTAATAAATAAGCATCGCCTAAGCCTAAGGATACTAAATTGCTTACTCCCGGACCTGGATCAAAGTCAATGGTGTCATTTAATTTTCCGGTAGTGAAGAGCTTATCATATCCGGATAATGCCGTTACATGGAAACGATCATCGGCAGTGCCTCCATAGCCTTTTGCCCAGATGTATTGTCCCGTGCTGGAAAATTTGGCAATAAAGGCATCATAAATTCCTTTACTCACCAAAGTATCTCCCGGGTTTTGCATATTGAAATTGCAAGTCATGGAGAATAATCCGGTGGCATAAATGGTTCCGGCAGGGTCCGTAATTAATTTTTCTACATTCGAACCCCCGGGATTGCTGGCTACATTGAGTACCCAAATTAAATTTCCGGAGGGGGAGTATTTAGCGATGAAGCCATCTTCTGAATTACCGGCATTTAAGGTGGTGGTGCCACTACCTGGGTCAAAGTCAACGGTTTGTCCGAAAGTACCTCCGAGCAGGATGTCTCCATTCGGGTCAATGCATACAGTGGCAGCTCTTTCAGCATATCCTGCGCCTAAAGTGAATCCCCAGACATAATTTCCAGAAGAATCTAATTTAATTAAGAACATATCGGTTGCTGTAGAGGCGGCTACCCGCTGTACCACCGGCGCACCTGGATCTAAATCTAGGGTATCGGTAAAATCTCCTGCCACATATACATTACCCATGGCATCAGCCACTACAGTGGTGCATTGTTGCACGCGAGGTCCGGGTATTTGAACGGCCCAACGGAAATTGCCTACAGAATCATATTTCACCACGAATCCATCTTCCTGAAAAAATCCGAGGGGATTCAGGGTAGAAATCAGGTTAAAAACGCCTGGTCCTGGATCGAAATCCACGGTATCTCTAAAATGCCCACAAGCATATACATTGCCCAAGGCATCCGCTGCCACTCCATGCACCTCATCTGTTCTCATTCCTCCAATCGAATGTGCCCATAGGGGATTCCCGGAAGTATCGACTTTGCAGATAAAACCATCTAAGGTTAAATAGGAATTTCCATAAATCATGTAAGTACTCGGTCCTGGGTCGAGGTCTGTTGAATCGGTGAACAAGCCACCGAAGATGAGATTGCCCGATGCATCGAGGGTTAGTCCACTCATCTGGTCGGAGAAGGTGCTGCCATATTGTTTGGCGAATCCGAAGGTGGAGGGTTGAGCCTGGATTTTGTTTGGAAGAATGAGCAGGTTGAGCAATACCAGAGAGCAGAGGAGAGAAAGGGAGAGATGTTTCATTGAGTATAGAATTTGGGTACAATGTACCTGAAAATTTTCATTTGATAGTAGAAAAACTGAGTGAATGGGTATTTCGGGGTTGTGAGGGGGGGATTTGCTTACCAAACCGGGGTTTAGGGTAAACGGGGGTTTAGGGTAAACGGAGGTTTAGGGTAAACGGGAGTTTAGGGTAAACGGTGGTTTAGGGTAAACGGAAGTTTAGGGTAAACGGCGGTTTAGGGTAAACGGAGGTTTAGGGTAGGCTGAGATTCAAGCTATACTTGGGTTTTATCCAAAAAGTCACTCAAAAACGGGTCTAAAACCCTCTCATTTGTCCGGTGAGAATGTTGCAATGCCAATTATGTTTGCAAAAAAACAAACAATCTAAACGACAATGGAAAAGAACATTCAATTTGAATCTGGTCTTTATTATCATGAGATATTAAAGGCCAACTCGGACACAATGCTTTTTAAAGAGGACGAGGACAGGAGATTTTTTCTTAAGAAAATGAGACATTTTATTCTGCCTTGTTGTGAGTTGCTGTCCTATGTTATTTTAGGGAATCATGTACATCTGATAATTAGGCCTCATCCACCTAAAGTTTTATCCAGGCTTAGCCTTCACTTGCATTTATTGGATTTGGATCTATATGCATCAGACATGAAGGACTACCTATCTGATGATTTTTCTGTCAAGCTCCCATATGGCCTATTGCCGTTTGAAGGTTCAATAGATAAGCAGATTCGATATTGCTTGCGGGGGCTTAAGCATTCTTATAGTCATTATCAGGCTAACAAATACGAACGGAAAGGTATGCAATGGACTTCTGACAAACTCACTAAACTGTTGGCAACAAAGGAGGATATTGGAAGAACCGTTTTATACATTCATAATAATCCAGTTTATCATGGGATGGTTCATCAACCGGAAGAATGGCAATTTTCATCTTTTCATGAAATTGTAAACGAAACAGATGAACTTGTAAATGGGCGGAGCATCTTGGCGTTGTTTGGGACAAAGGACAATTTTTTAAAAGAGCATCTTGCGAGTGTAGAGGATTTTGGTCGTAAGCCTTCGAAAATGAAGAAGTTTAGGGTAAACGT
>JBEIHC010000176.1:0-4503 GCA_040381555.1 Bacteroidia bacterium
AATGGCAAGTGGTTGATCGTAGGAGGCAGGCTGGATGGCTTGCATCGTCGCCAACCTTTTGCCGCTTTTGATGTGGCGGGTAACAACAATCAGCTTATTGTTATAGATCCTGTCGCACAGCAGAAATGGACTGCACCTTTAAGTAGCCTTCCTCTTTCCATTCAAGAACAACTCAGTTCTACCAATATGGAATTCCATCAAGAAGGGGATTATCTATACTGTATAGGAGGCTATGGATATAATGCTGCAAGCACTTCGAGAAAAACTTTTGACCAGTTGACAGCTATTGAGGTTTCGTCGGTTATTCAGGCTGTAATCTCCGGGTCATCTATTTCTCCCTATTTCCGACAAATTACCGATAGCCGGTTTGCAGTAACAGGAGGACATTTGGAAATGATTAATAATACATTTTACTTGATTGGAGGAAATCGTTTTGATGGAAATTATAACCCGATGGGAAATCCAACCTTTACCCAAGCCTATACCAATGCCATTCGTAAATTCACTATTAGTGATGATGGAACAACTCTCACCTTAAATCATCTTCCAGAAATAACAGATGCCACCAATTTACACCGTAGAGATTACAATGCTGTAGCACAAATATTTCCAGGAGGGAATGAAGGTATTACGGCTTTTTCGGGTGTATTTCAACCAACTGTTGATTTGCCCTTTTTAAACTGTGTGAATATTGACAGCATCAGTCATACTGCGAACAATTCCTTTCAACAATATTACAATCACTATCATTGCGCGGTATTGCCTCTACACTCTGCGGCTACAAATGAAATGCATACCGTATTCTTTGGGGGGATCGCTCAGTATTATGACAGTTTGTCGGTGTTGGTTCAGGATAATAATGTTCCTTTTGTGAAAACAATTGCACGCGTAACCCGAGATGCATCCGGTACTATGGCAGAGTATAAACTACCGATTGAAATGCCTGGATATTTGGGTGCTGGGTCTGAATTTATTCCGATAGAAAGTCTGCCTCATTATCCAAACCATGTGCTCAAACTCGATGATTTCACCGCAGACACGACATTAACTGGATATATTTATGGAGGCATCAGCAGTTCTGCTGCCAATATATTTTTCACCAACACAGGAACTCAAAGCAGTGCCAGCAGTCAGCTTTTTAAAGTGTTCGTAATCAAAAATACCCCATCAGAGACGCATCAATTAAACCCTCAAAGTATTGGGACCTTGAAGATGCAGGTATATCCAAATCCTAATGATGGAAATTTTTTCGTCCAGTTCAATTTAGTAAAGAGCGCTGAGGTAAAAATAACCCTCTTCAATACTGAAGGCAAAATAATTGAAGAGAAGGTGTTATCGAATCCACCGGTTGGCGCTAATTCTTTCCACCGGAAAATCAGAAGTCTCTCATCAGGAGGAGTCTATTGGATAACGATTGAAACCGAGTACGAAAAAGCAACCCAAAAAATCATTCTCGAGCCCTAAACATTCATTCAGCCTTGAATGCTCCTTTTTAGCACAAGGTTAAATTGCCTGCTTTCATTTCTCCCAAATCACATAAATCCTGTTGTATCTTTGCACTTGATTTTAGACCAGGTGGCTTAGTATGGACACATTGAAGATTGGGGAAAAGGAGTTTAGTTCTCGCTTATTATTGGGTACCTCTCGGTATCCCAGTCCGAGGATATTGGTCAATGCACTGAAAGCTTCTGGTTCGGAAATTATTACTGTATCCATCCGGCGAATTAATCTGGCGCAGCAGCAACAGACTTTCTTAGGAATGGAAGAACTTAAGTCTTATCAGTTATTACCGAATACTGCGGGTTGTTATACTGCCAAAGAAGCAATATTAACTGCCCAACTTGCCCGTGAAGCCTTGAATACCAATTGGATTAAAGTTGAGGTAATTGGAGATGAAAAGACCTTGATGCCCGATTCGATTGAATTATTAAAGGCTTGTGAAGAATTAGTAAAAGATGGATTTACCGTATTGCCATATACGACAGATGATCCAATTGTTTGCCGGCGCTTAGCCGACATGGGCTGTGCGGCGATTATGCCTTTGGCTGCACCTATTGGGAGTGGACAAGGCATCCGAAATCCACATGCATTAGAAATGATACGAGAACTCATTCCGCATTTGCCTCTAATTGTGGATGCCGGAATAGGAACCGCTTCTGATGCCGCTCAGGCAATGGAGCTAGGGTACGATGGCATTCTGTTAAACACAGCAGTAGCCGAAGCTATGAACCCCGAAGGAATGGCTCGAGCAATGAAGTTAGCCGTTGAGGCTGGACGACTTGCTTGGAGTTCTGGAAGAATTCCTAAAATAAAATACGCTCAGGCCTCTAGTCCAGAATCAGGGAAAATTGGCGCATGAGCATTTCTTTCCGTACCGAAATACAGCCCAATCTACCCGATTGGAAAATCAACCACCAAACACCTGTGTTGACACTCGGTTCCTGCTTTGCGGAACGCACAGGCGAAAAACTCTATCGTTGGCATATTCCTGTTTCTCTGAATCCCTGGGGTACTATTTTCAACCCGGTATCCATGGAAGAAATCCTGACACAAGCTTTGTCCGGAAGCATGCCCAACATTCACCCCTGCATCAATCAGGAGGATATTTTTCTTTCCTTGAAATATCCTTCTGCCTGTGCGGGCATAAGCGAGGAAGAGTTGAAGAATTCTATTCTCGATACCAATGAATATATCTCCTCCGTATTCCCTCAATTTCATTACCTGATTCTCACCTTAGGCACAGCTTGGGTTTATAGACATAGAAGTAGTGGGCAAATTGTTGCCTCCTGCCATAAAGTACCTGCTCGAGAATTCGATAAAATTTTACTAAGTCCTGACCAAGTAATGAATGCCATCGGAGAATTGATTCATCAAGTCAGAAGTATACAGCCTGGCATCCGAATAATTCTTACGGTTAGTCCTGTCAGACATACTAGAGATACTTTAGAACTCAACGCTGTCAGCAAATCGGTATTGAGATATGCCTGTCATTTATTGACTGAATATGGAAAGGATACTGCCTATTTTCCTGCCTATGAAATCATGATGGATGATTTAAGAGATTATCGCTTTTATCATTCAGATTTGATTCATCCTTCTCCAGAAGGCGTGCAGTACATTTGGGATGTATTTTGTAAACATTTCTTCACCCCAGAAACCATGGAGTTGAATGAAAGCATTGAATCATTGACACTCGGCTTGGAGCACAAACCCAGAGTGAGTGGCAAGGCTTGGCTCAAGCACTTGGAGCGACTCGAAATGCAAGCAGATAAGATTAGTCGCACTTATCAAATTCGTTTAGACAGAGAGTTGGATCAAATCCAAGAACTTCGAGCGAAGTTCCTTCACAGCGTTCATTCATGATAAAAATAATTATAAAATTTCTTCTCCTAAGTCCTTTGTTCCTTGGGGCTCAAAACATTCCGTTAATTCAAAGTAAGATTAAAGAAGTTTTTGCCTTACCTGATTTAAAAGCCAGCACCTATGGCTTAGTTATTACGGATATCAAAACCGGTAAAATTCTTTTCTCCGATAATGGAGAAAAACTACTTATTCCTGCATCGGTTCTAAAGATTGCCACTGCTGCGGTAGCCGTCAAAAAATTAGGAGAGCATAAAAAGTTGCAAACACGGTTGGTGTATGAAGGTACTCTCACTAAAGAGGGCACGCTGCAGGGCAATATCCGAATTATCGGAGGAGGAGATCCTGCCTTAGGGAGCTCCTCTCTTTCAGGCTTGGATGCAGAAGCGGTCTTAGCGCGTTGGGTTTCTAAAATCAAAAAAGCCGGCATCCGAAAAATAACCGGAGACATCATTGGCGATGCCTCCTGTTTTCAAACTCAATCGGAAGGTAGAGATTGGTTGTATGAAGACATTGGCAATCATTATGGAGCCTTTGCAACGGGTTTATGTTTGAACGAAAACAAGTACACCCTGATAATGACTAGTCCATCCGGAGATAATCTCCCCTGCGAGGTAAAATCCTGTTATCCGGTAGTACCTGGACTCAATCACACTTCTTTTGTTCGAACTTCAGCCGCAAAAGGGGAGGATATCTGGATTTTGGGTGGGCCTGGGCAGCAAGACCGAAAAGTTATTGGGACCCTACCTCCGGGCAAAGGGGAATGCTCCCTCAAAGGAGCCTTGCCCGACCCTCCGCTGGCTGTAGCATTCCGCTTGAAAAACTTATTGAATAAAGAAGGCATTCTCACTGGAGGCGCTGTCCGTGTCGAAACGGAAAACACTACAGGAGCTAAAAAAGGATTAGATACCTTAAACTCTCCCCCTATGGACAGGTTATTAGAGCTTATGCTCATCCAAAGTAATAACATGATTGCGGAAAACATGATTTGTCTGTTGAGCCCAGATGGACGAAAAGAAGAAGGCCTAAAAACCCTACAAGAACTATGGCCTTCTCGAGCAGGCGTAAAGCATAAGAATTTCCTTTATGATGGTTCGGGACTTTCTCCCATGAATGCAGTAACCCCCTACTCATTATCTGAGG
>JBEIHC010000177.1:0-4472 GCA_040381555.1 Bacteroidia bacterium
AAATTTCCGAAAAAGAAGCGGTACGAATTGTTTTGAGAGATCTGCAAGGGAGAATAATTTTAACGAAAGACTTGGAGGTTGAGGAGCAGGTTAACTTGGAATCCATTCCCAGCGGACTCTATTTTTTAGAGGTTAAAACAATTGGAGTAAGCCATACCCATTGGGTTTCGGTAGAAAAGTAAGAATGAAGCTGCGCTTGGGGTAAGCTTCGCTTGGTGCAAGCTTTGCTTAGGGTAAGTCTCGCTTGGTGCAAGCTTTGCTTAGGGTAAGCTTCGCTTGGTGCAAGCTTTGCTTGGGGTAAACTTCGCTTGGTGCAAGCTTCGTTTAGGGTAAACCTCGCTTGGTGCAAGCTGAGGGTCCAAAAACCTGCCAATTTGTCACAAATCTTTGAAATAATCGTATCTTTACAGGCTATTTCAATTATGTCAAATTCAATCTCCAAAGTATTTACCCCCTCCACCCTGGATTTATCCAAAACTCACGATGAAACCAGACAAGGTGCCGCTTTCCAACCCGAAGATTCCATAAGCAACGCAACCCGTTCCGCTTATATCGAAACCTATGGATGCCAAATGAATTTCTCCGACACAGAAATCATCGCCTCCATGCTCAAAGATATGGGCTTCGGTTTCACCAACAATGAAAATCAGGCTGACCTCATCCTCCTCAATACCTGCTCCATCCGCGAAAATGCCGAATCCAAAATCTGGAATCGCCTGAAACAACTTCGAGCCAGAAAAACCCAAAACCCCTCTATGATGGTAGGCATCATGGGATGTATGGCCGAAAGACTCAAATCAAAATTATTAGACGAAGAGCAATTGGTGGACATCGTGGTGGGTCCAGATGCTTACCGCGATTTACCCAGACTAATTGAAGAAGTAGGTGAAGGACAAAAGGCGGTCAATGTGCTGCTCTCCCGGGAAGAAACTTACAGCGATATCGCCCCCATTCGCCTCAACTCAAATGGCGTAACGGCCTTCATTTCCATCATGAGAGGCTGCGACAATATGTGCTCCTTCTGTGTGGTGCCCTTTACCCGTGGCAGAGAAAGAAGCCGCGATTACCATAGTATTGTGCAAGAAGCGACAGACCTTTTTAATCAAGGCTATCGGGAAGTTACTCTACTGGGGCAAAATGTGGATTCCTACAAATATGAAGAGTGCTCCTTTGCTAATCTCTTAGAAAAAGTGGCACAAATCAATCCCCTACTCAGGATCCGATTCTCCACCTCTCATCCTAAAGATATTACAGATGATGTCTTACTGACTATGAAGCAGTACGATAATATCTGCAAATATATTCACCTGCCTGCTCAATCTGGTAATACCCGAATCCTCGAACTCATGAACCGGGGCTATACCCGTGAATGGTATATGGATAAAGTCCGCCGCATCCGGGAATACATGCCGGATTGCGCGATCACCACTGATATCATCACAGGCTTTTGCTCTGAAACGGAAGATGAACATCAGGACACCATCACGCTCATTCAGGAAGCTCAATTCAATGCTGGGTACCTTTTCTTTTATTCTGAAAGACCTGGAACTTTAGCGGCAAGAAAATATCCAGATGATGTGCCAGAGGAAATTAAAAAACGTAGACTAACAGAAGTAATTGAGGTACAAAATATTATTTCTCGCCAAAACAACTTAAACGACATTGGCAAAACCTTTGAAGTGCTAATTGAAGGCAATTCCAAAAAATCAGATCAGGATTGGAGTGGCAGAAATACGCACAATAAAATGCTGGTGTTTCCCAAAGGAAATACCCAACATAAACCGGGAGATTTCGTGCAGGTGAAAGTTACCCATGCAACATCGGCCACTTTAATTGGAGAAATCGTTTCCTAATGGACAGAGTTTCAGTCAAGCAAAGATTCAGCATCATAGGGGATCATCCTCAACTCAATGCGGCCATTGATATTGCCATACAGGTTGCGCCTACAGATGTAACCGTTTTGGTGAATGGAGAAAACGGAACAGGTAAAGATGCTTTTTCGAAAATCATTCATCAGTATGGTAAGCGTAAACATCAACCTTTTATTGCCATCAATTGTGGAGCTATTCCAGAAGGCACAATAGATTCAGAATTATTTGGGCATGAAAAAGGCGCCTTTACTTCTGCGCATGAAGCTCGTAAAGGATATTTTGAAGAAGTAAACGGAGGCACCATCTTTTTGGATGAAATCGCTGAAATGCCTTTAGCTACTCAGTCCCGCCTACTTCGGGTATTAGAAAGCGGAGAGTTCTTACGAGTAGGTTCTAGCAAAGTGCAAAGGACGGAAGTACGCGTGATTACAGCGACGAATAAAAATCTGCTCGAGGCGGTGGCCATGGGAAAATTCAGAGAAGATCTCTACTATCGCCTCAACACAGTTACCATTCATGTACCCCCTTTGAGAGAAAGAGGAAAAGACATTCTCTTACTCTTTAGATATTTTGCCTCGGAATTTGCGCATAAATATGGTAGAAATCCCATTCGCTTAGAAGAAGAGGCAAAACCCTTACTGACAGCCTATCGCTGGCCAGGAAATGTACGGGAATTAAGAAATTACACGGAGCAATTAACGGTGTTAAGTCCTAAAGAAAGCTTGAGTGTAGCGGAAATTCAACAATCACTTCCCGCCAATGACGCCTTCTTACCCGTGCATGTTCCTTCTGATTCTCGCAACCAATCCTTTGAATCCGAAAGAGAAATACTCTACAAAATTCTCTTCGACCTGAAAGCCGATGTTTCTGACTTAAAAAAGACGGTCATGCATTTAATGGAAGGAGGTAACTCCCATTCTGAAATTCCACATGGCAGCTTACAAGTCCTTACTCCCCCTTCTCCGATTAAATCTCCCGCTTACTCCGAATCCGTCATTCGCATGGATACCCCTCTGCTGGAAGAATCCCTTTCTTTGGAAAGAAAAGAAAAAGACCTCATCAATAAAGCCCTGATGAAGTATCGCAATAATAGAAAAAAAGCAGCTCAGGAATTAGGCATTTCCGAACGAACCCTCTATCGGAAAATTAAAGGATATGATTTAGAATGATGCCCAAACGCTTGCTTCAACCCTTCTATCTTACCTGCATCTTGAGCATGTGGGGCATGCTCAGTTCATGTGGCATCTATTCCTTTACCGGGGCCAATGTAAATGCAGAAATCAAAACCATTTCTATCCAGCAGTTTGATAACACCGCCTCCATTGTTGTCCCCAATCTGATTCAAACATTTTCGGAAGCATTAAGAGATAAGTTTCTTACTCAAACCAGTTTAATATTGGTGAAAGAAAATGGGCATGTAAACATTTCCGGGCGCATTAGTGATTATCAAATTACCCCTATCAACATTCAGGGAAACCAAACTGCCGGACAAAACCGTTTGACTATTTCGGTGATGGTGCGTTTTGAAAATGAACTGAACCCCGAGGAGAACTGGGAGCAAAACTTCTCGAACTTTGCCGATTATCCTTCCACCGCCACCCTCAGCAGCATTGAACAGGAATTAATTACCGAGATTAACGATAAAATCACGCAAGACATTTTCAATAAAGCTTTTGCGAATTGGTAAATTTTTGATCCCATGGAGACGCAAGAAGACTCTAAAAACCTATTCATAATCTCAGGGTGCAATGGAGCAGGAAAAACCACCGCATCTTTTTCTTTATTACCCGATTTACTCAATTGCAGGGAATATGTCAATGCAGATGAAATTGCGAAAGGGCTATCCCCTTTTCAGGTGGAAAAAGTAGCAATTGAAGCGGGTAGAATCATGCTAAATCGAATTCAAACATTGCTACACAATAATGTAAGCTTTGCCTTTGAAACAACTCTTTCGACTAAAAGCTATAAAGAATTGATATTGGATGCAAAAAAGAAAGGATACAAGATAAGCTTGTTTTTCTTTTGGCTCAACTCAATTGAGCTGGCAAAGGAAAGAGTACGGAGAAGAGTATCAGAAGGGGGACATCACATTCCAGACGAGGTGATCGAAAGAAGGTATTACCGGGGAATTCAGAATCTATTTAAAATTTATTTACCCATTTCCGACAAAGTTCTTATTTTTGATAGTTCGAAAGCAGAAAAGATATTGATTGCAGAAAAGACTGCAGAGGAATCTTTAGTTATTCACGACCCCAAAAAATACACATTATTAAAAGGAATGATGAAAGAAGACAATGACAACTTCATTTCGGAGCAAGAGGCTCAGTATGAAAAAAGAAAAGCGGCACAAGAAGAAATGGATGAGCTTAAGGCAAAGGTTTTTGAAGGCTTGGATTTAGCCTATCAAAGGCTTGTAGAAAAAACCCGCAAAAACGGTGGCACCCTTGTCGTGGAAATGGATGGCAAAATTGTGCATATTAAACCGTGATTGGGGTTGGTGTAGAGGGCGGGGCGGCCCGGGCGCGAAACCAAACCCCAACACAAGCCCAGCCACGACAACAACCCAATCCCAGCCACAACCCCCACCCAAGGCCCAAAGGA
>JBEIHC010000178.1:0-4427 GCA_040381555.1 Bacteroidia bacterium
GAAAGACCTTTCAGAGGAAGAAGCGAAGGAGCTGCACCTAGAAGAGATTCCGATAGAGGGGAAAGGCCTTTCAGAGGAAGAAGCGAAGGAGCTGCACCCAGAAGAGATTCCGATAGAGGCGAAAGACCTTTCAGAGGAAGAAGCGAAGGAGCTGCACCTAGGAGAGATTCCGATAGAGGCGAAAGACCTTTCAGAGGAAGAAATGAAGACACTGCACCCAGAAGAGAATCTGAAGAAGAGGGATTAATTTTCCGGGAAATAAAAGAAGATTCAACATCCGAGGAAGATTCAAGTAGTAGGGAGAAGCCAGTTAGAAAAAAAAAGGAAAATCCATCAGATAGCGTTAGTGGATTATTCAAAAAGGTAGATAAAAAGCCTTTCGGAACTAGAGGAAAAAACACTGACGCTGAAGAATCTGAAACAACAACGGATGAACCTGCTGTTAAACCGGAGCGTGTAAAGAGTAAAGCCGACTGGAAAAAAGACAATCCAGAGGAGGCCGATGGGGGCGAAACCAGCCGATATCGAAAAGTGCTTATACCTGACCCAAAAAAAAGATTATTTAGCCCCGAAAAAACGGAGAAACAAAAGCGGGAAAAATATGCCAAACCTGAGTCCTCCCCTAAAGAGAAGGTGCTTCGGTTGAACCAATACTTGGCTCATTGTGGCATTGCTTCTCGGAGAGAGGCGGATGACATCATTAAAAATGGGGAAGTAAGTGTGAATGGAGAAGTGGTTACCACTTTAGGAATCAAAGTTGTACCCGGAGATGATATCGTTAGGTGGAAAGGACATCCGGTAGTTCCGCAAGATCATTTATATATCTTGCTTAATAAGCCCAAAAACACCATAACCACCTCAGATGATCCTGAAGGCAGAATTACAGTTCTGGACATAATTGAGGGAGCTTCCAAAGGTATGCGGGTGTATCCGGTAGGAAGATTAGATCGAAATACAACAGGTCTATTGCTCTTGACAAACGATGGGGACTTGGCGGATAAATTAATGCATCCCTCACACAATGTCCGTAAAATCTATCATGCTCGTTTGGATAGAGAAATTCTGGAAGACGATTTAGAGAAACTCAAAAAAGGTATTGACCTGGAGGATGGGTTAGCTAAGGCAGATAAAATCTCTATTGTAGACGGAGCCGGTGCAGACGAAGTAGGAATTGAAATCCACAGCGGAAAAAACAGAATTGTCCGCAGAATGTTTGAAGCGCTGGGATACGAGGTAAAATATCTCGATAGAGTAGGCTTTGCAGCACTGACCAAAAAAGACTTACCTAGGGGAAGATGGCGTTATTTAACAGATAAGGAAGTTAATTTCCTGAAAATGATTTAATTTTCACCTTAAAATGGACAACCAAGGGATCATAAAATATAAAAGCAGAAGTACTTTTTTTACTTCTCTGTTTTCTATTTCCTTGGTCTTGTTTTTTTTGGGAATCTGCATGATAGCGGCTCTGGCGGGAAAGCTTATTGTAGATACCGCAAAGGAAGAGTTAGAACTCAAGGTTCTGCTTTCGGATGAAGCACCTGCCAAGCGGGTATTAGAAATCCGGAAAGAAATTGAAACCATTCGAGGAATTAAATCTTTGCGGTTTTTAACTAAAGATCAGGCGGGGAAAGAATTCATTGCGACCACTGGAGATAATTTCCGTGAAGCCTTAGGAAACTTCAATCCCTTTATGTCTTCCTTTAACATCCGGTTGAACAAAGACTATGTCAATCGTGATAGCCTCCGCAGATTTCAGAAACTCATTTTGGAATATCCAGAAGTTGCTGAGGTGGATTACCCGATTGATTTGATCAGTCAGGTAGATGAAAACACCCATATTCTGGCTCAAATAGGCTTATTGATTGGAGTTGTGGTAATAATTATCACCTATTTCCTCATATACGGAACGGTGAAGCTTTCCGTTCATTCCAAAAGATTAGTCATTCGGACCATGCAATTAATTGGAGCAACGGCAGGTTTTATTCGAAAACCATTTGTCAAAACGGGCATATTACAAGGCTTTACAGGAGGTATCATTGCCAGTGTGCTTCTTCTGATTGGGCAGTTAGTATTGATACACCAATTTAACTTCTTGGAAGACCTATTTCTGAATTACGAATTCTTGTCTGTATATTTGTTCCTGATCCTAATCGGTACTGTGTTGGGCTGGGTGAGCAGTCGAATGGCTGTGAATCGCTTTCTGCACAAACGATTGGATGAAATCGCTTAATAAGTATGTCTATACCTAAAAAAAATACCTCTACCCCCATCTCCCAGGATGAATTTCCCTTAACCCGGAAAAATTATATTCTGTTGGCAATTGGTGCATTGTTAATCCTGATTGGATTTGGACTGATGGCAACGGAGGGGTTCATTGATGCCACCCAATTTTCTCTGTCCTTATATGTTTCCCCGCTCTTAATTGTAGGAGGATTCATTTGGATTATCTATGCTATTCTGGCAAAAGATTCCAAAAAAGGAACAGATACCCCTTCTTAAACTCAAATGTCCTTCCTTCAAGCAATAATCCTCGCCATCGTGGAGGGGCTGACGGAGTTTTTACCTGTTTCCTCAACAGGTCATTTAATTATTACTTCAGCCTTAATGGGTATTGGCTCGGAGCCGTTTACCAAACTGTTCACGATTGCCATTCAATTTGGAGCCATATTTTCAGTTGTACTCCTTTACTACAAAAGGTTTCTTCAGAATTTCCGGTTCTACACTACCCTATTTATTGCCTTTCTTCCTGCTGCTATTTTCGGAAAACTATTCGGAGATTTCCTGGATTCTTTATTGGAAAATGTCACGGTGGTAGCCTTGGCATTAATGTTTGGCGGAGTCGTATTACTTTTTATGGACTCTTGGTTTAAAAATCAGGAAGAAAATAACGGAGGAATGCCAGCGCCTAGGAAAGCTTTTATGATTGGGTTGTACCAATGCCTTGCCTTAATTCCCGGAGTATCTCGCTCGGCCGCCACTATATTGGGGGGAATGGCCAGTGGCTTAAGCCGTAAAGCTGCAGCCGAATTCTCTTTCTTTTTAGCCGTCCCTACCCTTTTTGCCGCCAGTGCTTATAAACTCTATCAATATTATCAGGACGGATTTATTTTACAACCTGAGCAAACCTCTTTGTTGATCTGGGGAAATATTATCGCTTTTCTGGTAGCCGCATTAGCCATCAAAAGTTTTATCACCTGGATAACTCAAAATGGCTTAAAAGTATTCGGTTGGTACAGAATCATCATAGGCATTCTGCTGCTGGCTCTTCAAGCTGCAGGAATCAACTTAGAAATACTTTGACTCCACTCTTACCTGAAAATTTCCAAGAGGGCCTTACTCTGCTCATCGACAAACCACTGAAGTGGACTTCTTTCGATGTGGTGGCGAAAATCCGAAATACCTCCAGATGCAAGAAAATTGGGCATGCAGGAACCCTAGACCCATTAGCCACGGGGCTTTTGATCATCTGCACTGGAAAAAAAACAAAATCCATTCAAGAGATACAGGATGCCGATAAAACCTATCGCCTGCATTTCCGCTTAGGAGCAACTACCCCTTCTTATGATGCCGAATTTCCGCCAGAAAACATCCAGGATACTTCCCACCTAACCGTTGAAAAAGTGGAACAGGCCATGCAGCAATTCGTGGGCATTATCGATCAAGTACCGCCTGCCTTTTCAGCTATTCAGGTGCAGGGAAAAAGAGCCTATGATTTAGCCCGAAAAGGGAAACCAGTGGAATTAAAAGCGCGCCAGATTCAGATTCATTCCTTCCAGCTGTTAGAATATAATTCTGCGGAGGATGTAGTTGCCGAAGTACATTGCCAAAAGGGGACCTATATTCGCTCTTTGGTGCATGACCTAGGTCAAGTGTTGGGCACTGGAGCCTATTTAACGATGTTAGAAAGAACAGCTATCGGAACACATCATTTGGCAGATGCTTGGAACCTGGAAGAATTAGTAGCTGAAATTCTCCGGCAGAGAGCAGAAGCGGAATCAGCCTAAAATTCCCTTAATTTTACCCTATGGCGTGCAGCACGCCACAAAAAATATGAAAGTATTTCCTTCTCCCGAGGTATTTATTCCTGAAAAACCGGTTGTAGCCACCATGGGCACTTTCGATGGGGTGCATCTGGGGCATAAAACCATTTTAAGCCGACTGAAAGAAGCCGCAGCTGCAATTTCGGGAGAATCCGTTGTCGTCACTTTTCATCCTCATCCGCGTTTAGTGCTGCAAACTCCAGGCTCGACCATTCAGCTTCTGCAAACATTGGAGGAAAGAATTGATTCTATGAATGAATTTGGAATAGACAAATTATTGGTCATTCCTTTCACTCCTGAGTTTTCGCAATGGTCCTCTCAGAAGTTCATTCAGGATATCTTAGTCAATGTATTGCAAACAAAGCATTTGATTATTGGCTACGATCA
>JBEIHC010000179.1:0-4416 GCA_040381555.1 Bacteroidia bacterium
TAAACCGAGGTTTACCCTAAACCGAGGTTTACACTAAACCGAGGTTTACACTAAACCGAGGTTTACACTAAACCGAGGTTTACACTAAACCGAGGTTTACACTAAACCGAAGGCAACCCTAAAAAGGATTGAATCACCCTATCCTCAGAATTCAAAAACGCCTCCGGACTTCCTTGAAAATAGATTTTACCGCCCTCTAAAAACAATACCCGATCCGCAATCTGTCGAATCGTCCCTAAATCATGAGTCACAATCAGGGCAGAATGAGCATTTTTAGTACTAATTTCTTGGATAAGCGCATTTATGGAAATCGCTGTCCCGGGATCCAAGCCGGCGGTAGGTTCATCGTATAATATAATTTCAGGTTGATGCATCAGCGTCCGGGCAATAGCCACCTTTTTACTCATGCCACCAGATAACTCCGAAGGAAATTTAGATAAATCCCCCTCTGCTAATCCTACTCTGTTACCTAGTTCTATTACTTTTTCCCGAATGTGCTCATAGGATGCATTTGTCTGCTCCAACCATTGTAAACCTATATTTTCCCAAACAGGAATATCATCGAGCAAAGCCCCCTCCTGAAATACAAGGCCACAATCAGCTCCAGGAAGGGAATAACGAACTAAGGAATTGGGAGAGAATGATTGGGATTTTCGTCTGAGAATACTTCCAGAATTAGGAATTAAAAGTCCAGCCAACAGTTTTAGAAGGATGGATTTACCCGAACCGCTTCTTCCTGCAAGAGCGATTATTTCCCCACTGCCAATTGAAAATGAAATATCTTGTAAAATAGATTGATGGTTGAGTGAAAAAGAGACGCGCTCAACGCTCAGTACTGTGTGCTCATCCATATCGCAACTTCCTTCCCGTAACTAGCACCGATTTGCTGTTCAAGGAGTTGAGCGCACACAATCTGCTGACAGAAGTTTTGTATTTAAATGCAATAGATTCAATTGATTCTCCTGATTTTACTATATGAAAGGCTTTTCCAGTTCCACGAATCAATTTGAGATGATCAAACCAAGAATTATCAATTTTCAAATTGCTGGATAAAACAACCTGATTTTCAAAGTCTAAGATTCGGGTAGGGTCCAATCGTTCACCCATAAATAAAATTTCAAAATGCAAATGAGGACCTGTGGAACGACCTGTACTTCCGCCTAAAGCAATGGGCTCTCCGGATACAATTTCCTCCCCTTCCTGTGCAATGAACCCGGACAAATGTCCGTATAAAGTTTCCAATCCATCATGATGCACTAGCACCATAAAATTCCCATACCCAGGTTCATACCTTACGACTCTCACAACACCATCCAAAGCAGCACGAATGGTGTCTCCTGTTTTAATCTCCAAATCAACGCCGTAGTGAAAGCGATGACCGAATAAATTACGAAACCCAAAGCCAGAATTTAAACCTCCCCGAACTGGAAAGGTAAAATAGGCAAAGCGATTCCCTTCAAAACTTTCAAAATTCACCTCAAAAGTATCCTCAGAGCGACTCAAGTCTAAATTATAAATATTGATTTTGTGCTTATTCCAAGCCACAAACTGCTTATCGGAGAAATTGAACAAATCTGCATCCATCTCATAGGTAACGGTATCTTCCTCTTCTCCTTCTGGGATAGGCATATTGCCCCAAGGCGGAGCAATGGCTATTCCGAGTAAAGGAAGAAAAAACAGGGAAATAAAGAATTGCTTGCGGCAAGCCAATTTTATCCTGTCCATTATCCTGGTCGACATATAAAATGATTTGTTCATTTATGAGAGACGAAGATACGATTTTTTTAAACAAGAAACTTTCCGGTTAGATGCTAACCCCTGTTAGATGCCAACCCTTGCATCAAAGAAAAAACCAGCATCACCCAAGAACATAATCCAAAACCATACACAAAATCCTCTACAGGAATAGTATAAATCCGAAGCCCTAATTGATATTGGCTTCCGTACAGTACAATAGGTCGAGCAGTTAGATAACCGTTAAATATCAGTGTAGCAAAAACAATCGCCAATTGGGTGTACCAAAAGGCAGGCTGACAGGTTAATCGCACTTTTAACCAATGGTCTGCAAACATAAACAAAGCAAGGGACCAAGCAGCCAAAGCTGTGTATTCATAGCCTTTTCCGACCCACATAGCAAACCCTACCCCAGCAAGCAAAACAGCAGATCGAATAGGGACAAAATTGAGTTCATTCTCCCGATCTCTGCGATAGTATTCAATCGTTTTCCAAATAAACAATCCTGCATAGGGAACTACACAAAAAAATAGAATCTCCTCAATAGGCAGACCCAAAAAACGAAAATCATGAACGAATACACTGTTGAAGGCCCAATGTCCCCGACTGGTAGCCCAAGCATCCCAGGCTAGATAAACCGTGCCTACAATAACGATGGAAACAAGTACTGAAAACCAATACTGTATAAACCGGACTTTTCGATCAAAAGAGGCCAAAAAAGGTCCAAGTAAAATAATTAAATCCAGAATCAGGTATTCACTCATGAGGTATTGGAGAAAAAAGATTTATTTTGGAATATGAACCAAAGTTACCTTGAAATTATCCCCGGGGAAATAAAAACCGCGGATTTACATAGTTTTTTACTCGGAGCGGTTTGTCCCCGACCCATCGCATTTGCTTCGACCATCGACAGCCGAGGCCGGAAAAATCTGGCACCGTTCAGTTTCTTCAATGTATTCAGTGCAAATCCTCCAGTAATGATTTTTTCACCAGCCCGAAGAGTGCGTGACAATACAACGAAGGACACACTCCAAAATGTATTGGAAGTGCCAGAAGTTTGTATTCAGGTGGTGACGAAAGAATTGCTGATGCAAATGAATCTGGCCAGCAATGAATTCCCTTCGGATGTGGATGAATTTATTAAAGCAGGATTGACCCCATTGCCCTCGGATTTGATTCGACCTTTTCGAGTTGCGGAATCTCCCATCCAAATGGAATGCAAAGTATTTGAAATTAAACCATTAAGTCCGAAGGCCGGAGCTGGCAATTTAATTTTTTGTGAATTGCTCAAAATGCATGTTCACCCTTCTGTGCTAAATGACGCAGGTAAAATAGACCCCGCCAAACTCAATCCGGTTGCTCGATTAGGAGGCGACTGGTATTGTGAAGTGAACGCTGCCAATTTAATGGAAGTTGAAAAACCCAGCAGGACACCCGGCATTGGGATAGATCAACTTCCAGAATCTATTCGCAACAGCGAATTACTTAGGGGAAATGAGTTGGGTATGTTGGGAAATACTGAAAAAATACCTGATAAGGAGGAGGCACTGCCGCGTCTTACCCAAGTGGCAGAGTGGAAATCCATTCAGTCCGAACCAGAGTTACATGCTGAAATCCGGAATTTACTTCATTCAGGAAATAAACCTGATGCCCTCATTCTCGCATTTTATGGGCATCGCCTCTTACCTTAATCGGGTGCAGCACCCGATACTAATTTGGGGGCTAAAAAACCTAGAAATGCTGTTTTGGATAGGTGGATTGGCCTTTCTCGGGTGCAGCACGCTAGAAGAAAATCAGATTTCAATTTGTCCAGTGAATTTTGTGTTGGGCATTCGATGCCCGGGTTGCGGGCTGGGGCATTCGATTGCCTGGATTCTTCAGGGAGATTTTGTGCGCTCCTGGGAGGAACATAAGCTGGGTGGGCCAGCTTTGGCAATTATCCTTTTTCGTATTCAAAAACTTATTATCTTAGCAATTAAAGAAATCAACCCCAATGGAGAACCTAAATAACAAAGTGCTGCTTCACATACCCGGAATTGAAGCAGAAGAAATGATGATGCTGATCAATACCTTACAGCAGTATTCGGAAGAAAAGCAAAACATGTTTTTGTCCGTCTATAAAAGTAAAAGGAAAGATCCTCAGATGATTCTAATAATGACTTTAATTGGTCTATTGGGAGTTGCAGGCATTCATCGATTTTTTATGAATCATATAGGTATGGGAATCCTATACTTACTCACTGCCGGGGTTTGCTACATCGGCACCATCATTGACTTGGTGAATTATAAAAAAATAAGTTTGGAATTCAATTCTACCCAGATTGTTGAAACAAGTAGATTAGTGGGAATGTAAATCGAATTTCCCCTCACTCAAACCGAATGTCAATTCCTTCCTGAATTTGCTCTACCCTTTGGGCTTGAGCGGATTGATTGGCTGCGTAATAAGACTTCCTGAGTATTTCCAATAGATTCAAGATTAAGCGAATATTCGTCGTCGGTTTATACCAAGAAGATTGCTCCTGCAAGCCCATTTTCTTGACAAATACTTCTATGCCTTCACGAGAAATAAAATTCCCCCCATTGGCCACATCAATGTAAAAGGGCTGTCGGTCATCAAAGCAATAGATAAAACTATAACCGGGTAAGATTACCCCTGCTATTGGCAACTCCAAGCGGGTAGCA
>JBEIHC010000180.1:0-4347 GCA_040381555.1 Bacteroidia bacterium
GACCCTTAAATCAACTCTGCGGGATTCAGCGCCTTCTGCGAGAAGAAAAACACCCCGCAGACTACGCGGATTTTCGCAGAAAGGTTCTGAAAATTTAGAATCAGCAACAATGGACTTTTAAAACAATTCTGCGGAATTCAGTGCATTCTGCGGGAGTTTAAACATCTCGCAGATCACGCAGATTTTCGCAGAAAGGTTCTGAAAATTTGGAATCTGCAACCATAGACATTTAAATCAACTCTAAGGAATTAAGCGCTTTAGGCGAGAACTTATGAAACACATTAATTCAAGTATTTTACAACCCGTTCACTTTCCGAAATATTGAAGTACCTATATCAGCACTATTAAAATTCACTAGAATCCCCAACTTGATATTAGCGAGTTTTATATAGGTTATTACTTGCTTGTGATGCACTTCAGACAACTTTTCAATCGATTTAATCTCAACAATCACCTTATCCTCCACCAACAAATCAATTCGAAAGCCAACATCAAGTGGAATAGACTGGTAAACTACTGGAACTGGCTTCTGAGAAACGACCTTTAATCCTTGACTCTCTAAATCAAAAATCATGGCTGCCTCATAAGCGCTTTCAAGAAGACCTGGACCAAGTTCTCTATAAACTCGATAAATAGACCCTCGAATTTCATAAGATATTTCATTCTCAATCATAATACTATCCTTTATTTTTGAATTTCAACTACCCAGTTGAATCGCTCAAAAATAAATAGAATTGACATAAATCATCCGGACATTTGAACACCTATTTCTGCTCAAATACATGCATTGAAATTAATAAATAATGAAACTTGAAACCCCTAAAATGCTTGTCAACATTGGGTTATAGCAGGTGGACATTGATGCCTATTTTTGAACTTAAATTACACTAAATAACTGCTTCCATGTTTAAAATATAACTTCAAATCATCGTTAAACTCTATTCAAATTCAATTAAGAAAACTCCCTTCTTAATTCTCTAAGACCTTGTCAATGAACAAATCAACATTTCATGCTGCGGAAATTCACCTAAAAGGCTTTCACACTTAGCTAGTTCAAAATCTTCAAAATCAAATCCGGGTGCAACGGTGCATCCCACAAGGGAGAACCCACCTTCCTCCTCGGTTCTGGAACCAAACCAAGAGCCGGCCTGAATTACACATTGAAAAGTTTCCCCTTCCTCCGGATTATCTCCTAATACATGAATAATCAACTCACCATCAGAATTAATTTCATACACTTTCAACGGACTTCCCTGATAAAAATGCCAAACTTCATCTGAAGCTATTCGATGAAAGGCCGAAAATTGCCCATACTGCAATAGAAAATAAATGGAAGTAGAGGCAACGCGGTTTCCTTTAAAATCGTCAGAAAGGATGGATTGAGGGAGTATCAAACCCGAGCGGTAAACTTCCGCGAAAGCGCCCCCCTCGATATGTTCAGTTAATTTCAATTGTTTGATCCAATAGGATGCGGTCCGTTTCATGTGCTTATATTCAGAATGAGTATCTTTGCATGCATTCTGCTCCAGTTTCACAATCAAAAATAGCCGGAGCAACATTCAAAGGTAAGAAAAATGAAAATTGGTGTTATTCTTTCGGGTTGCGGGGTGTATGATGGAAGCGAAATCCAGGAGGCTGTTTTTACCCTGCTATCAATAGCAGAAAATGGGGGAGAATCAATATGCTTTGCACCAGACAAAGAGCAGGTTCAGGTAATAGATCATACTACCGGTGCTGAACTTCCAGAAAAAAGAAATGTATTGAAAGAATCTGCCCGAATTGCTCGGGGGAATATCCGGGATATCCGCACCTTGGACACCCATGAGCTCGATGGACTCGTAATTCCAGGTGGATTTGGTGCGGCCAAAAACCTGAATCGCTGGGCTTTTGAAGGGCCAGATGGAGCAATTGATGCGGAAGTTGCAAGGGTTATACTCGAAATGGTACAGGCAGGAAAACCCATAGCTGCACTCTGTATGGGCCCAACTGTAATTGCCAAGGCACTCGAAGGAAGTGGGAAACATCCTAGCTTGACAGTGGGCACAACCGCAGAGGCCTCACCGTATGACATTGGGAGCATTAGTGCCGGGATGGAAAAAATTGGCACTCAAGCAGTATTTAAATCTGTACAAGAAATTCAGATTGATTCTGCCAATAAAATAATTAGTGCACCCTGCTACATGATGGAAGCCTCAATTATGGAAGTTCGGGAAAATATCCAACTCGCCATTAATGAACTCTTTACCCTCATCAATAATTCATAAATCATCATTCATAACTCATAATTCATCATTCAAAAAAATGTTTATTCGGGAAGAAGGAAAAACGATAGCCGTAGATTTTGATGGCACCATTGTCGAACATGCCTATCCGGGTATAGGAAAAGAAATGCGCTTTGCTTTCGCTACCTTAAAAGAATTACAAAACCGGGGACATAAATTAATTCTCTGGACATTTCGCGAAGGAAGACTGTTGGAAGAAGCCGTTCAATATTGCTTAAAAAATGGGGTTGAATTCTATGCCATCAACAAGAGCTATCCGGAAGAAGAAATATCCGAAAAAATTAGTCGGAAAATAAATGCCGATATATTTATTGACGATAGAAATGTTGGGGGATTTCCCGGATGGCCGGAAGTATTTCAAATGCTGCATCCAGAATCTGGTGACTATAAACACCAACTTAAAAATCAGGAGGCTCACTATAATTACCCAGAGAAAAAAGGATTTTTAAAAAAGTTTTTTGGGTAAGCTAATTTAGTTAAGCTATTAATCAATGAAAAATCCCGGAAAACTCATTATTCAATTTGAACAGAATATTGGTTTTCTACATCCTGACCACGAACTGAGTATTGCAGATTTAGGACTGCAAGACACGATTCAGGAATTTCGCAAAAATGCTTACTGGGAGCTTAGAATTATTGATTTCGAACCAGAAAATGGGAAATTATTTGCCGATATTTCCGATTATAAAATTGGCATTCCGGAAGTTACAGAAATACAGGTAAAAAATCGAGATAAACTCATCCGTATAAAAAAAATATCATTCCGTCAAATTGATACGGGAGGATTATTAAAAACCGCTACCTTAAAATTTTCCGGCAATATAAAAACGGGTAATTCTGCTATTTCAAAAGAAAATAATATTCTCACTCCAATTAAAATAGAAGAAAAAACAATAGAACCTATTACCCCGGTTGTTCGGATTTTGCATGGCTCATTTACCCTTCCGATCAAGGATTTGCGGTTTGTGATGGGAGGAATTTCCTGCCTCAAACAAATTAAAGGTTTTGCTGACCCAATTGAATTCTTTGTGTACAATCCAGAAATCCGGGAAGAATTTGACGCGGTGAAGAATTACTTCTCCAACTTTCTGAAAACAAAAAAAATCACCATCCAATATTGGGTAAAAATATCCGAAAATAAGTTAGTAGAAATAAAAGCAAAATCCCCTGAAATAGAAAAAATAAATAAAGAATCTATTGAGAGCGTAAAATTTGAATTTGTTCAAAAATCATTTACCAAAAGAATAATTGGCATTGAAGATAAATCTCTATTCACAATGGAAGAATCTTTTGATGCGTTAAGCAATCAATCCGTTAAGTCCAATACATTCTATCAGGATGCGGATGATTTATTAAATGACTTATTGAAAATAACGCAAACCAAACATTATAAAAATTTACGCTATCTATCCTCCCTGCATGCCCATTCCATTATGAAGCTTCGGTTTGTACTAAAGCCCTTATCCTTTGTATTTTTAGTAACGGGAGATCGATATTATTATTTAGTCTGGGAGACATTGGACACAGCCGAAGCTACCTATATTTGGAGATCCGAGCGAAACAAAGATGCCCTAAAAGCTTGTTTGTCCAAAGTAGAAGATATTTTAAATATCATTAAAGTACAGGGCAAAATTGCCTATATCAACACAGGAGATGATTCCCTAAAACGGATTTATCATGATTATTCCGATTTAAAGGAAGGATTTATTCGTTGGAAGGGAGAGTTGGATTCGTGCTTGAGGTAATCTATTTATAGGGGTTAGTGATTAGTGATTAGTGATTAGTAGTATCTCATTCATCATTACTTTATCTTGCTGTGATCCGTTCCATACCAAGTAGTCATCCCGAGTAAGGCGGCGAATCCAGATTCATATTATAAATCCTTTTATTATGCCGCCTGTATCGAGGGAAGACGGTAAAATTTTATACATTTTTCCTAAATACCCGTCTTGCCTCGATACGGTGCTGAAAAATTCCTGAAAGTTCATTCCACATTAGGCACCTACTCGGCATGACTATTTTGCATTCAACCCAAGCAGTTAACCTGAGTAAGGCGGCGAAAGGC
>JBEIHC010000181.1:0-4317 GCA_040381555.1 Bacteroidia bacterium
AATATTCTTCCTTTTTTTCTTTTTGGAAAAGAGTTAAAAAGGAGCTTTTTTGAAAAAAAAAGGCTCTACGCCGTTAATTGTGGGTAATTAGATTTTAGAAATACCCTGTATAGTGGTTGTAAATCTTCTACTTATTTTACAAACAAGGTTATACCCTCTCCCTCCCCTCTCCAATAGAGATGGCTTCAAACCCAGTGGCCACAGCAATTGTGTCCCGAAATTCATTAAATAAAACAAATTGGAATACTATTGAATTTGGGGATTCCTGAATGATTTGCTATTCCGAAATTTTTGGAAATGGTCATATCAAACCCACAAAAAACGGCGTAGAGTTTTAATTTTCTTGTATGTTTTCCTGGGGTTTAGGATACTCAATTCTTTGATGATAAATGGATATTAATTTCTGGGTTAATATTTCCTTCATTTTTCGGACATCGCTAAAGGAAATTCCGGCATTTTCGAATTGATTTTCAGAAATTTTATGTTGCACGATTTTCTGCACCAGTTTAGTTAGTTCCTCAGTACTCGGATTGGGTAAAGCACGGGAAGCTGCTTCCACGGAATCCGCGACCATTAATACTGCGGTTTCTCGGGTAGAAGGTACAGGTCCTTTGTAGCGAAAGGAATAATCTTCCATGTTGGCTAATTCTCGGGTTTGGCGTAAATGATTTCGGTAGAAATATTCTACGCGAGAAGTGCCATGATGGGTCTTAATAAATTCAATGATTTCTGCTGGCAGATTATGGTCTTTAGCGAGTCGAATTCCTTCTGAAACATGTTGGATGATTATTTCGGCACTTTTCCCTGGTTCTAAGCTATCATGAGGGTTATTTCCTGGCATTTGATTTTCGATAAAATAGAGGGGATTACGCATTTTACCGATATCATGAAAAAGAGCGCCTACTCTGGTTTTCAACCCATTTCCTCCAATTTGATCTACCACAGCTTCTGCTAAATTTGCTACCTGTAAGCTATGCTGAAAGGTGCCAGGAGCTTTGGAAGATAATTCCTTCAATAAGGGATGATTGGTATCTAATAATTCTAAGAATGTCAAATCGGAAGTCAGGCCAAATATTTTTTCAAAGACATAAATTAGCGGATAGGTAATTAATGTAAATAAAGCATTTAGCAAAAGCAGAATTAAGTTCGCATAATCTATGGATTCGAAATTTCCTTTTATGAGTAAATTGTATCCAATAAAAGCGGCTGCATAGGTAATAAAAATCCAACTTCCTGTTGTGAGAATAGTGGATCGGCTTCTGAGCTTTTGTAGTGAATATACAGCTACGGTTCCAGCGCTAATTTGAATAAATACAAATTCATAACTATTAGGTGCAATCATGCCTAAAATCAGGCTGACCATTACATTGATAAATATTCCTAGTCTTCCATCAAAGAATACAGTAACCAAAATTGGCGCCATACAAACAGGTGCTAGGTATAAGTAGTTAATGGCATACGAAACTCTGTAGTTAATTCCAGCTGTCAGTACTGCTAAAATTGCCATTAGATACATGACGAGCAGAATTAAAGCCAATTTTCTATTTCGATAGAATATTCTGGATCTATGACTTCTTAAAAATATAATTAATAATATGCTAAGGATGACTAAGGAGATAAATTTCCCTAACACGACCGCTCCTGAATTGAAAGTTACTAATGTTCCCTGTTTTGCTTTTACGAGGGAGGAAATGGCTAGTCTGGTTTCTTCTGTTACGACTTGTCCTCGTGAAATAATCAAATCTCCTTTATTTATTTTACCAAAATTCCTTAAAATACTATTGCTGGCAATTTCTTTATCTTGAATAAATAAATTTTCATCGAAATAATAATTGACTTTAATTTCTCTAATCAGTATGGGGAATATTTGTTCACTGAAGGGGGCTCGGTCGCAATTTTCTTTTACATATTTACTTGCTTCTTCTATATCGAAAACTTCCTCTCTACTGACTAATTCTTCTCTAGAGGGTGAAATGCGCAATGAAAGGGTATTGGAGTTTATGTCGGATTTTAATCTTGAAATAATTCCTCGTCGGTATATTTCGGTAAGAATTTCTATGCCCAAAGATTCGATTTGCTGAATAAGGTTTTTCTCTAATTCTTCTATTCGGATATCGGATGCATTCACTCCTGGATCCAATTGGTCTAATTTTTCTTCTGCTTTCTCTATTTTTGAAGATTCTCCAGATTGTCTAGCATTTCGGTATTCTAATAAGGCAGTTGCCAATAGATGCAAATGGTTACGCGCATTTCGAAGGGCTTCGGATTCTACCTCACTTTTGAGCAAGTATACTTCAGGGACGGATGCTTGGCGGTTTTTGACTTCTTCCCGTACAACTTCTTCTGGTTTTTCTAGGGCAAAATCAAAGGGCGCAATTAGATTTTCTGCTGTCCAGGGTTTTCCTACCTCATAGTTATATTCCATGATTGCAGGTTGCGGAAGAGTAAAGGTTGTCAGTAGAATAAATGTCAATACCAGACTAATCCGAATGAGTGATTTTCTTCGCTCACTCAGGGCAATCAGATATAGGGTCAAATTTTTTAGCGAATTCATCGATACTTATTATTTCCCTGGAAATGAAATGAGTGAATTACAAGGAAGTGACAAAGTTAGGGATTTCCGGGGGAGACTGGTAGGGGCTTACTTTTCCGATTGAGCATTAGGGCCTATCAATTTCAGTAGGACTAAAGGATTAAAATCATTCAAGGTAGCGCCAGATATACGAGAGAATAATACAATTTGCCAGATGAGTATGAGTAGGTATGCTGCTGAGGCAGTTAAAGCGGCTCCCTGAATACCCAGTATCGGAATCAGCGCTAATCCCAGTCCTATGTTCATACCTACACCCAATAAGGAGCCCCATAAATTGATGCTATACATTCCTCTTCCTGAGAAATAATGGGCCAATTGGGAGGAGAAACTTTGTGCCAGAATGCCGGGGAGTAAGGCATATAATACCGGGAGGGAATCTGAAAATTCTTCGGAAAAGATGGAGGTGAATAGTTGATTGGGAAGTAGGAGAATGGTCGTGATCGCGAATGCGGAAAGAATCATACTCATCCAAGCGAATCCAAGAGTTGGGCGAAGGGTTTCTTCAATTTTTTCACTTCTGGCTACCCGCATATATTGTACAGTAGCAATGCTCTGACTGATCAACCAAACAGATTCTGCAATGGATACCGCTAGGGAAAAAATCCCTACAGAGGAAATATCCGTAAAATAGTCTAGGAAATAGTAGGTTAGGCGGTAGTTAAAGAAATGGATAAAATTGGAGAGCTGAGCATGGAATCCATATTGGTAACAAGCTTTAGTACTTTCATATAGGGAATTTTCTTTTCCGGTATTCCATATTTTCAGCATCCAGAGGAGAGAAAAAATCAGGGTGAGCGTAAAGCTTATTCTGAGGGCTTTGGCATAATCTAGGGTTAGGGTTTCTGTATTTCCGGGAACCAGCCAATAAACCAAAATCAATTGGGAAGCAGCGAGTAGGATACCGGTGAGGTTAAATCCATTGAGCTCACCTGCCCCTAGTAATAGGGCTTGCTGAATTTGAACAACTGAGAGTAAAAAGACCAGTACAGGAAGCAGGAGGATAAAACTATCCGGTAAACCTGGATTGTAGAGGTACAGAATGGGGGCTCCCAACATTGCCAGAATCAGAGTGGCTAAGAGGGCTGCCTGATATAAATTTCGGACGGGATATCGGGAAGCTAGAAATGCCAGGGAGGCTGTTCCCCCAAAGCCTGCAATGAGTACTAGCAGAGCTAATTCTGTTTTGAGCAGGTTGATTTTTCCCATACCCTCAGCACCAAACCAGCGGGCGCATAATATGACCAGCAGAAAGTTTAGGCCTGCGACAGAAAATCGGGATGTAAGGGTAAGAAAAATTGATCGGAGCATTTTCAGGGGGAAATTACATCCTTGAAGGGAATAATCATGCTGTTTTTAAGTAAATCTTGTTTAAAAAGGAGGTAAACAATTATTGATGGTTGTCCTATTTAAGGACAATTTTTTAGGTAATAAATTGTTGTTTACTCAAATCAAGCTGTCAGAATGATATAATGACTAGTATACCTTATTCATGAAGAGGTGTTTTGAGTTGTATTGTTTTACGAAAAATGGAATTAGTATTCTTGAACAAGAATTTCGGTTGGGATTCCGAGTAGGGTGTGTAGTTTGCGAATCATTTCAAGGGTTAATTTGCGTTTTCGATTCAGGACCTCACTTACACGACTTTTTAATCCAATTATCTCTACCAGGTCCTTTTGTTTTAGACCAAGTTGCTCCATTCTAAAAAGGATGGCTTCAATCGGATC
>JBEIHC010000182.1:0-4267 GCA_040381555.1 Bacteroidia bacterium
CAATCGGTACATCCTGCAGGTGCGTAGGAATCGCCTAAGGTAATCCCTCTAACCGCTAGAAAAATTCCAAACAGAATTAACAAGGGCATACCAATTTTAGCGGTCTTTTCAACCCCACCACTTAAGCCTTTGGACAAAATCCAGGTGTTCAATAATAGGCAGATTAAATAAAAGACAATTGCTTCGTATGGTATTCCACTGGTGCTGTTGCTGATGTCGATATATTTACCAAAAAAACTAGCTACCTCCGATTGATTCATTCCATCAAAGGTTTGAATAACAGAATGATACACATAGGACATTGTCCAGGATTCGATATAGCAATAGTAAGCTGCTACCGCGATGTTGGTAAATATTCCGAAAACCCCAAAGTATTTCCAAAAGGGTCGATGCGTCATGGTATCTAAAATAAAAGGGGTGGAATGATTTTTTTTAGATCCTCCAAACCTTCCCATACTCCATTCTATCCATAACAAGGGCAAGCCCAGTAACAGAAAGCAAATCAAATAGGGAATGATAAATGTTCCCCCGCCATTCTGAATTGCCTGTACTGGAAACCTTAAAAAGTTACCCAATCCTACGGCATTTCCTGCCATTGCGAGTATTAATCCTACCCGGCTTCCCCAGGCTTCTTTTGTCTTTGTCAAGGTGTAATTCGTTAAATAATTGTAAATCTACGGTTGAAACTATCTGGTTTCTATGAAATTTCCAAATAGGTTGTATCGTTAATTATACAAATTGGCCGATTGTCTTGTGGACTATACCCCCAAAAGTCGGTGATGGAAAAGGTACTTTTGTTCATACTTTACGCTATAATTCTATGTCCCTTCTAAGTGCTTTTTTATTGCAGGTTGATACCACTGCTGTAACAGCTGCCTCTTCCGGAATGTCCCTTTGGCGATTGTTCCTAAGTGGGGGCATTTTTATGCTGCCGATATTTGGTCTGTTAGTATTGGCTGTATACATCATAATTGAAAGATATTTGACCATCAAAAAAGCCAATAAAAGTCCAGATCATTTTTTAGAACAAATCAGAAAATATGTCAAAAACGGAGAAATAGACAAAGCTCAAGCCTTTTGCCATGCGACCAATACCCCATTTTCCCGGATGATTTCAAAAGGAATTAGTCGCTTAGGTTCTTCTCTGGAAGATATTTCTGCTTCAATTGAAAATGTTGGAAAACTCGAAGTTTATCGTCTTGAGAAAAGTTTGTTCCTCCTCGCCATGGTTGCTGGTGCTGCGCCCATGCTCGGTTTTTTAGGAACAGTTACCGGGATGATTCAAGCATTTATGACGATTTCTACTCTGACCGAAAGTGTCAAACCCGCTGATTTAGCATCGGGAATTTATGAAGCAATGGTCACTACTGCGGCCGGACTGATTGTGGGAATTCCTGCTTACCTAGGATATAATTTGTTAGTAGGAATGATCTCTAATGTGATTTACAGAATGGAAGTGACCACTACCCATTTTATTGATTTACTTCAAGAACCCGTAAAATGAGTATTCAGCAAAGATCCAAACCCAGTATTGACTTCAGTTTGGCCTCCATGGCTGACTTGGTTTTTCTATTGCTCATCTTTTTTATCCTAACGCTTTCTGTTAATCAGCAATTAGGCTTAAAAGTTGATCTGCCTCAGACTTCCACTCAGCTTCAAACAGAAGGAAAAAATACCGTTACCATCACCAAGGATCTTCGTTTTTCCTGGAATGCAGAGGTGATTCAAAAGGAGGAAATCCCTGCCTTAATTCAGCAAGTGTTGACGGATGAAAACGAGACAAATAATGTGATCACTCTGCGAACCGATAGAGAGGTGCAAATGCAGGAAGCCGCATTCGTAATGTCGCATATCGCCAAATTCGGCGGTAAAGTGGTGATTGCCACCGAAAAAGTGACCCCTTAAATTAATGAGTAACTCACAAAATTTGAGATGAATAATGTTTCCAATACTTTGAGGGCTAAGATAGAATCTGAAGAGAAAATCATTCAGCGGAAAAGTATTGCTTATACAGTTTTATTCTTCGTTCTATTAATTTTGATTAGTTGGTTTTGGATTGCCCTTCTTGCTCAACTCCCAGCCCCAGTTGAAAAAAAATATGAAATTGTTGGCAGCATTGATTTTGGAGATTTATCCGAAGGCAGTCAGGAAATCAATAATTTTGAACCCGTTGTAGAAAACGCAAATCCTAATCCAGTAAGTCAGGAAGTTCAAACCCCTGTAGAGCAAGTGCAGACTCCAGTGGAAGAGATAATTAGTACAAACCAACCAGCTGAAACGCAGGTAACTCAAGTGCCAGAAAAAAAGAAAAAAATTATTGACTGGACAATGAAAAGTGGGGGAGCGAATGATGGGAAAAGTAATCAGGCTGGCAATAAAGGTTCTCCAGATGCAAAAGAATTAAATCCGGATGGGATGTATGCATTTGGGAATGGTTCTGAAGGATTGCAGGGTAGGAGGATTTTGGCTCAACCAAAACCTGATTATTCCACTCAAGAAGATTCTCGAATCACCTATAAAATTGTTATTGCTCCTGATGGTAGGGTAGTGGAAGTAATTCCTGTAACCATTAGCTCTGCACATAATTTGACACATGCTGGAAAGGAAGCATTAAAGAAATGGAAATTTAATGATATTTCTTCCAATTCAGCAGCAAAGAATCAAAGTCTCAAAGTTACCATCACCTTTAAATTAAGATAGTTCCTTGAATTATCAGGAGATTTTAGATTATTTGTATAGTACCCTTCCTATGTTTCATCGGGTAGGTCCAGCAGCCTATAATCGTTCTTTGGATAAGACTTTGGAATTATTGGAGGTGTTGGGAAATCCTCATAAAAGAATTAAAACAGTCCATATTGCCGGCACGAATGGCAAGGGATCTGTTTCTTCTTTATTGGCTGCCGCTATGACGCATGCAGGGTATAAAACAGGTTTATACACTTCTCCTCACCTAGTGGATTTTCGGGAAAGGATACGAATTAATGGGGAGCCAATTTCCAAGGATTTTATTGTATCCTGGGTTACTCAAATGCGACCCATATTAGATGAATTAAAACCAAGTTTCTTCGAAACAACAGTTGGTTTATGCTTTGATTATTTTGCCCAACAAAAAACAGATATTGCTATTATTGAAACAGGTTTAGGTGGGAGAATTGATTCGACCAATGTGATAACACCTCTGCTTTCTGTTATCACGAATATTTCTTGGGACCATGCCGATTTATTAGGTGATACTCTGCAAAAAATTGCTGCTGAAAAAGCAGGAATTACTAAAAAAGGTGTTCCTGTTATTTCAGGTACCAGAGATTCAGAAATTTTGCCCGTATTCACCTCCTTTGCAACTGAGTTCAATTCTGAATTAATTGTTGCCCCACAGGTATGGAAAGTTTCTGAGTATAATTGGGAGGGCCAATTGGCACAATTAGAATTAACCCATTATGCAACCAAAAGAAAGTTAAAATTATCTACCGATTTATTAGGAGAATACCAGAAAGAAAATATTCCAACAGCCTTATGTGCATTGGAACAAATTCGAAAATATGGATTCCTAGTTTCCGAATCGGTCATTGTAGAAGCTTTCTCTCAAGTTGGAAAATTGAGTGGGCTGCGAGGACGAATGGAAATGCTGCAGACCGATCCCATTGTTATTGCTGATACAGCTCATAATGAAGCGGGAGTTCGTTCGGTGATTCAACAAATTCAGCATTTGCCCTGCTCCAATTTGCATATTGTCTGGGGAATGGTTGGAGATAAAGATCGGTCCAAAATTTTACCCTTATTACCCATCCATGCAAAATATTATTTTGTTCAACCAGATTTACCTAGAGCCTTTCCCAGCGCAGATTTATGTGATGAGGCTTCTCTTTATAATCTAAAGGGTATTTCCTATTCCTCAGTATATGAGGGATATTTAGCTGCTTTAACTCAAGCATCTCCACAAGACTTAATTTATGTAGGTGGCAGTACTTTTGTCGTAGGCGAACTATTACAGAAAATAGGGGATAATAGTTAAACTTCCGTTTAGGGTAAACTTCCGTTTAGGGTAAACCCCGGTTTAGGGTAAACTTCGGTTTAGGGTAAACCCATACTTTGTCCATACATTCTCAGGAGACCCAAGTGAATTTTAAAAGGGTTAATTTTATAGTATACTTATGATTGTAACTTTATTCCTTACCCCAAATGATAGACATAGTTGACCTTCACATAATTAAAAGTAGTAAAAAAAGTCAACCTAATGGAGGCAAGTACAATAACTCATAACTCATAA
>JBEIHC010000183.1:0-4139 GCA_040381555.1 Bacteroidia bacterium
GGTTTACCCTAAACCGGGGTTTACCCTAAACGGAAGTTTACCCTAAACCGGGGTTTACCCTAAACCTAAATCAATAAAATTTCCATTATAAATATGAATTTGTTCCTTTTGGGGATCCTACAAGCAAAGAAGGATTTCAGATTGAGTCCTAAAATGTCAGTCCTGCCCGGGTTTTATTAATTTTGCAAGGATAAACTATAGTATGGAAAAAATAAAATTTGGAACGGACGGATGGAGAGCGGTAATTGCTGATTCCTTCACGATTGAAAACCTTAGCCGCGTAGCGCTAGCTACAGCAGAATGGATTAAGAAAAACTATCCCAATCCTTCTGCGATTGTAGGATACGATTGTCGCTTTAATGGCAAAATATTCGCTGAAACCACTGCGAATATCTTGGCGCAAAATGGAGTAAAGGTTTTCATTACTCCTGGCTTCTCCAGCACACCGATGATTTCTTTAGCAACGGTGCGGAAACAATTGAGTGCTGGCATTATCATCACTGCCTCTCACAATCCTCCGGAATACTCTGGCTATAAACTTAAAGGCCATTTTGGAGGCCCCTCTTTTCCTTCAATGGTAGCAGAAGTGGAGGCGCTCATTCCGGATCATGCAGTAAAATTTGAAAATCGCTTTGAAGAATTAGTTAATCAAAAGCAGATTGAATATTACGATGCGGAGGCCCTCTACATCAACCACATGAAGGAGTCCTTCGACTTAAATGCCATTCGTACGAGTGGGATGAAAATTGGGTACGATGCCATGTTTGGCGCCGGACAAAATGTAATGCGCAAACTTTTCCCAGAGGCTACTTTTCTACATTGTGAAGTAAATCCTTCTTTTAATGGTACGCCTCCAGAGCCCATTGAAAAAAACCTAGGTGAATTTGCCGCCCTGATTAAATCCGAGAAATTATCTATTGGTTTGGTAACAGATGGGGACGCAGACCGCATCGGACTTTATGATGAGAATGGCAATTTTGTGGATTCACATCATATCCTACTGCTTCTGGTGCATTATTTACATCATTACAAAAAGCAAAGTGGCAAAGTGGTGGTGTCCTTCTCCGTTTGTGCCAAGCTGGAAAAACTTTGTGCCCTGTACAATTTGCCCTTTGAAAGAACCAAAATCGGGTTCAAGTACATCTGTGAAATTATGGTGAATGAAAATGTGCTAACAGGGGGAGAAGAATCCGGGGGTATTTCTGTAACCGGTCATGTGCCTGAGCGGGATGGGATTTTCATCGGGCTGATGCTATTTGAATTTATGGCAAAAACGGGCAAAACCTTGACTCAACTAATCGATGAAGTATATGCCCTAGTGGGTTCATTCTCTGTGCAGCGTTATGATTTACATATTCGCCAGGATCAGAAAGAATCCATTGTTAAAGCTTGCTTGGAAGGTAAATACAAGAGCTTTGGCAAATACACTGTGAAAGAAGTTCAGGACTTAGACGGTCATAAATTTTTCTTTGATGAAAATTCTTGGGTAATGATTCGTGCCTCTGGAACTGAGCCGGTACTGCGGGTTTATGCGGAAGCTCCGACGCGAGAGGAAAGTTTTGCGATTCTAGATGCCACCAAGGCGGAAATCTTAGGGTAAGTAAAAACTAAAAAAAGGTTTGAAACGGTCATTGGGAATTTCTCAATGACCGTTTTTATTTTACTAAAGCCATCTACAGTACAATAATTACCGTATAAGTACTCATATTCGTACTTATTAAGTAATTTATCCAAATGAAAGCAGCCAATTTCACTGAATTCCGAACAAAACTCAAACAATATCTGGATAATATTGAGCACAATCATGAAACTCTGATTATTAAAAGAGGCTCAGGGAATGGGACAATTCTCATTTCATTGGATGAATACAACTCGATTTTAGAGACTGTACATTTGCTCGGTTCCAAAGCCAATGCCGATCGCCTATTTGAATCCATTCGTCAGATGAAGTCTAGAAATTCGTTTGGTGATAACCTCTATTAGCGGGTTAAACGCCCCAATCACTCATCATTCATCAATCATCATTCATAACTCATAACTCCTCCCTCATAATTCCCTACCTTTGTATTCGCAACAGGCCGGGTCATCGCTGCCGCTTTCGGGCGGGAGAGGAAAGTCCGGGCAACATAGGGCAGCCTGCTTCCTAACGGGAAGGTCTTCAATTTGAAAAGATTGGGGAACAGAAAGTGCCACAGAAAATATACCGCCTGGTTTCGGCCAGGTAAGGGTGAAATCGTGAGGTAAGGGCTCACGGCTTGTTCGGGTGACCGACAGGCGGGTAAACCTCAGGCGTTGAAAGGCCAAATAAATCCCGGCAGAGCAATCTGCATAATGGCTCATTATGAAATCTCTGCGAAGAGAGCACCGGGAAGGGTGGGCTGATAGAGCTGACTGGTGACAGGCAGCCTAGACAAATGATGACCCTGCATTCGTGCAGACAGAATCCGGCTTACAGGCCTGTTGCTTTTTTGAAAATTCAAAGTCAAAGCTTGACTTTTATTATATCAGCCAACTGAAAATACTCTACCCTCTCTCCAAGCCTCCCCGGAGGTGAATGGGTGTATCAAGAGCGGAGAGTGAGAGTGGAAAGGAAGACAATATCAAACGGGTGGATTTACCCAAATGAAAGCAGCCAATTTCACTGAATTCCGCACAAAACTCAAGCAATATCTGGATGAGGTTGAGCACAATCATGAAACCCTGATCATTAAAAGATGTTCAGGAAATGGGACTGTTCTCATTTCATTGGATGAATACAACTCGATTTTAGAGACTGTCCATTTGCTCGGTTCCAAAGCCAATGCCGATCACCTGTTTGAATCCATTCGTCAGATGAAGTCTGGCCAATTGGTGGAGAAAGAATTGATTGAGGACAAATGAGAATCTCCTTTTCGCAAATTGCTTGGGAGGACTATCTTTCCTGGCAGAAAGAGGACAAAAATAGGGTCAGGAAAATAAATACTCTTATTCGCGAAATTCAGAGAAGTCCATATGCGGGTATTGGCAAACCGGAACCTTTAAAATATGACCTCTCCGGACTTTGGTCCCGCCGAATCGATAGAGAGCATAGACTAGTCTATCAGATGAATGTAAATGACTTATACATCTATAGCTGTCGGTACCATTCCGATTGAATGAAGCCTCGCCTGGTGAAATTGATGGTACAAACCTAAAATGATAACAAAATAAATTATTCAGTTACTTTCTGAGTAAGCCCTTAACCATAAAAACTAATACCGAACCTGTTGATTCAGGATAAATTTCCCGGAATAAATTCCAGATGAAGATTGAGCGCGCCAAAAATAAACCCCTGTGGATGGCAACTCCCCTTTCCATATTTCTCCATTTTTATAGGTGCTCGAATGAATCATCTTACCTGTAATATCCTGAACTGAAACCACAAATGATTCTTCCTGATTACTCATAAAGGTTAAAGGATGGGAGCCATTACTAATGGATGGAAACCAATAAACCAATGTATTGGAGGACAATGGCTGATTTTCGACTGGAAGAGTACCCACATTAATATTATCCAAATAAATTGCCTGTCCAAATCTTCCGATATTCCGAAATGCAATCAACAAATCCGTAGAATTGGAGAATGAGGATAAATCTATACTATCCTGCTTCCATTGTGCAGCAGTAGGAATAAAAAGCGCATTCTGAATACTCGGTGCGGTTGCCAAATCACTTCCCCCTTTTCGCCAAAGGGAAGAAAAAGTTTGCCCACAATCAGTGGAGACAAGCACTTCGAGGGAGTCACTATAAGCCGAACTGTATTCTGCATAAGCATAATCAAAATGTAAGGAAGTTCCCGGGGGCTGCTGGCTCAAATCTACACGAACACGAATATCATCCTCGTTGCCCTGGCTATCAAATCCATAATTATCAAAAATAGCTGACTGGGGCGAAACACCAAATGCGCCGACCTGAGTGGAAATACTCCAGGCCCCTCCTTTATCCGGGTTTTCAATCCACCAGCCAGAAGCAGGAAAACTTGCTTCAAAGCCCTCGGCCAAGTATCCTAACTGCTGATAAGCAGACACCGTTACCCATAAAGAATCCGTATCAGTCTGACCCAGCGAATTTGTAATGGTCAAAATAGCAGGATAATTACCCGGGTTAGGATAGTAAACCAC
>JBEIHC010000184.1:0-4038 GCA_040381555.1 Bacteroidia bacterium
GGAGGCGGTGCTAATCCAAAATCCTTTAATCTCTGACGACCTCTGTCCGTTACCAAATTACTAGACCATTGTTTTTCATAATTTACCTTCACTTCATGCGGAATCCCTTTCTCCGTTAATACCCGCTCCACCTCATGCTGCATAAAACGCATCGCAGGACAACCTGCAAAAGTAGGAGTCATTTCGATGAAGGCTTTTCCAACTTCATCAATTTCGGCTTTATAAATTACCCCTAAATCCGCTAAAGAAACGGTGGGTATTTCCGGGTCTTTAACTTCTTCGAGGATTTCGAGGAGTTCGTTTTTTGTGAGCATGGGGTTTGAATGATGAATGATGAATTATAAATTATTGTACTTTGTACTTGCCTGAATTAGGTTGACTTTTTTAATGATTAATGAGGGGGATTTATTTGATTCCTTTATTCTTCATCATTTTAGCAGGTAAAGGATATAGATTAAAATAACTAACGATACGATGACTTAGATATTCAACACAAGACAAAAGCTCAACAGCTGTGGCTTGTGGGTGGAGTCCCCTCTCCTCCGGGGAGGGTTAGGGAGGGGGTGGAGCAGACTTGAGAATGAAAAACTAAAGTAAATTGAATACACCCCATTTTAGTATTATCCTGAATTAATGTCTTAGAACCGTTTTTTTTGATTGCCTTTTGTAGTTTTAAAATAAAACTTTTCAGTACTCGCAGCTACTCATTGCTCTCTAAAAAAGTGAATCAAAATAGGGGTTTCCAAAATTCCTTCTGCGGAGGGCTAAAGCCCTCCGCAAATGGAAGATGCCCTTTCAGGGCAGCGTTCAGGACGGAATCTGTTGCAACAAGCATTCATTATTAAACCTCACCATTCCGCAGCCGGATCCAACAATACCACCTCTGTCATCTCATTCAACAAGGGTTGTAAATATTCTGTATGATTACCCATGCGACCGCCATAAACTGGGGTCAATAAGGATATTTCCGGCATACGCAGATTGGTTTGACCCAAAACTTCTTTCACCTTCAACAACCATTTAGCTTTCAAAGCTTCCTCCCCTTCAAAAATTCCCTCAGCAATTAGATCCGCTTCAAAAGGCGATGGTTCAAATATCCCCAATGCATAGGGCAATGAAAAATCCAATGATTCCTGCAATCTGCCGATGCTTTCTTCAGTGGCTGTCCCCAATTGCTTAATCCAGGTAATGGCATGCAATTCATGATATCTTAATTCTCCGAGGAAGTTCCGGGCAACCTGAGCTAAGGGTTCATAACTTGATTCAGTTAACATTTCAAAGCGAATTTTCTCCGCTAAATCATACAGGAAATGCCGAACCAAACTGAAGTCATATTCCCCAATGGGTAATTCCGTAAACTGGCAATTTTTGAAAGAGCTGCCTTTACGATGAAAGGCAATTGTATCCGGATCTGCTTCGCCTAATTGATTCAATAATTGATACAATGCCTGGCTATGCCCGAGCTTGTCTTGGGCCATAGAAGAAAAGGCAATGTCTTCTTCCAACAAAGGACCAATTCCTGTCCACTCAGAATTACGATGTCCCAAAATCAATTGGTCATCGGCCATTTTATAGAGTAATTCTTTTAATGCTTCTGTGTTCATGTTGTCAATCAATTAGAGCTGTGTTCCTTTTTGTATTGATCTATTTTTCCCTGTACTTTATAGGCAAGGGGTTCACGGTATTTCTTTAAAGGAAGGGTATCCCAAAAAGATTTTTCCTCTGGAGTAGAAAAGCGGATATCTTCAGTTGCAGCGACCCATACATTCACTACTGGCGCTAAAGAAGAAAATTCTTGCTTGGCTTTATAGATGGCCTCCTCTGCAGAATGAGCCTCTACCCTACCTACATGCTCATGATGCTGCCCTCTTTTCTTCATGTGGAAAATATCGAAGGATTTTACTGGACCTGATAAATCAATTTCTCCACGAGGAATAATCAAATCATAAATATTTTTATCATTATCCGTAAAAGCAGTGGCCTGAATATCTTCGGTTTTAACAACGGCAATGCCTGTGCAGGTATTGCCCCGCCGACTGTATTGTTCTTTGGCAAACAAATAAGCTAATTCAGGATGAGGTGCATGCACCGGTCCGGTATGTTCATAGTGACCTTCTACTTTTTTCTGAAAGAATGCCTCATAAGTTTCAAACTGATCTAAAGGACTTTTCGGAACTAAAGTTTCAGGGATAACCTCATACAAGCCCAATCGGGTAATGCGTGGATCAAGTGAAATTAAGGGAGTATTCATTCTATGGTCAGATTAGGCTAAAGGTTGAACATACTGTGCTTTCGGGCTAAGCAAGGCTCTGCGTACCCAAGCTCCTTTTTCTTCGGCAGATTTACGCACAGCCAAACGCTCCTTATTACAAGGACCATCCCCATTAATTACCCGCTTAAATTCTTCCCAATCTGGCTCGGTAAATTCCCATAATCCGGTTTCGTAATTCTTCTTCAAATTTTCATCCGGTAGGGTTAAGCCTAATTCCCAAATTTTGGGTACATACATATCCAGGAATTGCTGACGCATATCGTCATTAGTAGCCATTTTTACTTTCCAACGCATCAGTTGCTCGGTATGCACAGATATTTTATCAGATGGACCAAAGAAGTGCATCAAGGGCGGCCACCAACGATGAAGGGCTTCCTGCACCATTTGTCTTTGCAAAGGAGAACCCGTAGCCAAATGCACTACTGCATCATGACCGTATTTTAAATGGAAAGATTCTTCAGCACAAATCCGTTCCAAAGCTCTGCAATAAGGACCGTAGCTCCCTTTTGCATTCGCCGTTTGATTCACAATCGCTCCGGCATCTACCAACCAGGAAATAACATTTGAATCTGCCCAGGTAAAGGCCGGATAGTTAAATATATTGGAATATTTAGATTTTCCGTTGATGAGGTCATTGAACATTTCCTCTCTCGATTTACCCAATGTTTCGGCAGCACTATATAATAATTGACCATGCCCTACTTCATCCTGAACCTTCGCCATTTGCGCCAACTTACGACGAAAGCCCGGAGCACGAGTAATCCAAGTACCTTCGGGTAAGGCGCCAATAATTTCAGAATGGGCATGCTGCTCAATCATACGAATCAACTGCTTGCGGTACATGTCCGGCATCCAATCCGTTGGTTCTATTTTTTCTCCTCTGTCAATTCGAGCTTGAAAAGCTTCGAGTTTTTCAGGATCTTCCAGGCTTAATTCTTTATAGCCTTTGCTTTCAAAAATGGTTCCTCCTCCGTACATAATAAATTTATTTAGTGTTAGATGATGATGCAATAGGTTGTGTAGCCAAACCGTTCACCAGAATGTCGGTGAGCAGCCCAGCTACTGTTTCTGGGGTAATTCCGATTTCCTTCCGAAACCATTGGGGCGTTGAATTAACAGCAGACAAAAGCGTCAATGCCGTAATCTTCTCGTCTGTCTTTCTGAATTCTCCATTTCGTATGCCCTGACGAAGAATCAACATCAGCTGTTGCTCATACTCCTTTCGCATACTGAGAAATTCAGATCGAAAGGGTTCACTCAGATGCCGATATTCCTGCAAGAAAACAATGGATTGGTCCGTATTCCGGGTGATAACCGATAAATGATGACTTAAGGCTTTTGAAAGCTTCTCTCTTGCAGAAATTTCAAGAGATAAAACTTCTGTTAAACCCTGAGATAATTCCTGTGCCAGGGGCAGGCAGATGTTTTGAAGAAGTTCTTCTTTGGATTTGATGTGGGAGTAGAGGCTCGCAGCCTCAATTCCCATCACTTGAGCTAAGTCACGCATAGAGGCAGCGGCATAGCCTTTTTCCCGGAATAAAAGCGCTGCTTTTTGCTCTAATTCCTGTTTCCGGCTTTGCTTGGGAGCTGCTTCGGTTACTATCCCAACTGATTTCATCATACAAATATACGCTACCTAACATTCGTTAGCAAATATTTTTTTCCGTTTACCCTAAACCTCCGTTTACCCTAAACCCCCGTTTACCCTAAACCCCCGTTTACCCTAAACCTCCGTTTACCCTAAACCCCCGTTTACCCTAAACCCC
>JBEIHC010000185.1:0-4038 GCA_040381555.1 Bacteroidia bacterium
AATAATCATAAAAATTGGCCAGCGGTTTTGTTATTTTTTTTTCTTTTTTGGTAAAACCTGGGTTTTGGGAAAAAAAAAAAAGCGACCAGATATTCGGATCGCTTTTTCCTTAATTAAATGTAGGCTATTAAAACAAAATCACATTGATAGTTACCGTTTTGCTGAAAAATTTTCCAGATCAAATCGTAATGGTAGCTGTTCCTTCTCCTACTGCGGAGATGGTCCCATCAAATGAAACAGTGGCAACCTGCTAGGTTAGGTTGAATTTCAGACCTAAAACTGAGAAGTTCCTTTCGAATCTTAAAAAAACGATTACGAAGTTTGGGAAAAGGAACATGCGCTACATCTTCCGGATAAATTGCCCGAACTGCGGCGAGGGTAGTAAAGTTTTGTTCTTTACAAGAATCCAGAAAATTCAGGAGCTTGAGCAAAACGGGAGATTCAGACGCTTTATTTCGAATGAACTTTCTTTCGTCTGCGCTAAGTGAGTGATACCGGGTTAAGAGTTCGCGATTCATAAGAAGAAGAAATAACCTTCGCTTACACCAAGCTGCGCTTGCACCAAGCTGAGCTTACCCCAAGCGGAAGTTCACCCCACAAAAAAAGCCTGAGCGTTAACTCAGGCTTTCTTTAATCGATTCCTTCAATTACCGGATGTCAAAATCCCAAGGCATCAACATATATACCCCGTTCTGTCCAGCCATATTTTTCAATCTTTTATAAGATTTATACTCCTGCTCAATGCCTAGATTGCGGACCATTACTTCTTCTTCTTTCTTTTTAGTAGAATTGAATATCTCCTCGAATGGATCTTTCTGCTCAGGCAATTCTTTGGTCTTATATTCTCCCTCTTTCAATCCTGCCATCTCCGCAGCAATTGCCATCGCCTTGTCTATCCCGCCTAATTCATCGACTAAGCCAATTTCTTTTGCTTTTACGCCCGACCAAACCCGACCTTGAGCAATTGAATCTACTGCATCCGGAATTTGATCGCCATTTGCATCTGTATCAGGGAATTTTCTGCCATCTTTTACTACCCGCGTAAAGTCCCGATAGATTTTATTAACCCCATCTTGGATTTTAGTTTTTTCATAGTCACTCATGGTGCGATTTGGATTTCCTAAATCAGCATAAGCATTCGTGGTTACTCGGTCAAAGGTTACGCCTAATTTATTATTAAACATTTTTTGCGTGTTAATGAGCATGCCAAATACTCCAATGGAACCTGTTATGGTATTGGGCTGTGCCACAATTTTATCACAGGCTGCAGTGATATAATATCCGCCAGAAGCAGCTACATTTCCATAAGAGGCAATCACGGGTTTTACCTCCCGCGTGAGCATCACTTCTCTCCACATTACATCTGAAGCCAAAGCTGATCCTCCCGGACTATTCACTCTGAATACAACTGCTTTTATATTTGAATCTTTCCGAGCCTCCCGGAATGCCTTCACTACAGTCTCAGAACCAATACTCTCATCATCGCTCTTTCCAGAGTTAATGTCACCCTCAGCATAAATAATGGCAATCTTGCTTTTGCCTTCTGGTTTCTTTAAGCCAGCATCTTTATCTGAACGCTTTTTATAAGAACTCATGCTGACTAAAGAAACTTTCTTGTCTTTCTCAAATCCTAAACGGGTGCGCATGATGTCATGAACCTGGTCTTCAAAAGCCAGTGCATCCACCAGTTTGGCATTTAAGGCTGATTCAGCATCGTCAATTTCCAGATTATTTGCTAGACGATTTAATTCTTCTACCGGTAATTTTCTGCTTTCAGAAATTTTTCCCGTGTAATGATTCCACATATCATTCAAGAAGGCTGTTACTTGTTCCCGGTTGGCATCGCTCATTTTGTCATTGATAAATGGCTCAATGGCAGATTTAAATGTTCCTACTCTGAAAATAATAGGCTCTACTTCCAATTTAGATAATGTTCCTTTGAAGAACATCGGAGTAGAACCCAATCCATTCCATTCCATATACCCATGTGGGAAAACAAAAATACTATCTGAAACGGATGCCAAATAATAGGAAGGTTCGGTATACATTTCTGAATAACTGTAAATGAACTTACCTGATTTTTTAAAATCAATCAAAGCGTCCCGAACAGATTCTAATGCCGCCCAACCGGATAGGGCTGGGTTTAATTGTAAATATATCCCCTGAATATTTTCATCAGCGGCTGCCTTACGAATGTTGTGCAGGATGACATTCAATCCTTCTGATTTTTCAGAGGTAAAGGGAGACGGTAAATCCAGTTCTTCTAATGGATTATTGGAAGACCTTTCTCTTATAGCTCCCTCCAATTCAATTTTGAGTACAGAGTTCTTCTCAAGTTCAGGACTCTCTTCATCTCCTCCGCCCATTGCAGAAATTACTCCAGCAATAATGGCAAAGGTGAGGAATCCAATAACTAAACTACCCAGGATGTACCCGGTAATATTGGCAAGTACGGCTTTCCAGAAATTCATGTTGTTTTTTATTTAGTGTTAATATTGCTTGAAATTACGAAGCTTTTCTACTGAAGGTCATGATTTTTATAGGATTGGGTTCAAATGTGGGTGAACGGATGAATAATCTGACAAAAGGATTGGGCCTAATGCCGCAATATGAAATTGCCCTAAATAAAATTTCCTCCTTATATGAAACCCCTGCATGGGGGAATACTCAGCAAAATAATTTCCTTAATGCCGTTATGGAAATATCTTTCGCGGGAACATCCCTAGAATTACTGAGCATTCTCCAGGAAATTGAGAAATCTCTGGGACGAACAAGAGAGATTAAATGGGGGCCCCGAACTTTGGATTTGGATATTTTGAGTTTCCATACCGAAATAACTCATTCCGAGTTTTTGCAGATACCTCATCCTTTTCTGCATGAACGGGCTTTTGTTCTTTTACCCTGGGCAGAAATCGCCCCTGAGTATATTGTTCCAGGCATCGGAAAAAGTACTCATAGTTTGCTACAACAATTACCCATCGCGGAAATGGAGAGAATCCAGGTTTTTCAGTCTGGCGCTGGGTGGTTCCAGAGTAATTTGATTGAGTAGCTATTCTTGCTAAGGTTCATTTGCCTTTTATTGGCAGAATCCCCCTAATTTTGTAGGGTGAAAAGAATTAAAATTAAACAACTATTTCTGGATGCTCCAGTCAACACCACCGTTTTAGTTAAAGGCTGGGTGCGTACAAAGCGGGAAAGTAAAACATTCTCCTTCCTAGAGTTAAATGACGGTTCCACCATTCGCAATGTGCAAATTGTGGTAGATGCTGGAATGGCTGATTACGAATCAATTATAAAGAAAATCTCAACCGGTGCCTGCATCGCTGCTACAGGAAATCTGGTAGCCTCCCAAGGGAAAGGTCAATCCGTAGAATTGCAGGCAACTCAAATTGAAATATATGGTACTGCCGACCCGGAAACTTATCCCCTTCAGAAAAAAGGCCATAGTCTGGAGTTTCTAAGAGAAATTGCCCATTTGAGGGTTCGTACGAATACTTTTGGCGCTGTTTACCGCCTGAGAAATGCCATGGCTTACGGTATCCATCAGTTTTTTCAGCAAAAGGGATTCTTTTATGTACACACGCCAATTATTACTGGTTCGGATACTGAGGGTGCCGGGGAAATGTTTTCCGTTACTACCCTAGATCTTAAAAAAATGCCCCTGACTCCGGAGGGAGAACCTGATTTTTCCTTAGATTTTTTTGAAAAGCATACCCATCTTACGGTTAGTGGACAATTAAATGGGGAAACTGCCGCTTTGGCTTTGTCGGATGTTTACACTTTTGGCCCCACTTTTCGGGCTGAAAATTCCAATACAGCTAGGCATCTGGCAGAATTCTGGATGATTGAGCCCGAAATGGCATTTTATGATGCCTCCGATAATGCAGACTTAGCAGAGGAATTCTTGAAATACCTCATTTCGTATGCTTTCGAAACTTGTCAGGACGATTTGGAATTTCTGAATAAAATGTACGATAATGGATTAATTGAACGCTTACAATTCGTATTGAACAATCCATTCAAGCGCATTCCCTACAC
>JBEIHC010000186.1:0-4026 GCA_040381555.1 Bacteroidia bacterium
AAGTAGTGCCCCTGACAAAAAGCTGATGCGTCATAAAGATGGAATGTGCCTTTTTGCTTCTGGCTCCATATCGGTTATCCGACAAAATAATATCTACTCCTTGTTCCTCAACAATTTTATTAACCCATGTTTCCTCCGCTTTAATTTGTTCAATCAATTTTGGGGCAGTTTTCATCATATAGGAAACGAAATTTCCGTTTTCCGGATAGACGATTTCAAGGCCGGGAAAAACCAAGTGGGTGAGCTCTGGAAATTCCAATTTGAGTAAGGCTGCAGGACCTTTATCTGCCCCAATGAGCACTCTATGTCCTGATTGTTGAAACGCATGGATGAGAGGAATACAACGACTTGCATGTCCTAATCCCCAATCCAATGGGCAAATCAGTATGGTTTTTCCTTTCATGTACACAAAGGTAAGGGTTTCAGAAGTACTGCAAAACAGGTGTATTGTATCCCCCGTACCTTATTAGTAAATTTGCCTATCCTTTTGGTGAAATTCATGCTGAAAAATAAAAAAATCCTAATATTGGCTCCCCATACAGACGATGGAGAATTGGGCTGTGGGGCCTCTATTCACAAGTGGTTGCGGGAGGGAAATAGTCTCTATTATGCCGCATTTTCTGCCTGTGAGCTCTCAGTCCCCAGTCATCTTCCCAAAGATATCCTGATTACGGAAGTAAAGAAGGCCACAGGCGTTTTGGGAATTCCACCAGAACAGCTAAAATTATTTAATTATCCAGTGCGTACTTTTGGTTTTAATCGCCAGGATATTCTCCAAAACTTGATTGACCTTCGCAAAGAAATTCAGCCTGATTTGATTTTGATTCCTTCTTTACAGGATATACATCAGGATCATGGTACAATTGCATTAGAAGCTGTTCGGGCTTTTAAAGAAGTTTCTATCTTATCCTATGAATTACCTTGGAATAATTTAAGTTTTAAAACCACTTGTTTTGTACCGGTTGAAGAAGCCGATGTGGAGGTAAAGGTAAAAGCCTTAGAGCAGTATGAATCCCAACAGCATAGACCTTATGCAAATGGAGAATTTATTCGCTCTCTGGCCCGTACTCGAGGAGTGCAGATTGGTACTCGGTATGCAGAAGTTTTTGAAGTGGTCAGATGGATTCTGTAAGAATCTTACTTACAGGAGCTGGAGCTCCCGGAGCAGCCGGTATTATTCATTGTTTAAGGCAAGATACTTCCTTAACTATTTATAGTGCCGATATGAATCCGGATGCCTCTGGGAAATTACTCTCAGATAAGTTCTTTTTAATTCCAAAAGCTTCTGAGGCAGATTTTATCCCTCAGGTTCTTCAACTATGTCAGGCAAATGGAGTGCAAATTGTAATGCCATTGGTAACGCGCGAATTATTGCTTTTTGCCGAGGCGAAAGAATTATTTCAGACCAATGGAATACAAGTAATCGTATCTTCCCCTGATTCTATTAAAATTGCGAATGATAAAGGCGCATTATATTCTTATTTAAAAACACAAGGTGTGGCAGTTCCTAATTTTAGAATTGTCCATAATTTATTTGAATTCGAACAGGCTGTTTCTGAATTGGATTTTCCCGAAGTTCCTGTTTGTTTCAAACCTTGCCAGGCCAATGGCAGCAGGGGATTTCGAGTAATACATCCGAATCCCAATGAATTAGCGTTATTGTTTGAAGAGAAACCTTCTCATACTTTTATTCGGTATGCTGAAATTATCCGGATATTGTCTTTAGGAGCTTGGCCGGAATTATTAGTTAGTGAATATTTGCCCGGAGCGGAATATTCAGTCGATTGTTTGATTGTTCCAGGAGAAATACCTTTGATTGTTCCGCGTAAAAGAGATAGGATTCAACAAGGAATCAGTACAGCAGGCTCTTTCGTGAATAATTCAGAAATAATTGATTATTGCCATCGTATCATTGAAGTTTGTCAGTTAACCGGAAATATTGGTATTCAGGTAAAGGAATCAAAGGATGGAAAACCTTTGTTACTGGAAATTAATCCCAGAGTACAAGGGACAATTTCTTCTGCTTTAGGGGCCGGTGTGAATTTTCCTTTATTGGCTGTTCACTTTGCATTAGGAAAGAAAAAATCTTTAGGAGATATTCAGCCTAAGTGGGGTACTCGATTTGTTCGGGTTTGGAGGGAATTATTCTATGAGTAGGAATCTGTCAGAGTATTCTGCCATTATTTTTGATTTAGATAATACACTCTATGCGGAAAAGGATTATTTAAATGCCGCTTATTCTGCCATAGGAAAATGGATTTTCTCTCAGAGTCACAATCAATCGGCTATTTTATATTCAATTTGGCTGCAACAGAATTTTATAAAAAACGATAGACAAGGACTTTTTAATCGATTTCTTGAGCAGTTTGAATTGAGTGATGAACTTCTTCCCGGGATGCTGAAAATTCTCCGTACGGTTCAATTAAAAAAACAGTTGAATTTGTACCCTGAGTTGTATGCATTGCCTGAAAAGATATCTCGTTCGGATATAAAATATTTTATTGTCACCAATGGAAATCCAGAGCAACAACTCAACAAGATTCGTCAAATTAATTGGGATAGGCTGTTGATTACAGAATGTATTTTGGCGGCAAACAGCAATCCTAAACCAGCACCCGATTCATTAGTTGGTATTTGTACCAATTATAAATATCTCCCTTCGGAAGTCTTATTTGTAGGAGATGCACCAACAGATAAAATGGCAGCAGATGCTGCTGGGATTGATTTTATGGATGCCATTCATTTTCGGGAAATACTAAAGCAATGAAGAAACCCAGTATAGTCTTTACTGTAATTAATGATTTGCGCTCCGATCAGCGAATGGAGAAGATTTGTTCTTCCCTTCAAAATGCTGGGTATGAGGTTACTTTAGTAGGTCGATTATTGTCAGATTCTCCCGACTTACGAAGGAAACCCTATCAACAAGTACGCCTTTCCTGTTGGTTTACAAAAGGTAAATTATTTTATTTAGAATATACTATCCGATTATACTTTTGGTTACGAGCTCATGCTTTTGAAGTGTATTCTGCTGTGGATATGGATACACTCTGGCCTAATATTCAAGCTGCGCGAAAATGGAAAGCTACAGTTGTATTTGACGCACATGAATATTTTTCTCAAGTGCCCGAAGTAGTACATCGGCCCAAGGTGCAACAATTTTGGGAATATTGGGAGCATAAATGGATTCCAAAGGTACAATTAGCCTATACAGTCAATGAAAGTTTAGCTCGTATTTTTAACGAGAAATATGGAATTCCTTTTAATATAATCCGAAATGTTCCGTTTAAACAACATTCGGATTCTACCTCTGATTCTGATCGATTTATCTTATATCAAGGGGCCTTAAATAAGGGTAGGGGATTGGAAGGATTAATTGAGGCTATGCCCAAAATTCCCTGTAAGTTAAAAATTGCCGGTGGCGGTGATTTATTGGATGAATTAAAGACTACAGTTAACGAGTTGAAATTGCAGGATAAAGTTGAATTCCTCGGATTTCTCAATCCCGAGGAATTAAAATTAGTTACCTCGAAAGCCTATATCGGATATAATGTTTCTGAGAATATAGGATTAAGTTATTACTATTCCTTAAATAATAAATTTTTCGATTATATCCAGGCTGGTTTACCTGCATTAACGAATGATTTTCCTGAATATGTCCATCATCTAACTCAATTTGAGACCGGCATATTGGTTCATAAACCTGAAGGAGAATATATTATTCCTGCAGTATTGAAATTATTAAATTCCCCAGAGTATTATCATCATCTCAAAACTCAATGTCAACAAGCCGCAGCAATTTGTAATTGGGAAGCGGAAGAGATTCGATTGATTCTGATTTATGCGGAGGTTGTTAGTGGTTAGTGGTTAGGGGTTAGGGGTTAGTGGTTAGTGGTTAGTGGTTAGTTGTTAGTTGTTAGTTGTTAGTTGTTAGTTGTTAGTGGTTAGTAGGCTTCAAAATTTTGCTAGTCATATCGAGTAGGCACTTCAGGCAATTTCAAAGCACAGGAAATCATAGTGCCGTATCGA
>JBEIHC010000187.1:0-3947 GCA_040381555.1 Bacteroidia bacterium
GTTTAGGGTAAACCCCGGTTTAGGGTAAACCCCGGTTTAGGGTAAACCCCAAAACAAAAAAGGGGACACTCGCGTATCCCCTTTTTACTTATCCCATTTTTCTGTTTACCTCCGAATCAGCATGGGGATGACTTTTGATTCTTTGGCTGTTTCAATTCGAATCATATACGAACCATCGGTCAATCCTTCAACCGAATAGGCAGAAGTATCACCAGGATTCCAGGATTTTAAGACTCTTCCACTGATATCCATCAATTCTACTTTCTGTATCAATTCTTGTCCTACATTTTCAATATAGAATTCAGAACGAGCGGGATTGGGATACAATCTAAAAGACACCTGATTCAGCTCATTCATTCAAGTGCTGATCACATCATAGGTATTCACTGTAGTATTGGTGATAATGGCGTAATTGAAGTCAAAGAAAATGTAAGCAGTGTTCTTTACCTGAGTGTCATTGGGAAGCCCTGTTTTGGGAGAAATAGAATAGGTAATCCATCCTTGGCTGCCTGCGACATTGGTTCCAGAATCAGGCAGCATAATGTTTGGAAAATTAAATTTTACGGTATTATTTCCCTGATAGGAAGGGTATCCCGAATGGCTTTTTCCAATTATATCCATAGAGGTAATGTCAAAGTCTGTATCTATCGTATCCAAGATGGCAACATTGTACGCTGTATCATTTCCAGTGTTCTGAAAATGGACAGTATAGGTGAGTCGAGTACCTGGATTGACGATTCCTGTACTGCCTGCTCCCAGTGGAGTTGAATGCTTTTCATTTGGATCCCATGAGTTGCGGACAGGAGAACAGAAGGTAAAGGTATTATTGGCAGGGTTCAAATCTCCCGTTGTGGGAGTAATCGAAATCGTAAAACAAACGGTATCTCCTATTTGCGCAGAAGGACTCGTCATGATAGCAACCATAGGAAGGTTATTTTGATTATACCAATTGTAAGCGTTTTGGATATTGGTGAAATTCCAAGTGATAACATTGCCAGTTACAGAGGTGGGGGTCACACTAGAGGAAACATAGGAGGTTAGAGGATCCAGTGTGAGGGTTACGGTACCAGAAACAGGCTGACAGGAGAAGTTAGCGTAGTTAGGGTAGAGCCAGCCCGTAAACCCTGGGCGGAATCGGGTACCCCACAGAGTCGTTTGTAAATCAAAAGTGGTTTGACAGGTTAAGCCTAAATTATTGATCGGATTCACGGAAGTGCTAACAGATACTATGCCTGTTGTAGGACAGGAAGGAACAAAGCCATAATGATTACCAATCTCCACTGTATAAGAGCCCGTAGGAACCGTAAAGAAATAATCCCCACTGATACTCGTCCATTGCATCGAAATAATCGTGCTCCCTTGCTTGAGATATACCGGATAATAGGGAATTAAAGAATCTGTCCCGGCATCAAAAACACAATTACCATTCATATCCCCGTAAACCTTACCAGAGATATTTCCACAACTGTCTCCAATGAACAATTCATTAATATTCACAAGAGTATCTGCTTTGCCATCTGGTCCAGTTGCGATATATTGAACGGAATAGGTTCCAGAAGTATAATAAACATGAGGTAAATAAACACCAAAAAATTGCGTGGGAGGATTCTGTGCATAAATAGGTACTCTCAAGAGCGTATCTGTGTTATCTCCAAAGTTGATGAACACATCCATTGAATCTGTGAGGGTATTATACCCTGTACAATTTCCATTCAGATAGAAGTTAATCGTATCTGGGGTTCCACAATAAGCCCCAAACCAAGTGGTATCTCCTGCAGTGGTGATTTGTACGCTTGTTTGTGCCTGTGATAAACTGAATCCTGAACAAAAGAAAAGAAAGAGCAGTAGTTTTGGTATTAGCTTGTTTTTCATGAGTTTGACTTTAGATTGCATAAATTAAGAATTTACAAGTGATCTAAAATTGGGTATCCCTTCTAATTCACCTGAACGGGTTAAATTCATAACAGAACGGAACATTCCTTCCCTTAAACCCAGCCTATATTCAAACACTTAGGGAAAATATCCGTACCTTTGTCTATTCTCTGGAAGAGCATTATTGAACGATAGTATTTTGTTTTTTTATTTCTTGAAGCGGGGATGGGTAAACTACACAAGTAGAACCCAATTATGTGATTAGTAAATTTAATGAAGAGTTTTAGTGAATTGAAATTGTCCAGTCCGATTATGCAGGCGCTGGAAAAAATGGAATATGTGCAGCCTACCCCAATCCAGGTTCAGGCAATTCCCTTAGTGTTAGAAGGTCGGGATTTATTCGGGTGTGCCCAGACAGGTACCGGCAAAACAGCCGCCTTCGCCTTACCCATATTGCAACTATTGTCAACCCAAGTTCCCAAGCAGGGACCTCGTAGAATTCAAGCTTTAATACTTGCACCCACCCGGGAATTGGCTGCTCAAATTGGAGATAATATCACCGCCTATCGGGAATATTTATCCATACGACATGTAACCGTTTTTGGGGGAGTAGGACAAAAGCCTCAAGTAAAAGCCTTACAGCAAGGAACAGATATATTAGTGGCCACACCTGGACGACTGCTGGATCTAATGCAACAGGGTTTTGTTACCCTTGAATACATCCGATGTTTCGTATTGGATGAAGCAGACAGAATGTTGGATATGGGCTTTATTCAGGATATCCGAAGAATCATCCTGAAGCTTCCTAAAGAAAGACAGACTTTATTCTTTTCAGCAACCGCTTCCCCTCCCATTCAGAAGTTAGCTGCTACCTTATTAAGGAATCCAGCTAGGGTATCCGTAGATCCTGTTTCCTCTGCAACAGAATTGGTCACTCAAGAGGTTTATTTTGTTGATAAGGACAGAAAAAGAACTCTTCTAAAACAAATATTGGAAGAGAATAAAATAGATCATGCCTTGGTTTTCACCCGCACCAAACGCGGGGCAGATCGAGTATCCAAGGAACTCAAGAAGAGTGGGATATTGGCAGAAGCCATTCATGGAGATAAATCCCAAATTGCTCGGGTGAAAGCCTTGGATGCATTTAAGAACCGCAGGATTCGGGTACTGGTAGCCACAGATGTTGCCTCTCGGGGTATTGATGTAGATCAACTGTCCCATGTAATCAACTATGAAATTCCAGAAGTAGCCGAAACTTATGTGCATCGTATTGGCCGTACGGGAAGGGCAGGAGCGAGTGGGGTAGCTATTTCCATGGTTCATCCAGAGGAAATGGTTTATTGGCGGGATATAGAGAAGCTATTGGGCAGGAAAATTCCTTTAGGGAGAAAGATGCCGGGTGAGTCTCGTTGAGGAAATAGGTGAATTTTCTTACAAAAAAAATTACCAGAGATTGCTCCTTTCAAGCATTTCCCAGAATATCGTTTTCGATTTTAGCCTAAAGGCCTATTTAATTTCCAGAGGATTAGTTTAGTGCAATTATTTAATCAAACTACACTTGACAATGTATGTTGTTTCAAGGGTTGTGGAATTTCAAAAAAACTGTTATTTTTGAAATAAGAGATTAATACCTAATTGGAGTATTGAGTAACAGCTATGGCAAATCCTTGGAATAATAAACCTTGGGAGCATCATCCCTGGAAGAACAAATCTTGGAATGGGGGAGATTCTAATGATGAAACCGATATTCTGGGGGCATTAGATTCAGCGATGAAAGAAATGCAATTTGATTCAGAACTCGAACAAGAACTTCCAAATGGGGATAGATCTTCTTTGATGAAGGGCGGACTTTATCTCAATTTCTATAATTCTGATGGAACGGATCGGCTTATTTTTGAAGATTTTTTAAATGAGGCCGGAATTGGAAGTCAGGATGTTGTCTGCTCCCCCAAAAATAGTACTGTTTTAAAATAGACAAAAAAGTCTAATTTTAACCAGTTAATATGAAAAAAAGTAAGTTCAGTCCCAATCAGATTGCCCAGATTCTCAAGGAGTTCGAAGAAGGCAAGTCTGTA
>JBEIHC010000188.1:0-3945 GCA_040381555.1 Bacteroidia bacterium
GTTTTTCAACAATTCAATTATCTAATTTTACGGATAATACAGAGAATACAGATCTGGTAATTGTCAGCTTAGAAGCTTGGAGAGATTTACTTGATTCCAATAGCCCCATTGTTTCCTCTGGTCGTTCGATATTAATCATGAAGCCTAGAACCGAGAGAGTAGGGTAATAGTTTTAGGATATTCTCTAATTTACTTGCCTTAATTCCCAATTAAGATACTTCCTAGGATTGATTCTGTATTTGTTCAGAAAGGTAAACTTCGGTTTAGGGTAAACCCCTTTCGAAGAGGATTAGGGAGGAAGAAGCGCTTGGTAATTTTAAAAGGTAGTTTATTGTGATCGGAAACTAATTTCCTTTACTACAACCTTATTTACTTCAATAATTCACCAAACCCCGAAAGTGCTCCAAAAACCGCACATCATTTTGAGAGTACAATCTTAAATCCGGAACCCTATATAAGAGTTGGGCGATTCTCTCTACTCCCATCCCAAATGCAAAGCCAGAATACTCCTCTGGATCCATACCACAATTCTTCAGCACATTCGGGTCAATCATTCCACAACCCATAATTTCTACCCACCCACTGTGCTTGCAGACCGCACAACCGGATCCTTTACAAATTCGACAGGATACATCGAGCTCTGCAGATATTTCTGTAAAGGGAAAATAACTGGGCCGTAAGCGAATTTTCGCATCCTGCCCAAACAAGGTTTGAGTAAAAGTTTGGAGCGTTTGCTTTAAGTCGGCAAAACTGATGTCCTTATCTACACAAAATCCATCTACCTGATGAAAGAAACAATGTGCACGAGCAGAGACTGCCTCATTCCGATACACTCTTCCGGGAGCAATCACGCGTAGGGGAGGCTTTTGTTTTTCCATCACCCTTACTTGCACAGAGGTGCAATGGGTGCGCAGTAAATATTCTGTATTAATAAAAAATGTATCCTGCATTTCTCGGGCAGGATGATTTTCTTCAAAATTTAATGCGGTAAAATTATGCCAGTCATCCTCAATCTCAGGTCCCTCAGCCAAGCTATAGCCCATTCTCCGAAAGGTATCTCCAATTAATCGCTGAACTAGAGCTAATGGATGCCTGCCCCCTTTCAACCAAGGATCACCGGGTAGGGTACTATCTCCTGGTTTCCCTTCCTCTTCAGACCCTGTTTGGGTGGAACTAGCCGCATCTACTATTTCCTGTGCCCTGTTTTTCAATTGGTTAAGTAGAGCTCCTACTTTCCGCTTGTCCTCATTCGGCACAGTTTTCAACTCATCAAACAAAGCATTAATCAGACCTTTTCGCACCACATAGCGATTCCGAAAAGCTTCTGCCAATGCAGGAGTGGATAAGTCTGCCGACTCTATTTCAGCTAATAAGGTTGCGATTTTCTCTTCCATTCATTCTGTATTTTCGAAAACAAAGGTAACAAAACCGACCCTTTTTTAGGAAAATTTCTACCGCCTGTACTTGCTCATTACATCTATTCTTATTCTGCTTTGAGCGCTATGTTGTAATTTCGCCTCTATGTTAAGAACGCATACTTGTGGCGAATTACGCCCTGTTCATCAAAATCAGCAGGTTACCCTCTGTGGCTGGGTACAAACTACCCGTGATTTCGGAAAATTTATTTTCGTAGATCTTCGGGATCGTTTCGGCATTACCCAAATTGCGGTAAACGCAGAAACCCATAGCGAACTCTATTCCACCGCCAAACAGCTAGGAAGAGAGTTTGTTGTTCAGGTGAAAGGTCAAGTGCAACTTCGCAGCAATCCTAACCCTAATATTCCAACAGGAGAGATTGAAATTCTCCCTGAAACCCTAACTATTCTAAATACTTCCGAAGTACCTCCTTTCAAAATTGAAAATGATACAGATGGATTGGAAGAATTGAGAATGCAATACCGGTATCTGGATATTCGGCGTCCTGCTATGGCCGCTAATTTGGTCTTACGCGCCCAAATGGTCAAAGCCGTTAGAGAATTCCTGGATGGAAAAGGGTTTTTAGAAATTGAAACGCCTAATCTCATTAAAAGTACTCCGGAAGGAGCGCGCGATTTTTTGGTTCCCTCTCGCTTGCAGCCAGGTAGTTTTTATGCTCTGCCTCAATCGCCCCAAATTTTAAAACAATTATTAATGGTTGCCGGGATGGATCGGTACTATCAAATTGTTAAATGTTATCGGGATGAGGATTTTAGAGGGGACCGTCAACCAGAATTTACTCAAATAGATTGCGAAATGTCTTTTGTGGAACAGGAAGATGTGTTGCAAACTTTTGAGGGCATGACCAAATATGTCTTTAATAAAATTGCGAATATTCAATTACCCGATTTTAAACGCATTACTTATAAAGAGGCCATAGAAAAATATGGTACCGATAAACCGGATTTACGGTTTGAGATGGAGATAATTAATTGCAACGCAATTGTACAGACTCAACTTAATTCTCAAAACGAACCCTTTCCTGTATTTAAAAAAGTATTAGACAATTCAGGAATAATTGTCGGAATTAAAGCAGAAAAATCTGCATCCTGGACGCGCAAAGAATTAGATTCATTAACTGAATTTGTTAAAGCCCCACACCGCGGTGCAAGTGGCTTGATTTGGATGCGTTATAATGAAGATGGAACTTTAAAATCTTCGGTAGATAAATTTTTTTCCGAAGCAGATCTAAGCGCATGGGCAAATCATTTCCAAGCACAGCCAGGCGATATGATTTTCTTGCTAGCAGGGGATAAAGCAGGCACCCTTAAAATTGCCGGTGATCTCCGCCTCGAGCTCGCATCCCGTCTGGGTCTGCGTAAAGAAGGAGAATGGTCCCTGCTATGGGTGGTAGACTTCCCTATGTTTGAAACCGATCCCGATACAGGAGAATTAATTTTTGTGCATCATCCTTTTGTTTCCCCCCATCCAGAAGATATTCATTACTTAGATGCTCAACCGGAAAAAGCCAGGGCATTGTGTTATGATATGGTGATGAATGGAAATGAAATTGTCAGTGGTTCCGTCAGAATTCATCGTAAAGATATTCAGGATAAAATTTTTGGAATACTTGGCTTAAGTGAGGAAGAGAAACAAAATAAATTTGGCTTCCTATTAAATGCCTTTAAATATGGAGCACCTCCGCATGCCGGATGTGCCTTTGGGTTAGACCGTTGGGTGATGCTGATGGCGGGTGGAGAAAGTATTCGGGATGTAATTGCTTTCCCCAAAAATAGTAGTGGCCGTGATTTAATGATGGATGCTCCTGCCAGTGTTCCAGAGCAAGCATTGAAGGAAGTAGGGATTCAGGTAAGACCTTCAGCCTAATCGTTTTTATTCTCTGAAGGTTTGTATTTTAATAACTATATTTATTTATCATCTGCGTTGAATGCCTGTGTTGTTTAGGATATCCTTTTTCTGCATTTTATTTTCTTGCTTAAATTTAGCAAATAGTCAAACAAAAATCCATCGCTGGGCTGTCGGTGGATTCGGAGGAACCAATCAATATTCAGGTGATTTAGGAAATCGCATTTTTGCTTTTGATCAAGCAGCTTATGGATTTGGAGGGGTCTCTTTTGGAAGATGGCTTAACCCAAGTTGGAATATCCATTTTCAAGGTACCTATGGTGCTTTCGGCTATAGCAATAAAACAGAAAATTACGCCGGACATAAAATAGACTTTGATTTACTTTTTAGCTTAAAATTAAATAACGGAGTATTTATTCCGCTCGGATCAAAAATAGAACCTTTTTTGATGGCGGGTTTCGGAACAGCCGGATATCGTGGAAGTGAAATACCCTATGTAACGCGTGAAGGATATAGAGTGAATGACCTTATCGTTCCCTTTGGTGCTGGAATTAATTATCATGTCAATGAGGGATGGGCTATTCCATACTATTTTTTTTATATACGCACCGATCATGTTGTGAGTGACAGATATGTGCCTCATGCTGTATCTTATGGCAGACA
>JBEIHC010000189.1:0-3873 GCA_040381555.1 Bacteroidia bacterium
AAAATCTTCTCAGAAATTCATGAGCATCCAGTGTCATTAATTTTGTTTTGGACGCATCTGCATAATCCTTGTAAGTAAAAGTCACCTGGCCATCCCCTATCCTTTTGATCCGGTGATTGGATATTGCGATCTTATGTGAGTATCTTCCCAGATATTCGATCACGCCCGCTTCATTCTGAAAGGGCTGCTTGGCATAAACCATCCAATCTTTCGTGTAAAGCGTATTCCGAAGGGAGGCGTCAAGCGGAATCTTCAAATTCTCCAATACCTCCCTCAGATAGGCCATGAACTTCCCCCGGAAAAGTTTTTGCAATGCCTTTAGAGGAAAAAGGAAATTTCCCTTACACTGTGTCGTTTTCCATTTCCCCTGTGCATCAAATCCTCCTCCCGGAACAATCATATGGATATGTGGGTGCAAGCTTAGATTTTGTCCCCAAGTGTGGAGTATGGCAATGGCGCCCATCTGTGCCCCGAGGTGCTTCGGATCTTGCCCCATCTCAAAGAGCGACTCTTTAGCCGCCCGAAACAAGATTTTATACAAGACATCCGGTTGCTTCAGGCAAAAGGGATTTAATTCATGGGGGATTGTAAATACCACATGAAAATAGGTGCAGTCTAAAGTGTCTGCCTGACGAGCCAGAATCCATCGTTCTCTTTGGGTGGTTTGGCATTTCGGACAATGACGGTTGCGACAAGAATTATACGCAATTCTCTCATGGGCACAAGAATCGCACCGCTCAACATGCCCGCCCAATGCGGCAGTGCGACAGCGCTCTATCGCTTGTAGTACCCGCTGATGGTGCATCAGCACAGGGTGCATCTCCCGATAACCTGCCCCATATTCCCTCAGAATTTGGGCAACTTCATATTGGGGACGCATTACCTCTTCAGGCCATACAAACTATCCAAAGGACTATGGGCTACCTTTGGAATGACCTGCGCAACATGTAAATACACAATGGTAGTGCGGATATCGGAATGTCCCAATAATCTCTGGATGGAATAAATATCCACGCCATCTTCTAATAAGTGCGTAGCAAAGCTATGTCTCAGGGTATGCATGGATATATCTTTCTGAATCCCTGTTTTCTTGACGGCTTCATTGATGATATACTGGATGCTTCGTTCTCCCATTACTTCCCCAGGCGTTTGCCCTTCAAAGAGATAGACCTGAGGCTTTACCTCTTCTAAATACTTTTGAAATCGGGAAGCGAGTAAATCCGCTAAAATGACATAGCGATCCTTTTTACCTTTCCCTTGTCGGATGTGAATCTGCTTGCGTTGAAGATCCACATCTACAATCTTTAACATACGCAGTTCATTCATGCGCAAGCCTCCTGCATAAGCAAAGGCCAGCAGGAAGCGATGTTTAAGGCTTCGAGGGGCTGCAAAAATCGCCTTGCATTCCTCTTTAGAAAGCACCGTTGGCAAAGTTTCCGTTTTTTTAATGACCGGGAGTTGCAGGGCTTGGGCATCCATCTCAAACAATCGAAACCAGAATCTAAGGGCAAAAACCGTATGTTTAAAAAAGCTTACAGAAAGATTGTCATGCACTGTCAGACGATACAAATAGGCATTGATTTCCTCAATCGTTACCGCATGTGGCACACGCCCGAAATGTAACGCCAAATGAGACAGATTACGACTATAATTGGTAAAGGTGCTCTTAGAACACTGGTCCAGTACCAGTCGCTCTTCAAAGCGACTGAATGCCTCCCGGAATCCCGGCACCTGGTCTTTGGCTTTTGCTACGGTGGTGTAGTAGCTAGATTTTTTGAATGTCATACAAAATCCGTTTAAAAGGTTAATATTTCAAACGAAAATTTGTATTTTTAGGGGTGGTTACGGTATTGGAGCTGGCGTAGCCCTTGGTTCAACAGGCGTTTGGCTCAATGGCGGGTGACGTGGTTAATTGAACATTCTACCTCGCATCAACTTTTGTGGTGTATTAACAGTTTTGTGCTCAGAAATCCGCCACTGCGACAAGCGCAAAACCGTTAGCAACAATACAATCTTAATCAGGATAAAACATGAAATATTTATTATTATTTTTTTGTATCGTTTATTTTAAAACTGCTGTAATAATCGGCCAAAATATCGATCCGTTATTTTCAGCACGTGTCGATACAAGTAAATCAGAAATTAGAGAAATTAGCAAATTATTTAAATGTTACCTTAATTCAAGGCCAGATAGCGCCTATCAAAATCCCAACTGGAATCAATTGGATTATGATAAATATTTGCGGCAAGAAGATAATAAGTTGGACCTTTCCGGAAATTTTATTTTCTTCGGCTTAAATGCCCAACAATTTTTTGATTATTATAAACCATTTGTATTGCAGATTGATAGTATTGAGTCTAACCTTTACGAAATAAAAACACTGTACGCCACAGAACAACCAGAAAGAGAAGTAATAGCTATTACTATGCACCATGCAAGAAGAGACCAAAGTGGTGATTTTAAACTAGAAAATTACAGAAATTATTATACCAGGAACTGGAAAAGGGTACAACATGAATTTATTGAATATGTGCTGGCTCCAGGAATTGAATTTAACAAGGATGAAGCGAATAAGGCAGTTTCATTTTGTAAATATGTTGCTAATAAGTTTGACATTCAAATTTTACCATTCACATATTATGTAACTTCAAATACAAACGAACTTGGTAGACTCTTTAATTTTGATTACTGGCTTTTTGGGATTACCGGTTTGTCAAGTTTAGATTTACGAGAAGTTTATACAACTTACCAAAATCTGAACTTTCCACACGAATTCGTGCATATTCTATTTCCGCTTCGTTCAAAAGGTTTTGCTCCAAAAATGGTGAATGAAGGATTGGCTACATGGCTGGGAGGCCCTGCTTTCAATCAAACATTCGATGAAGCATTAGAAAATGTTAGAGCAGACTTGATTAAATTTAATAACGTAACATTTGAACGCATAAGAAACCAAGAAATTCGGAACTCATACGATAGCAATATTTTATACGTCACCGGAGCAGTACTCTGCAAATTAGCATATGAAAAAGGAGGTAAAAACGCCATTATGCAATTATGGAACTCGGATGATTCAAACCTCAATAAAACAATGGAAACAATTTTCAACAAGCCATATGACAAAATAGGTGCTGATATAATGAACATTTTAAAACAGGCAGGTAAATAAGTACTGTTGCTAACAACCAGGGGTTCGTTGGGTGCGCAGCGCCGACAATGAACCCCCTAGCCTGCCCCAAACGCAGGTCGGGAGCTTGTCCCAACCGGAGGTCGGGATTGCATGGTTCGACGGGGCTCACCACAGACTCCACCGATTTTAAGAATACCTAATTATGGGCTTATCGTCCGGAATTATATACCGGAATTAATATTTGCCGGAGCCGTAAAACATCGCCGGAATTTAATTTTCTGAAATAATCAAAATATTTACAATTCTATTTGTAATGCTCAACTTTTATTTATGTTAAAATGGCACTTATAATACATACCTCTCCCAGCTCCGAAAATGGAGTTTTTTAAAATTGTGCCGCTAAAGTCCTAAGTCTCTCCGGAATCGGTGGCCCTCTTTTGGGAATTAACTCTATAATCACCATACTTTCTTTTTTACAATCGCAACAATACAAAAGACTGTAGGCTTCCAAGCATCTGGGGTCTTTCACAGCAGGAGTATGCGTATCAGGAAGTAGGTCTCTAATAGCTGGCAATGTTCTGGGTTTACTCGTCCCACTCAAAATCCCATAATGCCTTATCCTCACAAATCGCTTAGGCAGTATGTGTAAACTGAACCTTCGTATAAATTCCAGAGGTTCTAAGGTCATTTCCTTTTTGCTCCCATGCTGCCGATAGTCTTTGTAAGCTATGCGAATATGATCTGG
>JBEIHC010000190.1:0-3855 GCA_040381555.1 Bacteroidia bacterium
CAATTGCCCAACTTAACTGCAGGAATTTATTGGGTTCGAATTTATTCAGATGGCAAGTATCAATCAAAAAAGCTAGTAGTTAGTAAATAAGTTAATTTGTTTCGTCCCTGAATTTTGGCATTGAGCAAGCAATGGCATTGCCCTCATTTACCCCAATCAATCATTCAAACTAAAAGCCCCTAACAGAGCACCCTAAAACCTCCTAATATTTCAACCCCTAACAACTAACCCCTAACCACTAATCAATAACAACTAACAACTAACAACTAATTTCTCACCACCTCAATACCCTGTTTTTCAAATACTCCTGCGCCTCCGGGTGCCCATTTTGTGCAGCTTTTACAAACCAGATATCCGCATCTTGTTGAGAAAAGCCTCTTCTCAATAAAGTATTTCCCAAATTAACCATTGCAACCGCATAGTCTGGTTTTAATTCTAATGCACGAGTATAATAGATTTGGGCAGAATCCAATTGATTCATTTTTTCAAGTGCAAATCCTACATTATTATACAATTCCACTTTTGCCGGGTTCAAGCGCATCGCAATACGATAATGATATAAAGCGCTATCTGTTTTATTTAATTTTTCGTATCCGACCCCTAAGTTATTATGTGCCTCCACATGCTCGGAATTATAGGCAACTGCCCTCAATAAACAATTTACTCCATCCCGATAATTTTGAAGATATTGCAAACATACCCCCTGATTGGTCCAGGCATCCGCATAGGCAGGTCTAGCTTGAATAGCCTTCTGATAAGCTGTAATAGCGGCATAATAATCTTTTTTATCATTCATCAGGATATTACCCATATTATAATGAGCCACTGCAACCTGAGGGTATTTTTGTACCACATCCTGAAATAAACTAAAGGTATCTTTCCATATCAATACCCTGGCTCTGGCAGGAATTACTAGGAGCAAGCCCGGCAATACAAACAATACATACCAATTCTCTTTTTTGAAGGAAATTTTTTTAGATAAAGTCAGAAATAACCCAATACTTAAAGGGATGGAAGAAACATAAAAATATCGGTCTGCTGTAATAGCATTTCCCACCGGTAAAATTTGCAAAACAGGCAATAATGCAATAAGAAATCCTGCAAATCCGAACAGAAGTAACTTGTTTTTTCGTAACCAGAATAGCATCCCTGCGATACTGGCTATAAGTGGCATTGAAATCAAGTATGTCCAGGGAAGTAATCCATTTTCTTTGAAGGGATAAGGATATACGGCAGATAAATTTAGAGGAGCAATCATTTTAGCTAAATAAAATAATACTCCATAAAAGGGGAAGAATAATTTGTCAAACGAAGTAAAATCTGTGCTTTGTCGAATGGCGCCAACCGTTTCTTGCGCCCAAATAGCCAACCAGGCAAATATTCCGGAAACAAGTAAAAATGGAATTAATCGAAGGGTAGTTTTTTTGCGTTCCTCAGGAGCTTGTAAGAGCCAAGTGTCCAACAGTAATATAACAGGCAAAACGATAGCCATCCCCTTAGAAAAACAGGCTAGAATAAAGAATAGAAAGGATAAAGTGTAGCATAAATGAGTATTAAACTTAAAGCGATTCTTCCAGTTAATCCACGAGAGGAGTAAGAAGAATGTGTACAATACATCCTTTCTTTCGGAGATCCAGGCAACGGATTCCACATGCATGGGATGTACTCCAAAGAACAATGCTCCCCCAACACCAACCCAAACTGGAGATCGGTAGGTCAGAAATAAAATAAAAACCAGCAGGGTATTCGCTACATGTAAATAATTATTCCACTCGTGAAATGTGTTAGGTTTTGGTGTTCCTTTTTTCAAATTCCATCGAAGACTCAGTAAAGTTAAGGGATGATAATTTCCAGCAACCGTAGCTGTCGTAATAGTTTTTAAATCTGAGTTTAGTAGTTCTGTGTTTTCAACAATATACTTATCGTCATCCCAAAGTAAAAATCCAAAAGAATTACTGGGCATAAATACCCAGTAGGTAATGAGAAGTACCGGAATGATTAAAAGCCAATTGGGAGAAAATGAAATCCGGGACGGTTTTGTATTCATAAGGGCAAAATCTCTAAGCCTGCATTCAGTGAAAATGGGGAAGAATTAACACTTATTTTTTGGGTGCATTGGGAATTGCGGGCGCATCTGTCCAGGAAATATTTGAACGACGCAAAGCTTCTTGTGCTTGGGGATGTCCACCTTTTGCAGCCACTTTATAATCTACTAATGCGTCCGGATGCTTGCCTAACACCCCTTTACATACCGCCCGATTGTAATAGGCTGCATAATAATAGGGATTCAATACAATGGCATGAGAATAGAATTTCTTTGCGATATCATACCGACCTAACATATACCAGCTGTTTCCCAGATTATACCACGCATCTGCAAAATCAGGGTCGGAAGTTATCGCTTTATGATAAATCGGAATAGATTCTTTATAGCGCTGCAAATCATAATAACAAGCCCCCATATTACTATAAGCTCGAGCATATACAGGATTTAATTTTACAGCAGCTTCATAGTAGGGTAATGCCTTTTCAAATTCTTTGGCCCTTTGCCAGTATATTCCAACATTGTTTTGAGCTTGGGAGGCTGTTGGTTCATGCTCAATCGCATTGCCAAATAAACTCAAATCATTTGCCCAAACTAAAACCTGTTCTCGTGTACGCATAAACAAATAACCACTAATGACAATTGCGAAGGTACTGGCTCCATAGAATATCATTCGATTGTTCTCCTGAAAGAATTTTTCTATGAACCATGCAATGCCTATAAATAAGGGAATGGAGGCCACATAGAAATATCGATCGGCAGCAATGGCCTCACCTACAGGTAGAATTTGCAAAACCGGTAAAATGCAAATTGCGTATCCTAAAATTCCAAATGCCAACATTCTCGAAAAACGGAAAGAGAAGGCTGTAATTATACCGATTACAAGTAAAAATATAGGGGCAATATTAAATTTTAGAGGTAGTGTGTTATGCTCATCTAATAAAGGATAAGGATAAACTGCCGATAACCCCTCCGGAATAACCATTTTCCCTAAATAGTGTACAAACCCATAAGAGGCTAAAAGGATTCTATGCAGTACATTAAATTGGGGATAATCTCTGATGCCACCCTGTGTATCTTGTGAATGTACAGCCATCCATCCAAAAAATAACGAGATGCCGAAATAAATAATAAATTCCTTTACCCCACTTCTTTGAAATAATCTTTGCCAAAACTCAGCAGTAAGCCAAGTTTTAATCGGATTGCTTTTGAAAAAATTATTGAATGATTCGTTTGTAATCCAAAGGATTAAAATAAGTAGTAAGGGGAATACAACAGCCATCCCTTTTGCAAGGCAGGAAAGGATAAATAAAATGGAAACTAGAACTGTCCTGAAAATTGAATTAGAATTTTCGAGGTAAAGCCAGGCAAGTAAAGCCAACAGCAAAAAGAAAGTGTACAACACATCCTTTCGTTCAGCTGCCCAAATAACAGATTCAACATGCAGGGGGTGCAGGGCAAATAATGCAGCGGCGAATCCGGCTGTAAATAATTTACCGGAACTCATTTTATACACCGCCAATAGTAAGAGCAGCGTATTGATAACATGTAGAATTAAATTAGTCCTATGGTAAACTTCCGGATCAAACTTACCAGATTGAAAATTCCAAGCATAAGTCAATACTGTCAGTGGGTGGTAATTTCCCATCACATATTTACATTCTCCAAAAAATAAATTATTGATTAATTCTTTACCTTTGAGTTGAATACATACATTTTCATTAATGTATTTCAAATCATCCCAATCGACGAATTTGTTTTTTAACACAGTTTCAAAGGCAAACCAGGTAAGAATACCTAATAATGCTCCA
>JBEIHC010000191.1:0-3784 GCA_040381555.1 Bacteroidia bacterium
CTTAGGGTAAGTCATTGCTTAGGGTAAGTCATTGCTTAGGGTAAGTCATTGCTTGGTGTAAGTCAATACTTAGGGTAAGTCAATACTTAGGGTAAGTCAATACTTTGGGGTAAGTCATTGCTTGGGGTAAGTAAATACTTAGGGTAAGTAAATACTTAGGGTAAGTCATTGCTTGGGGTAAGTCAAAAGCCCCCTTCTACCTCCTCAGCCCCTCTACCACCGAATGACTCGCTGCCTTTAAAGCGGGCCCCAACGCAGCTAGTAAACTCAATACCATGACGGTAAGACTTACAGCAACAAAATCTATGGCTTGTAATTTTAAGGGATAGGCTTCCACTGCAAATGTTTCTCCGCCTTCAATCCCCATCCATCCATATTCCATTTGGGTATAGCCCATTACAAAAGCGATACCTCCGCCAACAATCACTCCCGTTAAGCCAACCAACAATCCATTTACTAAAAATATATTGCGGATTTGTTTTTTACTGGCACCTAGAGATTTTAATACGGCTATATCTTTTTGTTTTTCAATGACAATCACCGCTAATCCCCCGACAATATTGGCTCCGGCGATGATGAGCATGAGGGTGAGAATTAAATACCCAGCAAATTTTTCATTTCGCATTACCCGATAAATATCCTCATGCACTTCGAATTTTGTCAGCACTTTATATTCAGAACCTAAGTCTTGTTTTAATTTTTCTCGGAAAGATTCTGTCCCCATTCCTGGTTGTAGTTTGAGTTCATAGGCGGTGAGTATAGAGTCGTACTCCATTAGGTAGCGCGCCATTTCAATCGGAATAATGACCCAATTGTCATCATATTCTTTTTGGAAGGAAAAAAATGCCACCGGCACAAAAGGAATTTGTCGAATTGCATTTTCTGGGGAGGTGCCTGGCTTTACCTGATCGGGAACCACAATCAGTTCTGGAGGCGAAAAATAATCTTCTAGTTGCAATCCCATAGAGTTGGCCAAGCCGAGTCCGGCAATTCCTGTTGCCAAGCTATCTGACCAAATCAGGGCGTATTCTCCCTCTGTAAGAGCAGAGGGGAAATGATTGATATTGGGAAAATCTGCTTCTACTCCTTTTATTTTAATAATCCGTTGAGCTCCCTGGTACCGAATGGCAGCTTTAGTCTCCAAGGTGCCCGTGAGAATGGCCACTTCTTCATAGTTACGGATTTTTTGGCGTAAGCTGGGGGAATCCGAAATTCCTTTTCCTTCTCTTTTTTCTATGCGTATATCAGCATCTATGGCACCGTACATATGCTCTAACAGATCTTGAAATCCATTGAAAACGGAGAGTACCAAAATAAGGGCAGCGGTACCCAGGGTGATTCCGCCAATGGCTATACCGGTAATAAAATGCACAGCCCTCCTTCGTTTGCGGGCAAAAAAGTACCGAAGAGCAATTAGGAGGGTGAATTTCATTCTTCTTCCTTGCTGTCCTCCTCGTTGTCTGTACGGGGCACAGGTTTAATTTTACTGAAAATCTCTTCCATTTTCCGGGCATAAAGTACGGTATCATCCGGGAAATACTGAATTTCTGGGATTTTTCGCACGCCATTCCGGATAACTGCCGCTAATTGCTTGCGGATTTCCCAGCCATGCAAATTGAGGGCAGCTGCCACTTCTTCCATTTTTTCATCTGGGAATGCGCTGATATACACCCGTATATTCATTAGATCCGGGCTTACCCGCACAAAAGGCACTGAGGCCATCACGCCCGGAAATCGGCTCATAAACGCATTCAGAAAGGGCGTAATCTCCTTCTGTATCATGCGTCCAAATTTTTTCTGTCTGGTACTCTCCTGGTTTCCTGCCACCGCTATTTATTTAAGTAACTTTGCACAAAAGTACGGAATGCAGGTTTATGTAAGAATTTTAACCTTTGGAAAAGGTTTATGGCGAAAAGGAGTTCCAGCCATATTATTTCTCATTCTCTATAATGTGTTCAATGCTCTGTCTTTGGCAATGATTATCCCCTTTCTGGATATTCTCTTCAGTGAGAGCTCCGGAATGCAATCTAGCCCACCTGCATCTGAACTACTTAGCCTGTCGGGTTTAAAGCAATATGCCTTTCAATATCTGGATTATGCCATTTTCGCCTTCGGAAAAAGTAAAATTCTGCTCTGGTTTTGCATTATCCTCGTTTCGTCCATTTTTCTGAAAAGTTTATTCCGATACCTTAGTTCCTGGCTGATAGTGCCCATGGAGCAAGAGATTATTTATGAAATTCGGGAAAGAGTTTTTGCTCATTTAACCCGCCTTTCCATTCAGTTTTATACCAAAAGAAAAAAAGGTGGATTGATTTCCGTTGTGGTCAGCGATGTGCAAGTGGTACAAGAGAGTGTGGTGGGAAATATTCAAAGTGTAATTCGGGACCCTTTGACGATGATTGTTTTCTTGGGAACCATGATTTTTCTTTCCTGGAAATTGACCCTATTTACCTTGATTGTTTTACCCTTGACCGGTTGGTTGATTACGGCTTTGAGTAAATCTCTCAAGCGTAAGGCCAACAAGGGTCAGGAGAAATTAGATTCCTTGATCAGCATTGTAGATGAATTTGTTTCCGGAGTTCGAATAGTGAAAGCCTTTAATGCAGAAGAATTTGAACAGGGGAAGTACCGCAAACAGAATCGAGAGTTTTATGATACTCAGGTAGCGATTTCGCGAAGAAGTGATTTGGCCTCTCCCAGTACCGAGGTTCTGAGTATTTTGATTGTGGCTGTTATTATTCTCTACGGAGGAAATTTGATTCTCGATAAAACATCTGAGTTAAAGCCCTCTGAATTTCTGGGATTTATCGCCATTTTCTCTCAGTTCCTGGCACCCATTAAAACACTATCCCATTCCATTTCAAAAATTCAGAAGGGAGTAGCTTCTTTCGATAGGATAGAGAAATTGTTGCAAGAGCCCATTACCGTACCCGAGCCAGAATCCGGTAGTGCATTACCTGTATTTACCGATAAAATAGAATTTAAAAATGTCTGGTTTAAATATCAAGATCGGGATATTTTGAAGAATATAAACCTGACTATTCGAAAAGGGGAAACTGTCGCTTTGGTGGGCCCGTCAGGAGCAGGTAAGAGCACCTTGGCTGATTTATTGCCGAGATTTTATGATCCGCATCAAGGGGAAATTAGTATCGATGGAATTCCCTTGACCCAAGCGAAATTGGCAGATGTGCGCCATCTGATGGGCATTGTCAGTCAGGAGGGGATTTTATTTAATGATTCCATTTTGCGCAATATCGCCTATGGATCTGAAAAGATTTCCTTGGATGCGGTAATGGAAGCAGCTAAGATTGCCAACGCGCACGAATTCATTCAAGGTTTTTTGGAAGGGTATTATACCGGGATAGGGGAGCGAGGCACTCGGCTCAGTGGAGGACAAAGGCAGAGAATCGCCATTGCCCGTGCAGTATTGAAGAATCCAGCCATTTTGATATTGGATGAGGCCACCTCAGCATTGGATACAGAATCTGAAAAACAGGTTCAAGATGCCTTAGATCGTTTGATGAAAAACCGCACTTCCCTGGTCATTGCCCATCGTTTGTCTACTATTTTAAAAGCCGACAGAATAGTCGTGTTGGAAGCTGGGGAAATTAAGGAATCGGGTACCCATGAAGAGTTGATGCAGTTGGATGGATTGTACCGTAAGCTGTATGATATACAGTTTGGGGGGAGGGGTTAGTAGCTAAACTCTTAGGTTTGTAATGAGTGAAGATTGACTTGTACGGATTTTTTCCGTACATATGTACTTTCGAACAACGCCTATGGC
>JBEIHC010000192.1:0-3768 GCA_040381555.1 Bacteroidia bacterium
CTGGCATCAATCAGCTCGCATGATACAGGCCCCCGATAAACTCTTTCAGGAAGTAGGAATTATCATGCAAGACTTACTTCCCAGAGAATGGATTCGAAAGACCCCTACCCTTGCTTTAATTGGTGTTGCCTTCTATTATCGAATTGGAGCTTATACTTTAAGTGAACCAATTGACAATTTTTCTTTTAAATTGTACTCCGGATTCAAATTTTAATGCGCCTTCTCCTCCTATTTTTTCTGAGTAATCTGTTCCTGATCAAGGTTAGTCCCCTTCAGGCGCAGCTCTATTTATCTGTAGAAAATGAGCGACGCATGATTCGCAAAAAAGCATTTGTTGGAGAAGAAATTCGATTTAGTTTAGGGAATGAGCGAATAAAAATTTCCGGAACAATAGACAGTTTGGCTTTGGATGGCGTTTTTAGCGTTGGAGGAACCCTTTATAAATCGAGTGAAATTCGGAAAATCTATGCAGTAGGCTCATTAAGAGTGAATGACAGGGGCAAGCGTTTGTTAGGAGGGACATTGGCGGCCTCCTCTATGGTGTATATGGCAGGCACACTGATCAATGGTTGGATAATAGGACCGCCTGCCAATCAGATACGGTACTATCAAGTACCCATAATCATTTTCGCAGGCGGCATAGCCTTATTGACACCTTGGCGAAAAGCCTATCCTTTGCAGGGCAGATGGAAGCTGAGGGTGTTGCAGATGTGATAGCTTACCCTAAGTGAATACTTACCCTAAGCAAACACTTACCCTAAGTGAATACTTACCCTAAGCAAACGCTTACCCTAAGTAAACGCGTACCCTAAGCAGTAGTAATTAAGAAATAAGGTTTTGATTAATCAGTTATAGAAAAATCCTACTTAAATGCCTGAATACCTGTAATATCCATTCCCAATATCAGCAAATGGATGTCATGAGTGCCCTCATAAGTAATCACAGATTCCAGATTGGCCATATGACGCATCATCGGATATTCGTCTGTAATGCCCATACCCCCATGAATTTGGCGTGCCTCCCGAGCTATGTTCAATGCCATCTCCACATTATTGCGTTTTGCCATCGATATTTGAGCCGTTGTTGCCCGGTCTTCATTTTTCAACTGACCTAAGCGATAAGTCAACAACTGAGCCTTTGTAATCTCCGTTAACATTTCAGCTAATTTTTTCTGAACCAATTGGAAAGATCCAATGGGTTTATCAAACTGCATGCGCTCTTTAGAATACTGAACGGCTGAATCATAACAGGCCATTGCAGAACCAATTGCTCCCCAAGCAATACCAAAACGAGCGGAATCCAAACAACCCAAGGGCCCTTTCAATCCGGAAACATTTGGTAAAAGATTTTCTTTGGGCACTTTCACATTATCAAAAACCAACTCCCCTGTGGAAGAAGCGCGCAAAGACCATTTTCCATGAATCTCAGGAGTAGAAAATCCTTCCATGCCTCGTTCTACAATTAACCCATGTATTCTTCCTTCTTCATTTTTAGCCCAAACAATGGCTATATCAGCAAATGGAGAATTCGAAATCCACATTTTACTCCCATTTAGGAGGTAATGATCTCCCATATCCATAAAATGGGTGAGCATGCCACCCGGATTGGAACCGTGATCCGCTTCGGTAAGACCAAAACAGCCCATAAATTCTCCTGAGGCTAACTTGGGCAAAAATTTCTTACGCTGCTCTTCCGAACCATATTTATAAATAGGATACATAACCAAGGATCCTTGAACAGAAGCCATAGACCGAAGTCCAGAATCGCAGCGTTCAATTTCTTGCATGATAATTCCATAGGCTATTTGATCCAAGCCACCACAGCCATACTCGGTAGGTAATGCAGGACCGAAGATACCCAATTGTCCCATTTCTGGAATCAGGTGAGTTGGACAGATATTTCGTTGAGCACAATCTTCAATGATGGGCATCACCTTCTCATCCACCCAAGAACGGACAGAATCCCGAATCATTCGATGTTCTTCACTGAGCAGTTCATCCAGTAAATAATGATCTGGAGCAGTATACTTCTTAACACTTTTGGTATGAAGGGGCGGAACGCTCATCCGCTTTTGTTGCATTTCTGAGGCCATGATGATCTAAATAATTTCGTGTTACAAAGGTAAGGAATATGGGGAAATGGGAGTTATGAATGATGAGTTATGAGTTATGAATTATGAAAGAATGAGGATGCAGACATACTGTATTGATTTGAGGTGAAATTCCTTGAAAGTAAAAATGAAAACAAGATTTCAACTATTCTAATGAAAGGAAAGTTCCAGTAATGAAGGGTGCAGAGAATGGGTAAGAAAATTAGGATAGATAGTAGAGTTGAGAAGAAAGGGGAGGCTACGAATCTTGGGAATTGACACCAATTGAAGGAGTTTTCGGCAATCGCGGGTCATGGAGGTTCCAGGGGGGTAGGAAGCCGGCTTCATCGAAGAACCAAAGATCAAAACGCAAGAGTTCAGGGCCACGGAATTCCCAGGCATATTCGCGCAGGTCTCCATTCATTTGACAGAGTTTTTCTTCATGAAGACGAAAAGTCTCTTTGTAATCGTAGCCGCAAGAATGAAGTTTTACTAAGATTTTATAGATGTAGAGATATCTGGGTTTAATTTTTCCCCCTTTTCGGAGAAAGGTAATTTGATTTTTAAGATTAAGCAGCGCTAATTCAACCTGATCTTTTTTATCCCATTTTATCCAATTCATTATTTCTAATATGCGGATACCCAGTCCAAAACCGGATTTATCATTAAGTAGAGGAGATGCTTCGTTTAAGGCTAATTGAGAGTCTTTGTAATTGGAATTGAGGTGATGGTTGGTGGCGAGGTAATAACTTATTAGATTTGAATATGATTTAAAAGCTGGAGAGCTACAATAATTTTGTATTTCAAGAATATACTTTTGAATAAATATAACATTCCTCAATACTAAAGCCATTTGAATAATATTTATCAAAACGGCCACTTTAATTGAAGAAATTCTAAGGCAATTATTATAAAGCAATTCCATACTTTTGAGATACTCGATATTCGGCGTAATTAAAAATGAGTGAATGAAATAATTTAAATATCCAGCCTCAATAATGTTTTTATCTAAAAGATCAACATTAAAATTTAAAAAAGAATAAAAATCCTTAAGTAATTGATTTAATTCAGACGGTTGCCTATAATAGGTATACTCAATCTTTAAAAGATAAAAATAATAACGGGTTAATACATTAATTTCGCCTGATTGTTCATAAGAAAAAATTATGACAAACATATCATCCAACTTAGATTCCTCTACATACACAATTGATTCATATCTAATTGAAATTTCCTCCATAAAATACTTTATTTTAATAAGATCCTTATAATTTTTAATATTAGAATCAAAATATGAAGAATAAATTGAATATCTTTTAAAATCATGAACAGAATAATACAGTTCTGATATGCGAACTCCAATGTCACTAGCTAAAAATAAAAGATTATTCTCAAGGCAATAATTATATAATTTACGCATAATTGGTATGGTAAACTGAAATGTTCGGCCTCTATAGGAGACATGATAAAAAACAGACATAAAATTGTGAACCAATGAGTTTCGAGAATACTTTGAATAAGTATCAAAATATACGTCTATATCTGAAATTTCAAGAAATGTATTCAAATTTCGTAAAATATGGTTAACAAATATTCTACTTCGATTATTATCTGAATATGTTATTGAAATAGTCGATGCATTTTGGAAGTTTAATATAATTTTTAAATCGTCAAGGTAA
>JBEIHC010000193.1:0-3661 GCA_040381555.1 Bacteroidia bacterium
AAGGCAACCTAGATGCACGCTTTTTAGGGGCTCTGGCCATAATTCCTTGCAGTTGATACTACTAAAGTACCATCCTGATTCAATAATAGCAAGAAATTGGGCTTTTTGAGCAGACCCTAAATAAAACAATTTGAAACTATATTGAATTCGGGGGTCACTGAATCATCTACCATTCCGAAATTTGGGGAAATGGCCATATCAAACCCACAAAAAACGGCGTAGAGCCGAAACAATAGCATCAAATTCGAGTAGGGTTACACTATTCCATTTCGAACTCAATCCCTCGATATATTCAATATCCTTATCAGTTTATACAACCACAGTGGCCCTGTGTATGGATTTATTGAAACAATTAGAACCAATCAATAGGGTATAATTGTCTGCCTAAAAATTATCGAATCCGGTTGAATTAGGTGTTTTTCATTTACCTTTCTTGAGATAGAGTCAGAATAATCTGAACAAAATGACGCGTTAAAATCGTTCTTACATTCCCAAAGCCAATTCTTTTTCGCAAAACCATCCAACATTTATCTAGTTAAGTACAATCTATTCCTATGACATGAGCATTTCCAGTATTTTTGTATAGCGAATATTCGATCATGAAACCTCCCAAAATATTAGTTGCTGATGAATTCCCCATTTCGTTTATAGAGTCTATACAATACTTAGGATGGGAAGTACATTACCTTCCAGGAAAAAAGAAGGACACTTACCTAAAAGAAATCAAAGATTGTGTAGGTCTATTATTAAATAGTTCTATTCACCTTGATGCGTCGTTTTTGGATGCTGCACCAAGATTAAAAATAGTTCTTCGTGCTGGTGTTGGTGCAGATCACATTGATTTGTCTGCCTTAGAGGGAAGAGATATTCAATTTGTCAACACTCCAGGTGCAAACGCACAAGCTGTGGGGGAAATGGCTTTGGGACTGCTCTTAGTTCTCTTAAGAAACATCCGAAAAGCAGATGCAGAAATACGAGACTTCACTTGGATTCGAGAAGCGAACAGAGGTACAGAACTAAATAGCTTAACCGTTGGAATTATTGGATTTGGCAATACTGGGAAAGCGTTCGCAAGAGTCCTGTCTGGATTCGGATGTCGAATTCTAGCATACGACAAATACAAGTCTGGATTCGGTAACCATGTGGTAACAGAAAGTAATCTAGAAGAAATTCAAAGAGAAGCAGATGTACTCTCTTTCCACATTCCCCTTACAGAGGAGACTCGCTATTGGGGCTCAAAAAACTTCTTCTATTCATTTAGTAAATCATTTTATTTACTAAATCTATCTCGTGGATCAATCCTAAACACTATTGAACTACCGAATTTGCTGGACGAAGGCAAAATACTAGGAGCAGGGTTAGATGTGTTGGAAAATGAAAAATTTAATACTTTAACCCATGAACAAACAAAATTATATACGGATTTATTTATGCGGCCTAATGTCATTTTTACTCCACATATAGGCGGATGGACATTTAGTTCAGCAGACAATATTCACCAGAAACTAATCGATGCACTTTCTTCCTATCTTTTACATTCAAAACTATGAATCCGGAAACACAATGGCTTTCTATCCCTTTCTGGTACATCATTCAGGAAAGCATTCTATTTGAAGTTAGGGTATCTGGTCAGATGCGCATTGAGAATGAAAAAATACTGCTAGAGTTTAGAGCAGACACCGACAACTTAAATAAAATGATGATATATATAAGAAGAAAATTAAGAGGCAGTTTCACACCCGAACCAATAGAGTCAGCAGCGATTCAAAGGTTTTATTTAGAACCGAAAGAAATATCAAAAATCGAAATCACCACTCCTTGGTTTAGCCATTCGTCGTTAATATACATTTCTTGCAAAAGCTTATCTGCATTAGCAGGAATTCCAGGGGAGAAAGCGGGTACATTAGAATTGCAAATCCGCAAAAAGGACAGGAAGGAAGCGAAAACATTGCTTAAACCTTGGATATAATTAAATAGGGCGTACTCAGAAAATATAAATCCTTACTATTGCTGATTTACAGACATATTCGTGATGTTTAAATGCAAGGAATTATTGCATAAACCAATAAAACGCATGCAATAATTTGAATGCCAATTTTAAAAACATCTAGAATATCTGATTGTGGTTTAGGGTAAACCTCGGTTTAGGGTAAACCCCAGTTTAGGGTAAACCTATTTTTTGCCAATACTTTCTAAGGAAACCCTAAACAAACAGAAAACAGAGCAAAAATTTGCATTAACCTTTCCAAAATTACTTTTACTCCAATCAGGCTTTTTCCTCCATGCGACCATCTGCATGTTTAGCAAATCTACCTTTGGCTCTATCATGCACCTGACCTGCAACTGGCCAAGGCCATCCTCCAAACTTGGTCTTGTGATAATCATCAAAAGCTTGCTGAATTTCCTCTTTGGTATTCATCACAAATGGACCATACTGCATTACTGGCTCAGAAATTGGGCGGCCTTGAAGCACTAAAATCTTGGAAAAATGAGGGCCATTTTGAATAGTTAGTTCAACATCGGATTGCACTTCAGCTGCATGATACTTAGGGATATTTGTCCCAGATAACTGAATAAAATCACCCTTGTAAAAATAAAGAGTTCTATTGATACCTACCAAAGCTGCTGGCAATTTCCAAGATGCATTCGGTTCGAGTTGAATATTCCAAATAGCTACATCATTCTCAGGCTGAGCCGCCCATGAATCTGGTGGGGCAGAAGGAGGAACTGCCTGTTGTAGCTTACCCGCAATAACTTCAACTTTGACAGTACTTCCATTCTCATCTTTGAATTCCAGTTTAGGAATTGCCTCAGACCACAACATTTTAAAATACGGCTGAGACATTTTCTTTTTCGCAGGCAAATTCAGCCATATTTGAAATAATTCCATAGGATTATCCTTATCTCGATGAAGGAGCGGAAACATTTCAGAATGCTGTACCCCTTTACCTGCCGTCATCCATTGTACATCGCCTTCCCCATAACGACCTGCAGCCCCAAGAGAATCAGCGTGATCGACAAGTCCTTCTCTAACAACTGTAACAGTTTCAAATCCTCGATGCGGGTGACCAGGGAAACCAGGTATTTTATCCCCATGATACATACGAAAACCATCTTTTATAATAAAATCATCGCCTATATTTCTACCTTCCAGGGAGACTGCGGGTCCCATAACTTCATTACCTTTTGGGAATTTATCTTCGTGATGCACACAAAAGAGGAAAGGATCAGCAGTTTCCCATACGAATCCGAGGGGTTTAATTTTCTGTACAGGAGTAGTCATTTCGGGTAGAACTTTTGGATTAATTTTTTGGGAAATGGCAACAAAAGGAGCGGCTGCTAGGCTACCCAATCCGAGTGTTAACTTCCCAAGAAAAGAGCGTCTATTATGATTATTTTCGTTTTCCATAATTCTAAGTTAGTAAAAAACTGAAACAAAAAGAAATAGGTTCCATGGGAGGGTCTCTCGATAGATCATTTCGAAGAAAGGGGTGAAATAGTATTATTGGGTGCAGCACCCGATAAATATTTAGGAATGGGTCAAAAACAAAAACGCCCCCAGAAGAAATCTGGGGGCGTAATTGAAAGGCGGCGACGACCTACTCTCCCTGGTGTTATCCAAGTACCATCGGCGCAGTGGGGCTTAACTTCTCTGTTCGGA
>JBEIHC010000194.1:0-3502 GCA_040381555.1 Bacteroidia bacterium
CGAGTCCAGGCAACTCCTAACATGAATGGCACCTACCAATACACTGTCAATCTTCCTGGCTGTGGTATGCGTCAGGCATTTGCTTCAGTAATAGTAAACAGCCCTTCCAGTGTGAGTGCTGTAGCGGCTCAGAATCCTGTTTGTGCTGGTAGTTCAATTGTACTCTCTGCATTTGGTCCTGCCGGTTCTTCATTTGCTTGGACAGGTCCTGCTGGATTTACGGCTAACCAACCCGTTACTTATAGATTAAATGCCACCAACAATATGGCTGGCACCTATACTGTTCAGGTGAATGTTCCTGGATGTGGTATTATTACCCGCACAATTAATCTATCTATCATCAATTGCAGAATGACCTCTAATTCTGAATTGGAAAATCTCATTAACTTGAAGGTATATCCAAATCCTTTTGCAAATCTCATTCAAGGAGAAGCCTTTGCTGGAAGTTTGGCTCAGGTTCAGTTAATGGATTTAAACGGTCGGGTGATTCATGAAACTCAAGTATCAGAAGATGGCACCTTCCAATTGAGTGGAGAAAACCTTCCTGCTGGCGCATATTTGTTGATTGCCAAAACAAGCGATGGGCAAATGATTCAAACAAAATTGGTCAAACAGTAGCATTACCTTAAAGAAGATAAAAAGCCTCGGTAGAAATGCCGGGGCTTTTTGTTTTTAATTAAACGGCCTATTACAGCTTGGCATTGGAGCGAAGTAGGGTCTCCTCAGAAAGTATTGGCAAAATATGAGTTTACCCTAAACTGGGGTTTACCCTAAACCGAAGTTTACCCTAAACCGAAGTTTACCCTAAACTGGGGTTTACCCTAATGATTCAGGAACCCCTAAATTCAATATTATTCCAAATTGTTTTATTTACTGAAATTCCGGACACGATTGTTGTGGCCAGTGGGATTGAAACCCTTTCCATTGGAGAGGGGAGGGAGAGGGTATAGCCTTGTTTATAAACTAAGTAGAAGATTTACAACCACTATACAGGGTACTTCTAAGATTTAATCACCCACAATTAATGGCGCAGAGCCAAAAATCAATAAAGACTGAGAAATTGAATGTAGGAAAATCAGACAGCAGGTTGAACTTTAGTAAACTCCTTTAGCATATCTGACAAATCAGCCCAAACTTGCTCTGTCAATAAACCACCCAGTAGAGCCAAGGATTGAATCCACTCTAGTATTAGTCCAGCTTCTTCTGCCCAGTCTCCAGCCCAAGCAAGGAGCTGTTGTTGGTTTGCAGCAAACCAGTCCTTGCTTTTACTTAACCATTCACCAAGCTGATCTCGTACAGCAGGAATTAATAATGCAGCGGCTAATGCACCTAGGGTTGCCAGCAATACTTCTTTGGGGATTTTCCTCAGGGAATCTATCGCCCCTTCCATCAAATCAGAAAGTAGGGCTGAAATTTTACTAATCCATTTTATTACGGAGAGAACAAATACTGTAGTGATTTGTAAAAGCACCGTTAACATTGTAGGTAGATTTAACTCACAAAGGTAAAAAGTGACAGAGCCTTGTTGCAAATGGGTTAGGAGCTGGGCATTGCCGCCGAGGTCCCATAATTTTAAGGAAGAAGGCTCTGGCATTTCTACCCTACCAACAGCAGGACTTCCGCCGAAAGAAAATGTAAGGGCAAGAAAAGGAGCCTGAGTATTCCCTATAACAGGAAACAAATTTCGGGCAGTATTCCAAGCCTTATTAGAAGTAGCGTCCATCTCATGTATCCTTGCTAAGAGGGCAATCAGCTCCTTTTGAATTTCGTCCGATTGATTCTGCATCCATTCTGTTAAGGCTGCATGTGTACCCGGGAATGCATGAAGCTTAAATCTGTTAGATTCACTCATTTTTTGGAGGAGGAGTTTATCGGAGGACTTTCCAGAACTCAATTCCCGAATTACCATAGAGGCATTCACAGTTAAGTGAAATACTAAGGAGCTTTGACTTAAAATAGAGTTAGCCAAAGTAGGGGATTCTGAAAGCCAATTCAAGGTATTCTTGGCCCATTCAGGCATTTGGGTATTGATAGAGGCAACTAATGCGGCAATTTTAGCAATGTCTGGGAATGATTGGGATTTTTCCATTGATTCACTTTTAATCAAATTTACCATTTTTAGACATTCATCCCAAATGAAAGCCCCCGGTTAGAAGCTAACCAACTGATAGTTTTTTTGATCATCTTAAATTAATTTATACAAACAAATGGATACTAAGCTAATTTTGAGGTATGAGAAGAGTAATAATTGCTTTATTTACAAGCCTGTCACTGAGTTTATGGGCCCAAAACGATACAAATTCTAAGTATTTTGAAGGGAGCATTTCCTATTCATTTGATCTAACAGGGGAAATGTCTGCCATGCTGAAGACCTTTCTTCCGGAATCTATGACTTTCAGATTTCGGAAAATGGATATGGCTATGACAATTGAAGGAGGTATTATGTCTAAGATGGGCAACCTAATTTTCTTGGGAGAAAAAAACGAGGCTTACATGATGGATAGCGAAAACAAAAAAGCCATGCGAGTTATGCCGAAATCAAAGGATTTCAAGCCTGCTCAACCTGTTGTAGTAAAAGAATCCGAAACGATAAACATTGCTGGATTCCCCTGTTCTAAATACAAGATTGCTACCCGAGATAAGGAAGGAAATGCCAAAATATCCTATGTTTGGGCAACAGAAAAATTACAGTTGCTCAAAAATAGTAATTCAGAGGGCAGTGCTGAACAATTTAGAAGTTTTATGATAAAGGGAATAAAAGGTGTTCCTTTAAAAATGGTGAATACCCAGGCAAATTTAGGCACAGTTACCCTGACAGCCATTCGAGTTTTGCCTGAAAAATTAGCTGATTCTTATTTTTCTATCCCTATTGGATATCAGATTGAAGAATTTGACCCAATGAAGGCGGGATTTCATTAAATGCTGTTGTTTGCTGAAAGCCATAAAAAAACCGGAAAACTTGGGCAAGCTTTCCGGGAATTCTGGTTGAAAAACGAAAAAAATGAAATACCAAAAAAGTGAGAACCGAAAAGTATTTCAAGGGTAAATGTACGAATTAATTCTACAAATAAAAATAAGTAACCCTGAAAAAGCAACAATAAACATTAAGTGTTTGTTTGTCAAATGTCTATAATTTAACAGTTCAAGGAGAATCATAGAATTCTTATTTTAACACCTACTTAAATTAACACCTGACTAAGATTAAACTCCTCCCTAGTTTTTGCCACATTCCCCAGCAACGGAACAATCAAATATTCCCTTACAACCAACAATAGAAAGAATTTCTTACTTCTGAAGAAGCCCTATACAACTAGACAAGCAGCTCATAAAAAAGCGGGAGTCTAAAAAAGACTCCCGCTCTCCATTTGTTGTGAGTACTATTTTACAACCTTGTCACCCTATAACTCATCGGGCCAGCACTGGTTTGTACCGTTAATAGATACACTCCGGAGGGCAGGTCTTTTACTTCCATTTGGTATTCAAATCCTTCACCTGGCTCAGC
>JBEIHC010000195.1:0-3487 GCA_040381555.1 Bacteroidia bacterium
ACGGACAGAGGTCGTCAGAGATTAAAGGATTTTGGATTAGCACCGCCTCCTAGATTTGAGGGAGAGCCCGATTTGGAGTTTTTATTAAATCATACGAATTGTCCTTATTGTAATTCTACGAATACAGAATTACGCAATCCATTTGGGCCAACGCTTTGTCGCAGTATGCATTATTGCAATGATTGTTTGCAGATGTTTGAGCAGTTTAAGCCATTAGGATAAACAGAGTGAGAGCGGAGAGTGAGAGTGAGGAACGAAGAGTGAGAGCGAGATCTAGTGAAAAGTTTAATTTTCTGCTTCAAGTGAGTTCTCCCCCCTCCCGAACCCTCCCTGGAGGAGATTGGACTCTACCCACAAGCCAGAGCTGTCAAGCTTTTGTCTTGTGTTGAATCGGTCGAATAGGGTATTCATTTTAGTTTACTTTTAGAATTTACCCAAATAAAACAGCGTTGAATTGTTACCTTACTACAATCAAATAAAAAAGGTTGAGAATATCCCAACCTTTTCCATTAAATATTAAGTTCAGGAGATTACAGAACTCTAAACTTAATTCGATTTAGAGTAGTACCTTCAGCGGATTGAATTTCTCCGATGTATAAGCCTGAGGGGAGTGATTCAGGAAAAAAGGCTTTGTTTCCGGAAACCGGGATAGCATTATAAATTAATTTACCCTCTAGGTTATAGATTTTTACAAGGCTATTTTCGGGTGTTTGTAATAGATTTAGACTTAAATCATCTGCATTAAACCACATTCTGTTTGTCTGGCTGGTTGCTTCTTCGGTAATTCCGGTAATGGGGTTCTGGTAATAGACGGTCATTGTGGGAGAGGGAAATCCTCCGTTGATGGCTTGTGCATCTGTTTCAATCCGTATTCCAAATCCAAAGGTAGTATCATTTACCATAGTGGAAGTTAAAGTAGCCCCCCAGATATTAAGTGAGTCGCCATAAGTTCTGGCAATGCCGGCATAGGAAGAGTCCAAGGCGATATTGGTTCCAATTAGGGTGTTGTTATGGGTCAATTGTACCAGAGTGTCGCTTGCTTGAGGACCAAGGTAATCTCCGGCATAATAAACTTTCACTCCGGTGATGGTAACACCTGCGGGAATGCTAAATCCAAAATCTTTATAATACAAGATGGTAGAAAAGCTATCTGGAGGTAGGAAGAATTGCACCCAGTTCGGGGGATTATTTGTCCAAGGAGTACCTGGGCAAGCGGAGCAGTTGGCAGTGCTTCCCGGAGCTTGTGGACCTGTAGTAAGGGGTTGAGCTTGAGAGAGGGTAGTGAGAGAGAGGAAGAAAATGAATATTGAAATTTTCATATATAAAGGTAGTAATTTTTTGAAAAGGAAAAAAGTTGATTTTTAGGGTATAAAAGAATGGAAATGTATCTAGTGAATCGAAAAAAAAGGGTATCAACTTAAGTCTTTTTTTTCATCCTTTAATTCAGAGTATTCTGGTTACGCGCAAATGTAAGTTTAGGTCACACAATCCAATCTTCAAAGCCGAGGGATTTATTGCAAATTAGCTCGAAAAGATCAAATAATTTTTTTGTATATGATAATTAATGTACATTTTTACAATGATTTAACAACCCTCTTCATTGTCCAAAAAAATAGTGTAAAACGGAATTATAGACTATGAAAATAACATACAATACTGTTTGGGAAAACTGCGTCCGGAATGTTATCTCTCACCCTGGAAAATATTTTTTACCTGAAACACTTTCTGACCTAGTGAGTATTGTACAGGAAGCAGAACAAAAGGACATACAGGTTCGGGCTGTTGGTTCAGGGCATTCTTATTCTGAGGTGGCCAAGATTAATGGGTATCTAGTTGATTTGGTTAGATTAAACAAACCTTTGGATGATTTTCGTCGGGCATTATTACCGGGCCAATCAGATACCCTTGTGGAGCTTCAGGCTGGCATGACTATCCGGGATATGAATCGTTACTTAGATTCAAAGGGTTTATCTGTAGTGAATATGGGGGGTGTGGATGTTCAGAAAGTAGCAGGAGCTGTATCTACTGCTACTCATGGTTCTGGTCTTACCCTTCCTTCTTTTCCTGGTATGGTTAGATCTTTTGTACTAATAACTGGAGGGGGAAAAGCATTTCGAATTGAACCCAAAGATAAGCCGCTTTCGGATCCTATTCGTTTTACACAGGAAAATCCAGGAATTGAACTGATACAGGATGATGATATATTTTATAGTTCATTAGTATCTTTTGGATGCATGGGCTTAATTTATTCCCTTGTTTTCGAAATGCGTAAACAGTATTTTTTAGCAGAATTACGCTTTCTGGAGAAGTGGGAGACTGTCAAATTTTGGATAAAGAGTGGAGAGATTTTTACTCAGGATTATACTTCTAGGATAAAGCCAAAATCGAGGGAGAAATTAAGTTCCTATTGGACTACCGATTTAAAGGATAACCGAAGCGTGATGGTCAGAATGAATCCCTATCAACTAGAAGGATCAAATGACCATACCTGCATGATTATTGTACATCGGGAAATTAATTCTTTACCTCCGCGAAGTATGGGAGAGGTTACCCGAAATCCGGGAATTAGTATTTTGTCTACTCTTGCTGGAGATGTAGTAACTGGCGTTGGTCGCTTTTTGTTTAATAAAAGGCCTGATGGTACTCCAAACTCTATAGAAACCTCCCTAAAGCAGGAAGTAGATAATATTTATGTAGCTAATGCACACGAATCCTTATTCTTGGGATTGGTGAATATTAAAGAGCATGGTTTCACAACTGAGTTTGCCTTTAATCAGAATGACCCTTCCAATTATATCGATGCGGTAGATTCTTTAGTTTCTAAATTAGCTCAAAAGGCAAAAGAATTAAAGGTATATCAAACTGGGCAGATAGGATTCCGTTGGGTGCAAAATAGTAAGGCCTATTTGGCACCTGAATTTAAACAGGATGTTTGCTATCTCGATGTTTCCTGCCTTGAAGGTACCTTTGGCTCTATCGAAATATTAGGGGAAGTGCAGGAGCATATGTTAAGCAAGGGAGGATGGCCACATTGGGGAAAATTAAATAATTGCTTGGTAAGGCAACCTCATTTAATTGATGAAAAATTTCCAAAGCTTCCTGTTTGGAAAAATACGGCCAGTTATTTGGATCCTAAAGGGACTTTTAAAAATAAGTTTAGTAGTGATCTCAGATTGAGGTAAATGAATAGTGTGCCCGAATTTGTCTACCGATAAATTATTCTCTGCATAGGGCTTCTTCAGAAAGTATAAACTCTGTCTATAGCTTAATTACAAGCACATAATTCTTGTTTAAAAGCAAGGAGTTATTTTGGGATGTAATAAAAAGCATGCGATAGTTCGACTGCTAACCTAAAAAAAATCTAATCTTTGTTTAGGGTAATCCCCGGTTTAGGGTAAACCTCGGTTTAGGGTAAACCCCGGTTTAGGGTAAACCCCGGTTTAGGGTAAACCTCAGTTTAGGGTAAACCTCGGTTTAGGGTAAACCC
>JBEIHC010000196.1:0-3485 GCA_040381555.1 Bacteroidia bacterium
AACTCAGCAGCTTTTGAAAGATCCATACATCCACTTTCTTTCTGGCCTGTCAGGATTTTACAGGTGCCCCTCATAAGATATCCCCTGGCATAATTAGGATTCAGTTCAAGGGCCTTACTATAATCTACTAAAGCTCTGGCATAGTCCTCTTGGTCATATAGGGCATTGCCTCTATTGTAGTATGCTTGTGCATCATCTTGATTTAGCTCTATTGCCTTTTCGTAATCCTTTAATGCTCCTTTGTAGTCTCTCAGTTGATTTTTTGCATTGCCTCTATTGTTGTAGGCCACCCCATAACCAGGGTACAGTTCAATCGCTCTGTTTAAATCAACGATAGCGCCCCTATAGTCGCTTAATTCATTTTTAGCACTGCCTCTATTGTTGTACGCAGCTGAAAAATTCGGTTTCAGGTCAATCGTCTTGCTGTAATCCCCAATAGCACCTATGTAGTTTTTTAAATTATATTGAGCATTGCCTCTATTATAGTAGGCTTCTGCATAATCAGGCTTCAGTTCAATCGCCTTGTCGTAATCCTCTATGGCTTCTAGGTAGTCCTGTTTGGCACTACCTCTATTGTTGTAAGCAAATGCATAATCCGGCTTCAATTCAATCGCCCGGCAATAATCTGATATGGCGCCTATGGAATCACGAAGTTCATATTTTGCAATGCCTCTGCTAAAGAACGCTTCTGAATAATCCGGTTTCAGTCTGATGGCCTCGTTATAATCTGAAATACCTCCCCAATAGTCTTTCAATTCCACTTTGGCTAAGCCTCGGTTATAGTAAACCTTCGCAAAATCTTGCTCAATCTCAATCGCTTTGCCATAATCAGCTATTGCGCCTTTGTAGTCCTTTAAATCATGTTTGACATTCCCTCTATCGTTGTACGCCTTTGAAGAATAAGGCTTCAGCTCTATCGCTCTGTCATAATCCTTCATCGCTCCTGCTGTATCTCGTAGTTCATATTTGGCAAGGCCTCTATTGTGGTAGGCTTCAGAATAATCCGGCTTTAGCTCTATGGACTTGTTAAAATCCCTAAGTGCTGCTTCATAGGCTTTTGCATCAAGATGTATATTGCCTCTTTCGAAATAATCACCTGCTGTTGTTTGCCCATAAAGTATAAAGCCCATTAAAAGGGCTACAAAAACAAGTAGCTTTCTCATGATTTCTGATTTGTGTAGAACTTAATCTTCCTGATAATAGGTGAATTAAATCAAACAAATTTACTGACCAATTCTTTAGGTGCTGATTTATACCCTCTTTTTAGTGAAATATCCCTACTTTTTCTTCCTCTCTCAACAAAAAATGCCTCCCATTAGGAGGCATTTTTCATTCAATTTTGCAGCTGTCTAAACTTAAGCTCTTACTTTATTTATCAACCTAGCCATCGTCTCCCCAATTTCCGCAGGGCTACTTACCACAGTAATGCCACAAGCTTCCATCACCCGCATTTTTTCTGCTGCGGTGCCACTTCCGCCCGCGATGATTGCACCGGCATGACCCATACGACGACCCGGAGGGGCTGTTTGTCCAGCAATAAAGCCAACAACAGGTTTCTTGCAGTTATCTTTAATCCACTCGGCAGCTATTTCCTCGTTGGTACCTCCGATTTCTCCAATCATGATAATGCCCTCTGTATCGGGATCTTCGTTGAACAACTTCACAATATCAAGATGGGTAGAACCAATCACTGGATCTCCTCCGATTCCGACGCAAGTGGACTGTCCCATGCCCTGCTTTGTAACCTGATCGACTGCTTCATAAGTCAGCGTGCCTGAGCGGCTAAGAATTCCGATTTTACCTGGGTTGTGAATAAAACCCGGCATGATACCGATTTTGGCCTCTCCTGGAGTAATAATACCCGGACAATTGGGACCAATCATGCGAATGCCTCTTTCGGTAATATACTGCTTGGCATAAACCATGTCTTTCACGGGTATGCCTTCTGTGATGGTTACAATCAATTGTACCCCTGCATCGGCAGCTTCCATAATGGCATCAGCCGCAAATGCCGGAGGAACGAAAATAATGGAAACATTGGCACCTGTCGCCTTTACTGCATCTTCAACTGTATTGAACACAGGGCGATCCAAATGTTTGCTTCCCCCTTTTCCAGGAGTAACGCCCCCAACAACCTGAGTTCCATATTCTATCATCTGAGAAGCATGGAAACTTCCTTCACTGCCGGTAAAACCTTGAACCAGTACTTTCGAATTCTTATTGACTAAAATGCTCATATAGGAGTTTTCTTTCAATGCGAATTTAGCCTGATTTTATGGGATGGAAAAATTTTTACCGAATTTTAATCTGTGATGCATATTCGAAAGAGGATTTCTGCCCCTGAGTTGGACCAGTTACGACAGCGAGCGAAAGAGGCCTATTGGGCTCAATATCACAGCGTAACTCCTGAAATTGTGCTACATTCCTGGGTAAACAAAGAGTACCAAAGGGCAGAATGGCTGAAGGCTGGGCGGCAGCTCAATCAGGGATTTCGCTTCCTTTACCAGGGAAATTATGCTCATGGGTACCTCCGTTTTTCAAAGAATGCACAGGGAATTTCAATTGATAAAATCTGGATCGATGAAAAATCGAGGAAGCGGAAAAATACTCTTAGGTTGCTGCAAACCCTAGCATCGGCTCCCTTGAGCATTAAGATTTATGCAGGTAATATGTTGGCATTGAGAGCATTTCGTAAAATGGGATTTTTTCCGAAAAGCTCCTGTATCTTCTCCGCCAAAGGTTTCGCTCAATCAGGCAGGATATTATACCGATCTTCACCGAATTCTGTTAGCATCTAACCTGAGATTCTGTAATTTTATCCTATGGTTCTCACCGTTTTTACCAATATCTTTTTCAGCCTGGTTTTTACCGGAGGCATGATTGGTTTTCTCAAAAAAGGAAGTCGGGCATCCCTCATCGCTTCCACTATCTCAGCGCTACTCCTAGCTCTTGGCATCTATGGATTGGATACCCAGCCTCAATGGTTTCAGGCCTCTGCTGGTTTGTTGGCCCTTACTTCTCTTTTTCTGATGGTTTTCTCTATTGTAAAACTCAGTAAAAAGGAAGGGAAATTCATGCCGGCAGGATTAATTCTGCTTCTTTCTGCTGCAGAACTCTGCTTCCTCTGGACAAGACTTTATGCTGGATGATTCGGGTTTATTCCTAATACGAAGAACTGGAATTATTATCGTTTTCACAGGTACCTTTTCTTGTTTTGCAATAAACACGCTCACTTCCTATGATACATCTAAAGGAGTGAACAGTATTCTTCTCCGCAAATGAAATATCTGCTCCTAATACTACTCGCATTAACGGATATACATGTTTCTTTTGCACAGGACGATTCGCCTCGTTGGGTTCGAAAACCCTTAGTCCTATCGGAAGCGAAGGTTTACTATAACCGAGGCTTAGCCAAAGTGGAATTGAAAGACTATTGGGGAGGTATTTCAGATTATAACGAGGCCATCAGACTGAAACCGGATTAT
>JBEIHC010000197.1:0-3469 GCA_040381555.1 Bacteroidia bacterium
ACATCATTTCGATTAATTATTATAATAATATCATTTCGTTTAAAAATCTCAATACACCAAGGGTAATGTTATTCTTTAAATCAAAAATCTGCGGAGCGAGATTGCCCTACAATTTTCCTTGCCTATCTGTGCAATCTGTGGAAAAAACTCCCAAATCCCATCTTTTTGTATTTCTTGTAATTTCATCCACCAATTGATTCTACAGAATTTGTTTCTGCTGTTTAAGATACTTTTGGTATAGCTTGCAGCATGCTAGTGCATCGCTTAACGCATCGTGGTGGGTTAGGGTTATTTTGTGTTCTTGGCACAGGGTAGCTAAGTTTTTTCCATATAATCGGTAAGTGCATTGCTGCTGAAATTTAGGAATTGGTATCTCATAATAGGTCAGTGTTTGCATCAAACAAGTGATGTCAAATGCTGCATTGTGGGCAACGACGGTCTGCTTGTGAATGTATTTCCGGATGCCCTTCCAAATCTGGTCAAAGGTAGGTGAACCCTCAGTATCTTCAGGTGATATCCCATGAATACGGATGTTTGGGTATTCAAAGTAATTGTCTGGAGGCTGCACCAACTGACTTATTTTTTCGATTACTTTCCCTTCTTCCACTCGTACAAGACCTAGTTGGCAAATGCTCACTCTACTGCGTGTCGCAGTTTCAAAATCAATGGCTGTAAAGGTCGGTTTCATAACTTAATCTTTACACAAAGTTCTATTTTGACTCCGTCAAATAATGACGGAACTTTAGTTTTTTCTCGCGTAATGGTTAAATTTGACTAGGATGCTGCACCCAAGTGCGCCAAACAAAAGCTGAACCCTTTCAAGTTGTTAATTTAAATCCCCACCTCAATTTGGAATCTGAACCCCCATTTTTCTGATATGGGAGCCACTTCGTTTTTGAAGGCAGTGAGCAAGGAAATGTCGGACTGTATTTTTATCCGATGATACCGAAGATATTTATTGATCCCTAGAGTGATTTCTCGCTGCCCTTGCAGGAGTTGAGCACTTGAGCCTATTGGTATAATTTGAGAAATTCTGCCTACACCTTCCCAATGTTTTGTTGAACAATAAGAGAGTTGGGCACAGTATCCATAACCATTATATACATATCCTCTGGGTAGGCTTTTTCCGTTTTCCCCCCAAGTTCGATAAACGCCTTCTCCGGCAATTGCCAGTCCCTTATATTTAAAAAGAATATCCGAAAAATAAGTAAATAAGTCAACCATCTGAGGCAACGAGCCTCCAATTTGTGCACCGCTTCGATTGGCATTTCGGTTAAAAGATGAGGCCAAGCCTAATGATAGTTTGGGTTTCGGCTCCCTCATAACATCTCCTTGGAAATAATCCCCTCCTCCCGTAAAGCTTCCCAGCGGTAGCCACTCTACTCGGCCGGTATAACAATACCCTTCAGATTGAATACGGATATTTCGCCCCTGCCCAGAACTGATTACCCAAACGAAGTTCAAGGGCGTTTTTCCCAGTAAGGCGCGATAACGAAGAAAAGTCCCGAAATCCCTGTCAATGTTGAATGTACGATTCATTAAAGATCGATCGACTAATTGCAAATCCGAAGAAGAATTTACCCTTTCTCGGTTTCCGGGTAACTTGGTTTGGCCAAATCCAATACTCCATTGCTCATTCAGTTTATATTCGGCAATAGCATCCCGAATAATATTGGAGAGTTCATTCACATCTCCATCCATATCCTCAACCGTAAAGCCTAATTGGATTGCATAGGTCAAGCGTTTACTTCCAAGATGACCATTTAGTCTGAGCCTTAACCGGCGAATGAGCATTTCTGAACTACTTAATTTTAAATCTTGCAACGAACGCGTAGTGTAGGCAAATCTATTCTGCATACGAAATCGTAAATTCAGGCTATACAGACTATCTGTAGTAGCAAACATGATCCCCCTGGAGTTTAAAAACGAAGTTGTTACCTCCCGGTCATCATCAAAGGGAATTTGTCCCAAGCAAGCATTGATTGAAGCAAGCCAGAATAAATGGAGTAAGAAATTTTTCATTTCGGTTTCAAATATACTACAGGAAGATTTATTAATGAGATAAGATTGATGTAATCGTAAGAACTACCTATTTTTGAATGATAAGGCTTTAGGTAAACCGAACATTCAGATCAATAAATCGTTCTGGAATGTGGAGCATTCCTAGTAATTTTGGCCCATGGCAATCAAAATCGGTATTTTGTTATACTTTATTTCGTTTTTATTTGGTCGGGTAGAGCGTCGCGAGCAGAAGTGTTATTTGGTTTCAGATTCTAAAGATAAAGCCTTGAAAGTGTTGAAGGCCGAATATACTTCTGATCAATATCATCAGTATGTTGAGCAAATGTTGAAGGAGTTTGAGAATGTGCCCTATGGAGGAGGGAGCCAAGGTTGTCCTCAGGCACATACTTTAGTCAATTTGCGTCAAATGGATTGTATGACCTTTGTTGAAAATTTTTGGGCATTGGCTTTCACTCGCCATGTAATTCAAGGGATGAAAGAAAGGCCTGATGATGATGAGATATTTGCCATTTATGTGCAGAACTTAAATGCTATTAGATATTATGAAGGGAAAAACCAGCGAAACGAAGATCGGATTCAATATCTCACTTCTGGATTTATTCAATTGGAGAAAGTGGGAGTGTTAAGCATAGTTGGAAAAGGGTTTGGTAGGACAATGTCGAAAAAAATCAATTATGTAAGTGCTAACCGCACTAAATTCGGAGGATTTACAGATTGGGCCTTTATTCAGAATAAGGAGAATGAAATGAGTCAGTATTCCTATACGACCTTTGATAAGGATAAGATTCAGGACTATGCTCAGATTGCAAAAAATGGAGATTTAGTTGGTTTGGTCACAACAGTGAATGGCCTGGATGTTTCCCATTGTGGCGTTATTACCTTACGAGAAGGAAAAGTTTATATGACGCATGCCTCTTCCGTTAGAAAGCAATTAGTGATTGCTCAGGATTTAACCGATTATTTATCTAAGCGAACTACAGTCTCAGGTATTGTTGTATTTCGCCCGGTATTTCCCTCTAATCTGAACTTCGCCTCCGGGAAAATGTAACCTCCTTTCACCATTCTCCGTTAGGAGAGCATGTTTACATTTTTTCGCATCTGGCATTTATGGGTTCTCCTCCTAGTGATACTTTTGTTTTCCGGTATTCGGATTATGGCGGTAGATAAAACGCCCCAGCAAAACTACCGTGTTGTATTTACAGATGGCGAAGTTGAAATTCGATACTATCCTTCAGCACATTTGGTTAAAGTTCGGAAAGAAGGCGAGTTTGAATCCAGTCGATATGCCGGATTTCGTTCTCTCGCTGCTTATATTTTTGGCGACAACCAAACAGAGCAGAAAATAGCCATGACAGCTCCCGTAATTTATAAACATGATAAAAATAATCAAGCCTCCGAAATGAGTTTCGTTCTTCCGGAAAGCGTTCCTGTGGGATCTGAACCTTCC
>JBEIHC010000198.1:0-3425 GCA_040381555.1 Bacteroidia bacterium
CAATAGCCATTCCTCCGGGAAATACCTGAAGAGCAGTATCGGTATAAATGGGACCAATACTCAAACTGTTTTTATTAAATATCCGCATATATCCAGAACTGGCACCATATCCGAATGTAGCAATTAGATAATTATTATAAATCATCATTTTCTGCAAACCTGAAACATTGGGTGCAGAATCTACTCTGCCTTGGGTAAGAAAGCTATATTTATTAATAACATCAGGTCCACTAGGATTCAAACTACCTCGACCAATATGGGAATAAATAAATTGATTTTCCGAAAGCACCTCATTGGTAAAATCTCCTAGAGAGGAGTCAATATTAGCGATAACTTTCGTAACAGGGGAATAAGTATAGGTGCGCACCCAATTACCGGACGAACCATAATTCCCTCCCGTTGTATATACAACATTTCGGGTTGTCCATTGTGCTTGCAGGGTTAGGGCAAACAAGAGAAGACTAAATTGCAAGAGTAATTTTTTCATTTTCATACTGTATTGATTAAGGTGTTCTTTTTTGATTCCAATTCCATTGTATGCCCCCAAAACAATTTCGCCCGGGCATGGGCCTTCCTTCCATCACCTGATAACTCACATTCATCAGATTGCGTAATTCTATAAAAATACGAATATCGCCAAAACGCGTAGTGCTATTTTTGGAAAGGGTAATATCTGCAGTACTCCAAGCTGGCATCCAATCACTCTGATCGGAGGTAATAAAAACAAATCCCGTATAAGAATACCAAGCTGAAATACTATACTTTTTTATTTTTAATTCAGCTTGAACACCCAGCGTATTTGCCGGGATATACATCAATTGAACATCTGGTTTTGAATTTTCTCTGGTCTGATTTAAATGATACCGCAGTCCCAACTGATACTGCACGGAGTTAATTTGACGAGATATTTTTGCCTCTGTTTCTAACCCTGCAGAATAAACATCGGCTACATTGCTCGCTGTCCAGTAATTATAGGAGGGACGCCAGAGTATTCGATTCCGCATAGGAGCATAATATACTTCGCTTTTCTGATGAATCTTCCAACTGCCTAATTTCTTTTCGATTATATAGCCAACTTCAGCATGATATCCTTGCTCCGGAAGTAAATTTGGATTTCCTCCGGGAGTCCAATATAAATCATTTAAAGTAGGAATACGATTAACAGTAGCAAAAGAAGTTTGGGTTTCAAGCCAAGAATTCAATCCCCAAAAGAAATCCGCCTGAACTTGAGGATTCAACCAAGCAGAGGTAGGGGATTGCATCCAAGCTTCTTGTCTTAATTGCAATTTCAACATTTTTCGATTAAAACGAATTCTATATCCGGGAACAATAGCAAACCTCATTTGTTGAGGATTGGCTCCATAGGCTTGCTGTTGAGCTATAGCCTGAGAACCCCAAAGCGTCAGCATTAACTCTTGATGGGCTGGCAGTATATAATTCAAGTCGCCTTGTTGAATCCAGTTATGCACCAAAGATTGAGCATCAATCTGAGATCTGACATCCTGAAATTTTAAATAATCCTGAGTGTAGCCAGCTAACCAGCTCTGCTGAAGTTTTTGTTTGTTCAATACCCAGCGAACAACGGATTTACTGCTTTGATCCTGCTGCAAGGCTTCTGAACCCGTTTGAAAAAATATCGGAGGAATTTCCCTATTGGCATACTGATTCCAGGTATCCAACATAAGTGAGCTATTTTTACCAGTTTTGAAGGTGGAAGACACAATCATCCCTGTTTGAAATACTCTGGCATGCTCTTGTCTTCTCTTACCCAGTTCTGCAACACCTGGTTGAATATAGGGAAAATCATTTTCGGCTTGCTGCACCCAAGTCCTAATTTCAAGAGAATAGGACTCTTTACCCAATCGAAAATAACTGGAGCCTCTTTGTGTACCAAAGCCTCCCATTCCCAAAGACAAGCCTGCCTGATTACCGGGCTTCAGAGAATGGTTTTGATCCAACAGAAGGGTACCAGATACAGCTCCCGTTCCGCCTTGACTAACAGAACCACCAGATTCCATGCGAATCCTATCTGTCATTTCTGGAAGAAGAAGGTTGAGGTCTGTTTGTCCATTCATCAGGCTATTGACCGGCAAACCATTCCAGACTATTTGGGTATGAGCGGCATTTCCTCCCCGAATGGAAGGGCTTGCCAATGCACCAGGCCCATAAGATTTGATGTAAATTCCGGTTTGCTGCTGTAAAATACCTGCCAGACTCTGTCCGGGAAAATTTCCAAGATGACTTAATTCCCAATCGGGTGGATTCAGTATAATCACCCGTTCCAGGATTTGAACACTATCGGTAAGATATTGTGGAAGACTATCCTGCGCCTTCAATTGGTCCGGAAATCCGAACCAGAATAGAAGAATTAAGAGGAGAATATTCCGAATCATAACAATAGATTATTAGAATTTCGGAAATAGGGAAATGAGAGATAAACAGCCCATAGGGCTTCCATCACCCACTGCTTTAACTCCCGAAAGCCTTTGTGCGTATAATGCGAAGGCAGGTCTTCTGACTTATTTTCCTCTTTCCGGCCTTCCCGTGCAAGCACAGTGGCGAGGGTGGATTGAGTACAGCCTGAGGGCTGAGAAAACTTACAGCAGCGGGTACTGTCCCAGAATTACACTGGATTCCCTTTTCATCTCTTCGGAGAGAGAACCTTTGCGATACAAAGATAAATGAAAAATAAATACGGAGTGAAGGGGGGAGAAAAAAAGGTTTAGGCCTAAAAGTTAAGTTATTGGAAAGAATCTTGTTAGACCATTGTGTTCAATAATCCTAATTTTCAGTTGCTGAGTGGACCTTTGTATATTTTCATTATTCAATTCTACTCGGAGAAAGGGCTTAGGAAGTTTTGCTGAGCAAAATTGATTCAGAGTTAATTCAAAGAATTAAAGGCCCGGCGCTTCGATACGGCGGTAGCATAATTTTATCTTAAATTAATGACGCCTACTCAGCGACCTGAGTTTCTTTAATAAATTATTTCTTTCGTTTTTGTAGAAACGGAGATTCGTTCTTTAAGAACGAAACCAACCGGTCGCTGAGTGGGCGCCAGGATTATTTTTATTGTTTATTTCTATTGGGGCGGCGCCTACTCGAAGCGCCGGTGGGAGGAATTAAAGAATTCCATTTTATTTCTCGTTCGATGAACTGAGGGACCCGGCGCTTCGATACGGCGGCAGCTTAATTATATCCTAAATCAAGGACGCCTACTCAGCGACCTGAGTTTCGTTAAATAATCTATTTTTTTTCATTATTGCAGGAAAGGAGATGCGTTCTTTGAGAACGAATCCAACCGGTCACTGAGTCGGCGCCAGGATTCTATTCATCATTTCATTTTATTTGGGAGGCGCCTAATCGAAGCGCCGGTGGGAGGAATGAGAGTATTCCATTAAATTTCTTGTTCAAAGAACTGAGAGGCC
>JBEIHC010000199.1:0-3384 GCA_040381555.1 Bacteroidia bacterium
AATCAAATGCCAGTTTTGCTGTAATCAATGCGCCACCAGTTTTAGCTGCCTGAATAACCAAAATGGCACGACACATACCAGCAACTATTCTATTTCGGGTTGGAAAATTAACTGCATCGGGTTTGGTCCCGCTAATGTATTCTGAAATGAGCAATCCTCCCCCCTCTATAATTTTATCAGATAAGGAACGATGCTGATGCGGATAAATTTTATCCAGGCCATGTCCCAACACAGCAGCGGTAACTCCCCCTTGTTTTAGGCATGCCCTATGTGCCTCCATATCTATTCCGAATGCCAGCCCACTTAAAATTCCAGCCCCTGCTTGGGTGAGCGATTCACTTATTTGGCGCGCAGATTCTCTCCCGTATTCATCTGGTGTGCGGGTTCCTACCACAGCAACCCAGGGGATAGCATTCAGGGGATTATGGCCTTTCACAAAAAGAAGTAGGGGTAAATCAGGTATTTGCTTTAATAGGGCTGGATAATCTGGTGAGGTATAAGGAATTATTTTTATACCTTCTTTCTCACACCAGTTGATTTCCTTCTCAGCAATTTTTAAAGCCTCTGGATTTCTGATGCCTTGTGCAGTTTTGGGGCCCACTTCTGGTATACGCATCAGCTTACCGGGAGGAAGTTGATAAATTTTGGAAGGACAGCCACAGTAGGCAATTAGATTTTGGGCAATAACTGGTCCGATTCCGGGAGTAAGTTTCAATGCCAGTAAATAGATGAGTTCTTCCTGATTCATAATTATCCTTGCTTCGGGAATTTCAGCAATTGATTTCAGGAGGAAATGGTCCGTTTATTTCACCTCAATCGTCAACCAAACCGGTATATGGTCTGAAATTTCCCGAGCTTCTTTTAAGGTGGGAAAATTAGGGGTGAAATCAATAACCCCAGCGGACACTTTACGCACCCTGCGTGCATTAAAAAAGATGTTGTCGTACTCATTCGCCAATACAGAGCCGTCTTTGGGCTCCATACGCAAAGATGTTTTTTGTTTTCGAATGGCTGGTTCCATCCCCATATCTTTAAAGGAAATAAAGGCTGGATTTTTCTCACTCAAGTTGAAATCGCCCATAAAAATCAGTTTTTCACCTGGATACCCTTTAGGCAAAAGGTATAAAAAGGATATCTCTCTGGAAGGCCCTTTGGCCGTCGGTACGGCATGAAATGAGCCCATCAGCAAGGTGTCTTTGGAGACAATAAAGCGACATAAATAGGGCTCTCTATCCAAAGAATCTGCCAGTGCTGCCGCTAACATACAACTACCATAAGGCTTAACTTTGTGTTTTTTCCATAGCCATGCATATCGCTCCTGCCCATTTCCTGTTGTAGGATCACTTACTCGATAATCCCAAGATGCTCCAGTTCTGTTTAATTCATCGGCTAAGAAAGCTACCGCCTGCGATCCGTAAGTACTTACAGATACCTCCTGAATGGCTAATATGTCAAAATGTCGGACGATGGATGCGATAAATTTTATTTCCTCAGCATCTTTGGATTTGCCAAAATTCTGAATATTCCAAGTCAAAATCCGAAGGGAATCCTGAGAGTAACCCTGTTGAAATATTAACCCTCCAACAAGCAGTAGTATGCGAAATATAGTAGCCATTGTGTAAAAATAGAATAATTATCCCCCTTGAAATGCTTTCACTACTTCGATTTGATCCCCTTCTTTTAGTACATACACCTGCCACCGACTCTTTGAGACAACTCTTGAGTTTACAGCAACAGCAATTCCTGCGGTATTGAGATCTATTCCTAATTCGGGAAAAACAGAGGACAATACAGACGCTGGGGGGACCTCAATTTTCTTTTCGCCGTTGAGTATTATTTCCATTGGATGTTAAAAACTGAGCACAAGTTAGCTTAATTATCTCTTCAATGTTTTGATATTTTACCTGAAAGGTGCTAGAATAGAGAGAGCCATCATATATATATCGGTTGGAGGAGGTTCTGCTGGTTTCTCTACTGAGCAGGGGTCTAGTTCCCGAAATTTTACTTACCAGCTCACTTATCCTACCGATTACCTGGGCCCAAAACGGAGGCAACAACCAAATAGGTGGGCGGAGACCTAATTCCTTGGCTATTAAAGTAAGAATCAATTGGTAAGTAACACTCTGACTAACCAGTATAAATTTTTCCCCCTTATTAAAATCGCTCTCCATGAGTCGGATTAAGGCATCGGCAACATCCCCAACACTTACAAATCCATTACTCCCTGCAGGGTAGAACGGGATTCCTTTGGAAGCAAATTTAAAAATTGCAGACGACCCAGAGACCCAATCTCCGGGACCTAAAATTACACCCGGTAAGGCAACTACCAGCGGCAATCCTTCGGCTAGGCCCCGAAAGGCTTCTTTTTCTGCTTTGTATTTTGACTGGGCGTACAAAGAATTGTTTCCTTCAGATTTCCATTTCGTTTTTTCAGTAATCGGCTCATTTTCATTGGATCTTCCTAATGCCGCGATTGAAGAAACCAGAACCAACTTTCGAACATTTGCCTCCAGAGCTACATTCACCAAGTTGGCAGTTCCTTCAACATTGGTGCGCAAAATCATTGCCTTATCTGAAGAATGGAAACTTACTGCCGCCGCGCAGTGAATAATATAGTCCACTCCTTTACAGGCTTTTTCAAGGGTCAAAATATCCAGCAAATCTCCTTCCGCAATTTCTACTCCTTGAAAATCAGGGTCTTCAGAAATTTTATTCACCTGCCGAACTAATGCTCTTACGGTATATCCTCGCTGTTTTAATCTTCGTAAGGTTTCTTTTCCGACAAAGCCTGTTGCACCTGTTAATAGTATCATCCTCTTATCTTAACTTTGCAAAAGTACAAAAGGCTGAACAATCCTTTTGATTTAGAATTTTTCAATGGATATTTCCTACTTCTTTAGTCCTTTAACGGACGAACACTTACATATGATCCGGGAGTTTAAACCCGGATGCCTGGGGAACTCAGCATCTATTAATGGTGGTCCATTCCCGGATTGGGAGCATTGTGACTTGATTATTTTTGGATGTGATGAAGACCGGGGAAGCACGGGTATGAAAGGAGCCGCCTTAGCCACCGGACCTATTCGTAGATACTTATACAAACTGGTCAATCCTTCTTCAAAACTTCGGATTGCTGATTTAGGTAATCTCAAAAAGAAAGAAAAGATTTTTGATTATTATACAGCTCTTGCGCATGTTGTCAGTGTGCTCGTTGAAGCAGGAAAGACGGTTATTATAATTGGAGGCAGCAATGATATAGCCTTTGGGCAATACATGGGCTATGAAAAGTTCAAAAAGGATGTCGAGTATGTTTCTGTTGATTCCCGATTAGATATGGATAATTCCGATTTTGGGACCAACAATCATTCTCACAATCATAAAATT
>JBEIHC010000200.1:0-3323 GCA_040381555.1 Bacteroidia bacterium
AGGATAGGTCTCAGTAAATGCTGAGAATCCAGTATCTGTTTTCCCCACAACAAAAAAAATTGGCTTTTTGATTCGCAGAACCTATTTATAAACCTGCTTCTTTTTTAATTTTTAACTCCAATCCTTTGCCTATTTCTTTACTCCCATGATTTAAAAAAAGAACACAGCACAGACGCAATGCATCGCGTCTCTACAACTACTATTTTCCTTCTGCTTTGCAGAAGACGCTAAACATCGCAGAAGACGCAATGCATTGCGTCTCTACAAACCCAACGCCCCTTTGATCACCGCAATACGCGCTTCGGCATCTTCCCGCTTCTTTTGCTCTGCAGCAATCACCTCCGGCTTAGCATTGGCCATGAATTTCTCATTTCCTAACTTGCCCATCACCGAACGCAAAAATCCTTCCTGATGCTCTAGTTCTTTTTGTAATTTTTCTTTCTCTGCAACCGCATCCACCCCTCCAGAATAAGGCACAAAAAATTCATCTTGATCGACCATCAAATACAAAGCATCACTCACTTTCTCGTCAGTATAGTTCAGCTCTGCTATGGGTAAAAATTTCTTTAAAAATTGTACCTCCCGACTATCAAAAGGAGTGCGCGTTTTAACAAATAAATCTGTTTTGTCCTTGGTAGAAATATTCCGCGATTGACGCAGTGCTCTTAAGTCTCCAACTATCCTTTGCAAATGACGCATTCTGGGCAACAAGGGCTGATTAATCGGCTTAATAGTAAGTGTTTTCAGCGGTGCAATTAAGATGCAGTCTTTCGCTTCTCTGGGTCTTACGCCATGCCATATTTCCTCGGTAATAAAAGGCATAAAGGGATGTAGGATTTTCATCAGCTCCTCAAATAAACGAACCGATTTATCCAGAGTTTCCTCTGCCATTTTTTCCCCTAAAGGAGGTTTGACCATTTCCAAATACCAAGAACAGAAATCATCCCAAATGAGTTTATAAATAAGCATCTGAGCATCCGATACCCGGAATTTTTCCATTAACTCATTCACCTCTCCACTCACTTCTGCAATGCGTGCCCCCATCCAATCTATTGCCAGGGATTCAATTTCACGGGCAGGTTTTGCTTCTCCCTCCCACCCTTTCACCAATCGGAAGGCGTTCCATATTTTATTGGCGAAATTTCTACCTTGCTCACAATAACTCTCGTCAAATAATAAATCATTTCCGGCAGGGGAACAGAGCAACATGCCAAATCTTACACCATCAGCAGAGAATTTTTTAATTAACTCCAACGGATCAGGAGAATTCCCTAAAGACTTACTCATTTTACGACCGAGTTTGTCCCGTACTATCCCAGTTAAATAAACATTATTAAAGGGCTTTTGGCCCCGGTATTCATAACCGGCAATAATCATTCGCGCTACCCAGAAAAATAAAATTTCCGGAGCCGTTACTAAGTCATTGGTTGGATAGTAATAATTTATATCTTTATTCTGAGGGTCTTTAAAACCATCAAATACGGATATCGGCCATAACCAAGAGGAGAACCAGGTATCTAAACAATCTTCATCCTGACGCAAGTCTGAAAGCGTCAAAGCCGGATTGCCAGATTGCTGTTTTGCTAAAGCCAGTGCATCGGTCTCATTTTGGGCCACGACAAAACTTCCATCTGGCAAATACCAGGCAGGAATTCTTTGTCCCCACCAAAGTTGACGGGAGATACACCAATCCTTGACATTCTCCATCCAATGGCGGTAGGTGTTTTTGAATTTAGCCGGAATCAGCACTACCTCCTCTTCCATAACAGCGTCCAGGGCTTTGCCAGAAATATCCTTCATTTTGACAAACCATTGCAGCGAAAGTTTGGGTTCGATTACTGCATCCGTTCTTTCGGAAAATCCGACGGAATGAACCATGTCTTCAATTTTTTCCAACAGATCCTCTGCATCCAGGTCTTTGGCAATTTTCTTCCGTACAATAAATCGATCTTCCCCGATATATCGTCCGGCAGCTTCACTCATACTGCCATCCGGGTTTAGGGTATCAATGGCTTTCAGATTATGCCGTAAACCTATTTCGTAGTCATTGATATCATGTGCGGGGGTTACTTTGAGGCAACCCGTACCAAATTCCGGATCTATATAAGTATCCGCAATAATAGGTACTTCTCTGCCCGTAAAGGGTACGATTACTTTTTTGCCAACAAGGGCTTTGTATCTTTCATCTTCCGGATGCACGGCAATAGCGGTATCGCCCAAAATGGTTTCTGGGCGGGTAGTTGCTACTGTCAGAAAAGTACCGGGAGCATCCACAATCGGATAGCGCACATAGTACAGTTTCCCGGGAACTTCTTTGCGAATTACCTCCTCATCCGAAACGGCTGTCAGACCTTTGGGGTCCCAATTAACCATTCGGATACCGCGATAGATATAGCCTTTCTGGAAAAGATCTACGAATACCTCAATTACCGCAGCCGAAAGGTCTTCCTCCATCGTAAACCGGGTGCGGCTCCAATCGCAGGAACAACCGAGTTTCTTCAGCTGTTCGAGGATGATGCCTCCGTATTTTTCTTTCCATTCCCAGGCGTATTGTAAAAACTCTTCCCGGGAAATATCTTTCTTTTCGATTCCTTTTTCGCGCAGCAAGGCCACTACTTTTGCCTCGGTAGCAATAGACGCATGGTCAGTACCCGGAACCCAGCAGGCATTATAACCCTGCATGCGTTTACGACGGATGAGCACATCCTGTAAGGTATTATTAAGCATATGCCCCATGTGGAGAATGCCCGTCACATTCGGAGGGGGAATAACGATGGTATAGGGAGGTCTTTCATCCGGCACTGAGCGGAAAAAATCCTGATCCATCCAGTACTGATACCATTTATCCTCCGTTTCGGCAGGGTTGTAAATTTTGGCAATCTCCGTCATATGCGTCAAATAAGGGGCAAAGATACGGGGTTTGCGGCAAACGGCAGTAGGTTTGCAGCAAGCAGGGGTGGGTTTTGTGGGAGGGAAAGCTTGCTGCAAACCGGGGGACATCTCCTACTGCTTGCGCCAAGCTTTGCAACCGCACTGCCAAACGCCCGCTTGGTGCAAGCAAAAAAGCCGCCCCATTGCTGGAGCGGCTTCTCACCATTCAATTCTAATGTGATATTAATTCTTCCTGCTTGCTGCAAGCTTTCCAGCCGCACAAGCCCTCACTTGCTTGGTGCAAGCGGAAATATTAATATTCCGTATTCTGTGGGTCAAAATTCGCCCAGCCAGATGTCCAGTTTTCCGTTCCGAAAGCTCCTCTGTAGCTAACAGCACTAAAGAAGGCATCATTCAATGGCGCTTGGGTAAAATCAGCTCCTGTCAATAAT
>JBEIHC010000201.1:0-3239 GCA_040381555.1 Bacteroidia bacterium
TCACCACAATGCCATGATGCCCTCCCGATTGGTGCGTAAAATTTGCGAGTTGGATGTAGCCTCCGAATCTTTATTAAAAACTGCTATGACAAGATTAGATTTATCCGCACGAGCTTATGACAGAATATTAAAAGTCTCCCGTACGATTGCCGATTTAGATGATAGCGATAACATCAGACCAGAACATGTGGCAGAAGCAATTCAGTATAGGAGTTTGGATAAGGAGAGTTGGGCAGGGTGAGGGGTTTGCTGCAAACAGCGATGGATAGTGGGAGGGCGGTTTGCTGCAAACAGCGATGGATAGAGCGAGGGCAGTTTGCTGCAAACAGCGGTGGATAGTGCGATGGAGGTTTGCTGCAAACGGTAGAATTATACCCTTCCAAACCGGATATCTCAAAATACAAATTTATTCTCATTAACCTTTTTCGTTAATATTTTTATCTTTGCAATGAAGATAAGCTACAGAAGCCGAAAACTTCAAAAGAAGCTAACAGACCCAAAAGAAATGGCAAAATCGTATGGGGTATTGGCGAAAAAGATTCATCAAAGGTTACAGGACTTGAGAGCTGCTAGTCATTTAGGAATAATGAAAACCCTACCTGCTGCCAGGTGCCATGAACTTACCGGTAATCTCAAAGGCGAATTAGCGGTAGATATCTCTGGCAACTTCAGAATACTATTTGAGCCAAATCACAACCCAATCCCTACAAAAGAAGATGGGGGATTAAACTGGGAAGAAGTAAGTAAAATTCAAATTAATGTAATAGAAGATTACCACTAAAAAAAACAGCACACAAACCTATTGAATGGCAACGAAAATTGAAATAGCAAAATCCTTACTCTCCCCTCCTGGCGATACCCTTCAGGAGCACATAGACTTTATGGGCATGAGCCAGGCAGAACTTGCCGAAAGAATGGGAAGACCTAAAGAAAAAATAAACGACATCATAAAAGGCCGAGAGCCAATAACCACTCCAACAGCTTTTCAATTGGAAAAAGTGTTGGGCATTCCGGCAAGCTTCTGGCTAAACCGGGAAAACAACTATCGCAAAGATTTATATCAACTGCAACAGCAGGAAGAGCTGTCCAAAGAAAAAAATTGGTTAAGTTCTTTTCCGATTAATGAAATGCGGAAACTTGGTTGGCTGCCCGATATAAGTGAGAAACATCTATTGGTGGACAGTTTACTCAAATTCTTTTCTGTGGCTTCTGCGGAAGAATGGGAGCGTATTTACCTAGATGCAGAAGTCTCTGTAGTTTTCAGAATTTCTTTGGCACATACCCAAAGTCCACAAGCGATTTCAGCATGGTTACGGCGAGGGGAAATACAAGCCAGGGAAATAGCGTTAACAGAATACGATAAGAATAAATTTAAACTTGCCTTAACAAAAATCAGAAAACTGGCCTTAGTTATGCCCAAGGATTTCGCTCAAAAATTGCAAGCTATTTGTGCCCAATGTGGGGTGGCGGTAATTTTTACCCCAGGCTTACCCAAAGCCTCCATAAGCGGTGCCGCCCACTGGTTTCACAACAAACCCATCATACAAGTTTCCACCCGAATCAAAACGAGAGACCATTTTTGGTTTACCTTTTTTCATGAAGCAGCGCACCTTATTTTGCACGGTAAAAAAGATGTTTTCCTTGAAAATATTGCCGGTGTAATAATAGACGAAGAAAAAGAAGCAGAAGCCAATGAATTTGCTGATAAAGTGCTATTGACTGAAGAGGAATTGCATCAAATCCTAGATGCAAGTCCATTAAACGAAAAAAAGATTATGGCTTTTGCCCGTAAGTTCGGGACTCCGGAATGGGCTATCCTAGATAGAGTAAGACAAGTAACAGCCGTTCCTTTCCAATTAAGAAATCGTTTCAAAAGCAAAATAGAAATCCCACACAATTAATGGATGGATGTTAATTTAAATGGATAAATAAGATGAAGTTGTGGAGTTGAAAATACGGCGGAATTAGGAAAATACAATCTTCTAATGAAGGTAGGGTAAGGTTGTAAATATAGTAGAATTCTCCGGACATTTTTGATTATTGAACCCAAAAGATAAAAGAACATTTTAACCTATCCAAACTGTCAAATTAGTTATTGGTTCATATTAATCATCATAACTATATTCAGTTGCCAATTTTTGGTATAATGTCGGAGTAAATTTGTCAGGAGTATTGATTCTATTCACCTATTAACAAAACCCAGAATTGATTCAACAGAAACATATCCCTCTCAAAAACAGAAAAACCCCACTATATTTCATCCAATCGCATTTTCAATACATTCAATTGAGCATTTGAGGTCTATAAAAACTAAGCCCCTTATCTGTTCATCCATCTTGTCAAAAATGGGATTTACTTTAAGAATCAATAACAGAAAAGAAAGTAAGGCTCTCGCCTTAACGAGATCCATTTCTCTGTGTACCACTTTGGCGGCCTCCTCATCCTCTTCTTTATCGGTGTAATTGACCAGGCTCACATGCCGAGCATGAACAATCTCAAAATCTTCTTTTGTTATCACTTTGGGAGGGAGTAGGTTTTTTATTTTAAAGTAATTCCACACCAGAAGATGCAATTTTAATATTTCAAAGTGCTCGTCTATATTTACTCTTCCCATATAAACAGAAAGCAGGTACTTTAAATAAGGTTGATTGGCATGTATTTCTTCAACCCACTGTTGCATCTGAGCTAAGTCGATTTTGTCAAGCTGGTTATTAATTGAAACCAACCATTCCGTTTCGGTAATAAAAGCTTCTTCTTGGTTCATGAGCTTAAGAAATAATTTGAAATGATTATTCTGTTTACTTCACTTATTATTATCCAAAGATATTCCTTTTTGCCGCATTAATCAATAAAATATTGAGTCAATCCTAGGTCTTTACCTATTTTTTATTGGTTAAAGAAATTTATCTGAATAGCAGAATAATCGGGCTCTGCTCTGTTTTTTGTGGGTAGAAGTTAAACCATATTCACTTAATTTTCGATTCTAAGTATTTTATCTACAATAGAAATCTACGAGATCAAAATAGTTCCATTAAGTGGTTTTAATTAATTCTGGACACAATGGCTGTGGCCAGAGGGGCAGAAGCCCTCTCCTCCGGGGCTTGTCTATGCAAAGATCTTGGGATTAACATTTTGAAGTTTTGTAAATATTTCCTCTGTAGATAAAAATTTGTCGAGGCCCAATGTAAATGTTTTGATACCTGGGGGTGATTCTTTATCATACCCCTTCCATCCTCCAA
>JBEIHC010000202.1:0-3206 GCA_040381555.1 Bacteroidia bacterium
AAGACAGGCACCACTATAGAAAAATATTCTATTCACATTCGCATAGAGAAAGTTAAAGAACTACTAACATATGACGACTTAACTCTGAGTGAGATAGCCCATCGAATGGGGTACAGTTCGGTACAATATTTAAGTAACCAATTTCGTCAGGTGACAGGTACTGGGGTAAGTGAATTTAAGAAAAACACGCAACCGACTCGAATTCCGCTCGAGCAGATTTTGTAAAAGATAAATGGATTACTATAAAGTTTTACAGTAGAATTTTGGGGTAATTTGTACCATCATTAACGATAACCTGATGGTATATGAAAATCAGAAATAATATTGCCCTGAGTGATTCAGGATTTTTATTTGACCCGGCAAGCGGCGATTCTTTTTCTCTGAATCCTATTGGCTTAGAGATTCTTCGCATGCTAAAATCAGGGAAAGAAAAGGGAGACATTTTGCCCTATCTTCTGGAAAACTATCAAACAGATGAAGCAACTGTAGAGAAGGATTATTATGACTTTATTCGGTCTTTACAGCAATTTTATTTAGTGGAGGCAGAGGGAGAATGAGTAAGCCAGTTTATACAATAGCTGTATCTGGGCTTAACAATGTAGATAGTCCTGGACCTGGCATTCCGGTTATTCGAGCTTTACGAGAGGCAGAGTCTTTTGGGGTGCGTATTATCGGCTTATCTTATGATTCGTTTGAGCCAGGTTTATATATGCCAGGAATGGCAGATCATTCTTATCAGGTGCCATTTCCTTCATCAGGTCAGGATGTATTGATGAATCGCCTTCGTCAAATTCATGAGATTGAGAAGATAGATGTTTTAATTCCAAACTTTGATGCTGAGTTGTTTAGTTTTATACGCTTGGCGGATCGCTTAGATCGGGAATTGGGAATAAAGACCGTATTGCCAGATGAACAAGCGTTTGAAGATCGACACAAGGCCAATTTGTCCGTATGGGGAGAGAAGCATACAATTCCTGTACCACCAGGAAAAATGATTCACAGTATTCTGGAAATTCCAGCTATAGCCTCTGTTTATGGCTATCCTTTAGTGATAAAAGGAAAATATTATGAAGCAGGAATCGCTTATTCTTATGATCAAGCAGTGAATTGGTATAATAAAATAAGCGCCAAGTGGGGATTACCCATTATTGTCCAACAATTTCTGACGGGCACAGAGGTGAATGTAACAGCAATTGGCGATGGCAAAGGAAATATGATTGGCGCAGTGGCTATGCGTAAACAAGTAATAACAGACAAAGGAAAGGCTTGGGCGGGAGTTACACTAGATGATGATAAAATGCTGGATTTTGCGCGTCATTTATTTAAAGAAACCAAATGGCGTGGACCTTGTGAGTTGGAGATGATTCGTACCAAAGAAGGGGAATTGTATTTAATAGAATTAAATCCTCGGTTTCCTGCTTGGGTTTATTTGGCTGTTGGGGCAGGACAAAATCATCCTGAAGCTTTGGTAAACATGGCAATGGGCAAAGAAGTAAAAGCGTTTGAAAATTATAGTTCCGGGAAAATGTTTGTGCGATACTCCTGGGATATGATCGTGAACATGGAAGACTTTGAAGAGATATCCGTCAAAGGCGAGTTGGGAAGAAAAGAAAAAAAACAGTAAAAGAAACAAGTACAATCCAGAACACACCTAATTGATATGGCTATTAAACGATTGCAATACGAAAGACCACTTATCCAACGAGTCAATACCGGTATTCTTAATAAATTCGGTACTCGGACAGAATATGCTCCCTTTACGCATATAGACGAAGTAAGTGTTAAAGACTTGATTGAACAATTTGGCTCGCCCTTATTTGTGCTCTCGGAGAAATCCATCCGGGCAAAATATCAGGAGGCGAATCGTGCATTTAAAACACGGTATCCAAAGGTTCAATTTGCTTGGTCCTATAAAACGAATTATATAAATGCGATTTGCAATATTTTTCATCAGGAAGGTTCTTGGGCCGAAGTTGTTTCAGGTTTTGAATATCAAAAGGCATTAAACAATGGGGTACCTGGGAATAAAATTATTTTTAATGGTCCAGATAAGACAGATGAAGAGCTTACTCTGGCTATAAAAAACAAGTCCCCTTTACATATAGATCATTTAGATGAATTATATCGAGTAACCGAAATTGCCACAGAATTACAGATTCGACCTGAGGTCGCTATCCGGGTAAATATGGATACGGGTATTTATCCGATGTGGGATCGATTCGGATTTAATTATGAAAATGGCCAAGCTTGGGATGCCATTAATAAAATCATATTGGCCGATAAGCTAGAATTAATCGGCTTGCATTGCCATATCGGCACCTTTATGTTATCCCCTAGTGCTTATGCTGTAGCGGCATCCAAGATGTCGGATTTAGCTTTGGGTATTTTACAGAAGCATTCTATTAAAATTAAATATATTGATTTAGGGGGCGGGTTTGCATCGCGTAACACATTAAAGGGCTCGTATTTACAAGGGGTTGACACCTCTCCTTCATTTGACCAGTTTGCTGAAGCTATTTGCACTGCTCTACTTAACGCCGGATTTCATAAGGATGATTTGCCCTTATTGATATTAGAAACAGGTAGAGCCTTGGTGGATGAAGCCGGATATTTGCTGGGCACAGTTATTTCCAATAAGCGCTTAGCGGATGGCAGAAGAGCTACAATCATGGATTTTGGCGTGAATGTTCTATTTACAGCGTTTTGGTACGACCATAAAATCACGCCAGCGCAAGACTTCAGTCATTATACAGAAGATACAGTATTGTATGGTCCTCTATGTATGAATATAGATGTGGTGCGTGAAACTTGTACCTTACCTCCCCTCAAAAAAGGAGACCAGGTAGTCGTTCATACTGTAGGGGCTTATAATATGACCCAATGGATGCAGTTTATTTCCTTGAGACCTCCTGTAGTATTGATTGATAAAGACGGAAAAGCTCAGCAAATTCGTAAACGCGAAACATTGCAGTCGATTGAGTCGGAAGAATTGATGCCGGAAAATTTACAATCTTTCAAATTATAAGGACAATTCAGTTTTCGCATCCTTCATTCTTAAATTATTACAGAGAATTCCTAATTTCACCTATGCATATGAACTATTTCAAGGTTTTGCTTAAGCAGTGAACACCCGAATCACCTATCTAAAACAATTAGGAGGAGATCTTCTGCTCAATAGTTACTCCCAATTGTTTTTTTCGGATAAT
>JBEIHC010000203.1:0-3165 GCA_040381555.1 Bacteroidia bacterium
ATGGGCGTGGCTGTTAAGGTTAAAGAATCCACATTTACCTTCATTAATTTTAATTTATCCTTGGCAGCTACTCCAAATTTTTGTTCCTCATCTAAAATTAATAATCCTAAATCTTTAAATTTAACATCCGCAGATAATGCCTTATGGGTTCCTATGAGAATATCAATTTTTCCTTCGGATAAATCTTTTAATATGGCTTTATATTCTTTGCCTACAGAAAATCGGGAAATAAATTCGATTCGCACCGGCATATTTTTAAGCCTATCTCGAAAGGTGCGTAAATGTTGCATTCCAAGAATGGTCGTGGGTACCAGTACCGCCACTTGTTTGCCATCTCCTGCTGCTTTAAATGCGGCACGAATGGCAATTTCTGTTTTGCCAAATCCAACATCCCCACAAACTAATCGATCCATTGGATGTGCCTCTTCCATATCCGCTTTTACTGCCTCGGTTGCTTTGAGTTGATCTGGGGTATCTTCATAAATAAAGGATGCTTCGAGTTCCTGTTGTAAATAGGAATCCGGTGAATAGCGTATGCCAGGTTGACTTTTTCTTTTAGCATATAGAGAAATTAAATCAAAGGCTAATTCTTTTACTTTCTTCTTCGCTTTTGCCTTTGCTCTACTCCATTCCTGACTGCCTAATTTATTTAGTTTTGGCGCAGAACCTTCACTACCTGAAAATTTAGAAATTTTATATAAAGCGCTAATATTAACAAATATGGCATCTCCTCCCTGATACACAATTTTGACCGCTTCCTGTTCTCCTTGACCTGCTCTAATAGTTTCTAGCCCTGCAAATTTTCCGATGCCATGATTGATGTGGGTAACGAAATCTCCCGGCTTGAGTTCTCGTAATTCTTTTAAGGTAAGTGCCTTACTACGGGTATAGGATGCCTTTACTTTATATCGGTGGTATCGTTCAAATATTTGATGATCGGTGAAGCAGGCTAATTTTCTTTCTTGATCAATAAATCCAGCATGTAATTCTCCAATTATTCCATCAAAATGTACCTCATGGTCTATTTCTTGGAAAATTTCTTTAAGGCGATTTAGTTGTTTTTCACTCTCTGAAATAATCAAAGTTTTAAATCCTTCATCTTTCAAGGAGTGTAATTTTGATACTAATAATTTAAAGTCCTTTTGGAAGCTTGGTTGGGCCGTTGTTTTAAATTGTAAGGTTTCTGGATTCCGAAAATATCCCCGGCTACCGTATTCTATCGTTTTGAATATTTTGAGGTGTTGGAGGAATATATCTCCATTTAAATAAATTTTTTCTGGTTCTGAGATTGGACTCGTATCTCCACTTTTCTTTTTGAGTTCATGGTAATGATGTTCTGCTCGTTCAAATTGTTTGTTGAGTTCATCTTTACAAAACTCTAATTCTCGAATGCAGATAAGGGTACTCGGGGAAATGTATTCAAGCAGGGAGACTCTTTCTTCTTCTAATAATCGGGTACGGATATTCGGAATGAGAGAAAGTGAAGGAGCATCGCCTTTGGAAAGCTGATCTGCTGGGTCAAAGATTCGAATAGATTCTATTTCATCCCCATCAAACTCTAAGCGATAAGGGAACTCCTGTGAAAAGGAATAAATATCCAGAATCCCTCCCCGTATTGCATATTGTCCTGCTTCATAGACGAAATCAGACTGGTCAAAGCCATAAGATTCTAGGATTCCGGCAATGAAACCCATATCCAGTTTGTCGCCCGTTTTGATGTCTAGGGTATTTTTAACGAGAGACTTTTTATTGATAACTTTTTCACTGATTGCCTCCGGGAAGCTCACGACAATGACACTTCCAGCCCGGGTGTGATTGAGTTCGTTGAGGGTTTCAGCCCGCATCAGAACATTCGCATTGTCAATATCTTCCAGTTGATAGGGTCTTTTGTAGGAAGCAGGAAAGAAGAGAATTTCTTTTTTGGGGAGGAAGGATTGGAGGTCATTCATGAAGTACAGGGCTTCCTCTTTGTCATTCACCAGGATGAGCAGATTGCGTTTCAGGTGGCGATATAAGCTGGCAATAAGGAGGGCATCTGAGCTTCCAGAGAGCCCAGTTGCTCGGAAATGCATACTTTCTCCCTGATGCAGTTTTGCCGCAAAGTCCTGAATAGCTGTATCTTCCTGATAGATGCGGGTGAGTTCCTGCAGATTCATGTGGTAAAATTACCGATAAAACCGGGGAAGAGTTCCCTTGAAATCTGAAATGGAAGAGATTGGTATTGGGGTTGTGGATATTTTTTTGAACCAGTCGCTTGATTTGGGGCGCAGATTCGCTAATATTGTCGCTCAACTTAATCCTTTAAAATATGAAAAAAGTCAGTATTTCCTTTCTTGCTCTGCTGGTTCTAATTACTTCCAGCCTTACCGGATGTTTTGGTTCTTTTGGTTTAACCAAGAAGGTTTACAATGCCAACAAAAATGTAGGCGGTAAATTTGTTCAAACTTTGGTGATGTATCTGTTTTACATCATTCCAGTTTATGCAGTAGCGTCCTTTGTGGATCTTGTATTGTTCAACCTAATTGAGTTTTGGTCTGGGACCAATCCATTGGCGATGAAAGCGGGTCAAAGCGAAACTCAGATGGCTACAATCGAGGGTAAATTGTATGAAATTACTGCTTCTAAAAATCAATTCCGTATGCGTCAGGTAGAAGGTCCAGATGCTGGTAAAGAAGCTTTGTTGACTTACAATACAACTGAAGAGCAGTGGTATTTGTCTGATGATGACAAGTCTGTTGCAATTGGTAAAATCAATTTCAAGAAAAAAGGTTAATTTTTTTCTGTTAGTTTAAATGGGGTTATCGAATTTCGGTAACCCCATTTTTTGTTTAGTATGGCGAAGGGGTTGGAATTATTTTTTTTCGGGTTGGATTGATTTAAGGAAAATAAATTATTTAACGAAATCTAGGTCGCTGAGTAGGCGTCATTGATTAAAGCTAAAACTTTGCTGCCGCCGTATCGAAGCCTGTGCTGAGCCTGTCGAAGTACGCCGGGTCCCTCAGTTCATCGAACGAGAAATAAAATGGAATTCTTTCATTCCCCCCACCGGCGCGTCGATTATGCGCCTCCCCAAAAAAATTAAATGATTAAAAAAATAGTGGCGCCCACACACCGACCCGTTGGTTTAGTTAATAAAGAAAAAAAATATGTTTATTAAAAAAAGAA
>JBEIHC010000204.1:0-3101 GCA_040381555.1 Bacteroidia bacterium
AGGCTTATCCGAACTAGCCTTTATGATGCAGGCTCAACCCGACATGAAGGCAAAAGTTATTGGGCACACAGATACCCAGGGAAATGCCAAAACAAATGAGAAGCTGGCCATGAATCGAGCCCAGGAAATTATCCGAATTATGCAGGAAGTGTATGGAATCCCGGCCAATCGTTTTCAGCCTGAAGCTGCAATTGACACACAGCCACTGAATCAGGGTGCTGCCCCACTTAAAGACCCAGGAGCAAACCGCCGTGTTGAAATACGCATCCTCCTCAACGGCAGCGAGATAAAATAGTAGGGACGCCCCTTGTGCGCACCCTTTTTCAATTCCCCTTGTGAGGCCTATTTCCAAACACCTTGTGCGAGAACTTCTGATACACCCAACAGGAGTAAATATCTCGGGATACCCTACTAGACAACGATCTCAGAATCATTGAGCAAACAATACCTTTACTCTCCCTAACTCCATTCCCTCCTCTGCCCTCATTGATCTATCTTTGGTGCTTTGAGGTAAATCTCCCAAACCGCCCGTGCATCTTCCTATAAAAAATCACTCTTCCCCAATTTTATATTTGTATTTTTACCCAAATTTTTACCATTTGAATACTCCCACCTCACCTGGAATGCCCTCAGAACAGCCAGAATTAGACATCCGGACAGTCATTCTATTTTTCAAAAGGCTATTTGCGCTATTAAATGAAAAGCAAAACCGCCTTCGAATCATCCTCACTGCCCTAGTTTTTGGCTTAGCGGCATTCGTACTGGCCTGGATGAAACCAGTATATTTTAAGGCGGAATCCGTCTTTATCGCCGAGGATACCGGAAAAAGTGGAGGACTTGCCTCTATGATGAGCATCGCCTCCCAGTTCGGCCTCGGAAGCAGTGGAGGAAAGGACAATAGTGAGAAACTCATCGAGATGCTCAAAAGCCGGAAAATTCTGGAAAGAGCTTTTATGGATTCTGCTGTTGTTGAAGGCAAATCAGATTTAATTATCAACCATTTTATCGATTATACCTCTTTTGGGAAATCCCTAAAAGCTGACGATCAATTACAATCCCTTCGATTTACAGCAGGCACTCCCCTCACCCGGGTGCAGGACAGTATCATTATGGTATTGCATGAAAATCTGCATAAAGAAGGAATTAAGACAGAATCCAAAAAATCCTCCTCCATGCTGAAGTTGCAGATACTAACAGAGCAGGAGGAAGTCAGCGTGGCCTTAAATGCAGCCCTGCTCAAGATGCTCAATGAATATTACATTGAGACAACCGTAGCTCGACAAAAAAACATGTTCGACATTCTGCAAAATCGGGCTGATTCCCTACGATTGGAAATAGAACTGCGGGAGAAAATGATGGCAAAATCCACCGATGACAACATGCTCTCATTTCGTATGGAACAAAGAGTAGATGCCTTGAGACTAAAAAGAGAAATTCAGGTGAATAATCTGGTATATGCAGAAGTTATCAAAAACCTAGAAATGGCTCGGGCCAATTTACTCAATGAAACTCCTGTTCTGAGTGTAATTGATCAGGCCGTTCCCCCTTTAGAAAAAGTAAAACCCGCAAAAAAATATTGGCTCGCAGGCGGGATGATTCTGGGAGGATTTTTAGCAGTACTCTTTATTTTAATTAGGGCCTGGTGGAAGAGTTTGGGATTGCAAACCTCAGCGTAACTCCTTTTAAACTCCTTTACTCTGCGGTGAACTCCCAATCCCTCAACCTCTAAAAATCATAATACTTATTAAACAAGCTGGTTTTAATTCCGGCAAAAATCCATACTGTATTATACACATCTCTTTGTTGTACTTCCTGCCTACGAGTCATTACCCCTGCCTCTAAAGCAATTCTGGATTTAGGATTTACCCGATACTGAACGCGTCCGCCAATATTAGTAATTACATTCAAAATTCCATCTGTGGTGCGGATTCCATATTCTCTCCAGCGATTGACGATATTACTATTATTTACTCTTCGACCATTATTAATACCGGTTGCATCCTCTCCATAAATTAAATATTGAATCTGTAATTCGGCCATCCACGATTTATAGCGATAGCGAAGAAAGCTAATAGATTCCTTAAAATTAGCCCCGATGGGATGCGCCAATGCCTGATTATAATGCTCATAACTGCCCGGAGTATTATAATACTGATAGGTATAAGGCCGTACAGTAGAATATTCTGTCTGAATCATCAGATTCTTAATTCCTGCAACATGATAATATTTAATTCCTGCCTGTACACCTTGCTTATTTCCCCACCACCCATTGCGGCTCCGCACATCCTGAATCCGAAATTCATCGAGCATGATTTGTCCGTATAATACCACATCCTTAATGGGTGTGTATCGTAAATTAGCCCCCATCATCAAATTCGCGGCTGATTGATCGGCAAACGCCATGGGATGATAAAAAATAATTGGATTCAAATAATTCATATCCAGATTACGGTCAATTCCGCCCCAAGTGATGGATTCAAACAAACCGAGCATAATTCGTTTACCAATTTTAGAACTCAAATAATGCATATTCGCATATTTCTTTGGGAAGCCCTGATCTCTTTGTGCCCCAGGTCGCATGTCCATCATGGAGGTGTATAAATTCATATACTGAAATGGACCTATTGTGGTAATCACTTTCAAAAAGGGATAGGGAAATTGATTATCGGATAATAATAAAGATCTATATCCATCTCCAATAAAATTCCGATCATGGCCAAATTGGAAATTAAAAAATCGATTGGGCGTAAAACTAATATACCCGGTTGCCACAGCAAAGTCGTAACTGGTACCCTTGAAAGGACGCACCATCCCTTGACCTGGCACTACCCGATTGTATTTAACAAAACTATCAATGTATAAAGGGAAAGAAGCTTGTGATTCAATATAAGAAGTGTAAAAAGAAAATTTCTTCCCTAAATCTCCAGAAGCCTGAACCCCTCTTGAATTCACAAACAAATTCTCTCCAGTACTATTGTCCCGACCGGGTCCAAATTCCAAAATAAAATCTGCGTCCAACCGATAATCTTCCCCTTTCGCCTGTATCAAATGCTCGGTTCTGAGTTTACGCATCAACCATTTCCGGCTTTTATCTGGGTTAT
>JBEIHC010000205.1:0-3045 GCA_040381555.1 Bacteroidia bacterium
CCCAATTGTCACAATTGAATCTGGTAGTACAGCCTGTTCTGTTGGGGCAACTTCCCCACAAGCCCAGCAAACCATTACAAACAGTAGCACTGAAAGATTTTTCAAGAAGCCCATGGTTCCAGTATGGTACGAATAGATGCTAAGGATGGAGCAATTTGAGCATAAGTGAGTCCGCCAACAGATAAGCGAAACCAGCCATTTTCATCTTTTACTCCAAAAGCTTGAAATGGCACTAGCGCTACTCCCGCTTCTTCTAGTAACCAATCGCCAATATCGTCATTTCGATCCAATTTCCGCCCAGATGGACTGATTTTTCCAATTAAATTAAATCTTACAGAAAGATATAAAGCTCCCTGAGGTTCAATAACCTGTATTGGAAAGCCCGAGTCTTGTAGTTTTCTTAATTCTGTATAGATAAGCAATAAGCGTGCATGAAGTTCCTCTTTTAAAGGGGCAATTGCCTGTTTCGTGGCTTCGGTATCTGCCAGCAATTCTGCCACGCCCAACTGCTCTGGTTTAGGAGCCCAAGCACCCACATGAGCCAACATATTTCCCATAACCGCAATCAATTCTTTGGGCCCATAAGCCCAGCCCACGCGCACACCTGTACCCGCAAACCACTTAGAAGCTCCATCTGTTAAAATCATCCAAGGCCTAAGTTCCGGTACTAATTGTGTCGGAATTAAATGCTCCCAATTGTAGGTGAGCATGCTATACATTTGATCATACAACAGATAACAAGGTTTTTCCCCTGCAGCTGCACGACGAAGATTTTCCTCCAACAACATTTCCGAAATACCCAACAATGCCTCCCTAGAAAAACAAGTTCCCGTAGGATTAGATGGAGAGGTCAATGCCAACAAACGAGCATCCCGGATATAAGGTCGCAAAGAATCCGCAGTGGGCAGAAAATTATCTTCCGGATTCACCTGTACCGGCACCGCTTCTATTCCCAATAATTTACAGTAATGATTGTTATTCCAGGACGGAACTGGAAACACCACTTTCTCCCCTGGATTAAGCAGAGCAGCATAAGTTAAATAAATCAACGGTCTGGCTCCTCCAGCAATCAAGGTTTCCTCCGGAGAGTACTCTAAATGATGAAATGTTTTGAGCCAAGTACAGCTTGCCTTCTTCAACTCTGGCATTCCCATTGAAGGAGGATAGTTCGTTAAGCCTTTTCGGTAATTTGATACAATAGCATCTTCCAAAACCTGGGGAATCCGAAACACTCCTGGCATAAAATCACCAACAGTATAATTGGCTATTTCCTTTCCTTCCGAAATGAGTATCCGTACTTTATTCGCAAGCCTCAGTATCTCTGAGCCTTCCAGCCTTTCGGCCATATCACTGAAACGAGATTCCACAGAAAGTGAATTAGCAAACAACGGAAGCTTGTTTTTCCTCCTTAAAGGATTCCAAGGGCTTCAGATTGAGTTTTTCAAATAGTCTTTTATCCTCATTCACCTCATTGTTGGGTGTAGTGAGTAATTTATCCCCGGCAAAGATTGAATTAGCTCCTGCCAGAAAACACAAGGCCTGCTCCTCATGAGTCATTCTCACCCTTCCAGCCGAAAGTCTCACTCTTGCTTTGGGCATAATGATGCGAGCTGTGGCAATCATGCGCACCATATCCCAGATATCTACTTTCGGTTGATTTTCCAATGGAGTACCTTCTACAGGAACCAGTGCATTTACTGGAACAGATTCCGGATGGGCCGGAAGTGTAGACAAGGTGTGCAACATCCCGATTCTATCCTCTGTACTTTCGCCCATTCCGATAATACCTCCGCTGCATACATGGATTCCTGCCTTACGAACATTCTCCAGCGTATTGATGCGATCATCATAAGTGCGGGTCGTAATAATCGAAGCATAATTTTCTTCGGAAGTATCGAGATTATGATTGTAGGCACTGAGGCCAGCTTCCTTCATTTTGGCAGCCTGCTCAGGGGTGAGCATACCCATGGTGGCGCATACTTCCAGACCCAATGCATTGACGCCTTTCACCATTTCGAGCACATTGTCAAAATCGCGATTATCCCGAACCTCGCGCCAGGCAGCACCCATGCAGAATCGCGTGGAACCATTCTCTTTGGCTTCCTGCGCTGAAGCTATCACTTGTTCAACGGGCATCAATTTATGCACCTCCACATCGGTATGATACCGAGCTGCTTGAGGGCAGTAAGAGCAATCTTCCGGACAGCCCCCGGTTTTCACACTGAGCAGGGTACAAACTTGCACCTCGGAGGGGTCATTATTTTCGCGATGTACGGTTGCAGCTTGGTAAATCAGCTCCATCACGGGCATTTCATATATCGCCCGGATTTCATCGCGGGTCCAATTTGTGCGGATTTCGGTCATGAGAATAAAATATGGGTAAAATTAAGAAATAATGGGGAAGGAATGGACAGAGGGAGAGCGGAGAGTGAAAGCGAAGTTGAATGCACCAATCTAGGATAAAAGCTCATATATAAATTTCACAACATGAGATTTTCCAGATGAACGGGACAATATATTCTTGAAATGCATGATTTTGTGCCGCTTTTCAACTAATGGGCTAACTATGGGTTCTTTATTTAAGTTTTGGCCTATTAAAGTTAAATAACAAATCCCTTATTTAACCTTAAGCCTATTAAAGTTAAATAAGGGATTTCTTGTTTAAGTTTCCGACAGGATGAAAAATCAGGTTTGGACTATTTTGAAGGTATAAATTTTCAAGTTAAACCTTGCCAACTTAGATATGTATTCCTTCGTCTGCCGTTAATCAATTATACAAATCCTAAACTGACTTCACTTGAAATCCCCCCCCTATCAATGATCATTCAACGGCAAGCCCCTTCTCTGAAACTCCGGCCAGTTCAAATATTCTGGCGCTACTCTATGCTCTTCCATTGTGATGCAATCTGCTACCGGACAAACTAATTTACAAAGGTTACACCCTACGCATTCTTCTTCTTTCACAGTGTAATCATTATAAGGAAAACCATCCTGCTTGGCAATGGCTTGATGCGAGGCATCCTCACAAGCGATATAACACAAGCC
>JBEIHC010000206.1:0-2981 GCA_040381555.1 Bacteroidia bacterium
GGAACTTTGATCTAAACGAATCCCTACTAAGGCCCGTATCGAAGTGCCCGGGGTTAGAAGCGAAGCTTATTTTTAATAATCTACTGATCTTAATTTACGCCACTGTTGGAATATAGTTCTGGGCAGTTAATGTTTACGGTGTCCCAATGCGAAAATCAGGAGGCCATCTTAAATGAAACAACTCCAGCATACAATTCAAAAAAAAACAAAAAAATATTTTTTTAATAAGCCCCGGTCGCTGAGTAGGGCCATAACGGAACTTTGATCTAACCGAATCCCTGCTAAGGCCCGTATCGAAGTGCCCGGGGTTAGAAGCGAAGCTTATTTTTGATAATCTACTGATCTTGATTTACGCCACTGTTGGAATATAGTTCTGGGCAGTTAATATTTACGGTGTCCCAGTGCGAAAATCAGGAGGCCATCTTAAATGAAACAACTCCAGCATACAATTCAAATAAAACATTTTTTTTAAAATAAGCCCCGGTCGCTGAGTAGGGCCATAACGGAACTTTGACCTAACCGAATCCCTGCTAAGGCCCGTATCGAAGTGCCCGGGGTTAGAAGCGAAGCTTATTTTCAAAAAACTACTGATCTTGATTTACGCATTTTTATCGAGCTGTTTCGCTTTTTCTTAGCAAGAAATATCAAACTCTTTCCAATCTCAATACTCCCCTATCGAATCACCGTAATTGTCCCCTGGTACTCAATGGGCTGACCATGCATGCCCAATCCTTTTACTTGTAATATATAGATCCCCTCCATTACCGGATTCCCATTCATCATACCATCCCAAGTAAACTCAGAATCCTGACTGGTAAAAATCACATTTCCCCATCGATCATAAATAAATATATTAATTGATTGCACATTCATATTGGGGATGCGGAAGAAATCGTTCAACCCATCTCCATTGGGAGAAAATGCCGTAGGATAAGCAAGTGTTGGTTCTGTTCGGTACCAAAAATCCTTACGAATAGAATCTCGACAACCCTCAGGTGAGGTAACCAACAACCCAATTGAATATAATCCCTCCGTCAAAAGCTGATAATCGGGAGGATTGCATAGTTGAGATTCATTCTCTCCCCACAAATCCCATACACAATCCAGGGCATTCTGGGAAGTATTCACAAGGCTCACCCACTGAGGAAAATACAGGGTATCCCCTTTCAAATTTTCAATAGTAAAACGCGCTTGCACCCCTGGATTAATTCCTACACTTACCGAGGCCTGACCAGTGCATCCAATATTATCTGTTACCACAGCTGTATAGGTTCGAGGCCCTGTAACGCTGGCCATGGGAGATAATTCAGTCGTACTGGAAAGTCCCGTTCCTGGGCTCCAAACAACTGTGTAAGGAGGCACTCCACCAGTAGGAATGACATTGATTCTTTGCTGAGACCTATCAGGACAAACGCCCGGAACCGGAGGGGCTGTTACAGACAAAGGAGGATTCGCATATCGAATATCCACAAAGGATGTTTGCTTACATCCAAATGCATTTTGTACAGTTACAGAATATTTTGTGGGCTGTGTGGCTAGTATGGTTTGAGTGCTTGCTCCGGTATTCCAGAGGTAAGAATAGGGCCCTCCCTGACTGTTTACGGTAAGCACTTTGCTCCCCCCAACACATATGATCTCAGACACCGGCCAGGTGATAATTGCCGGAGGCAAAGGATTTACTGTGACAGTAGCTCCCACAGGTATCGCCTGACATCCATTTACCTCATACTGCACAGAATACCCTGTGGTCACTAAAGGTGAAACCAAAATAGACTGGGTAGTTTCATTCCCTGGAAACCATAGAAATGTACCTCCGGGCACACTTACCCAAGCAGTTAAGGTAGTTTGTTCTCCTGCACAAATTGTATCCGAATCTAGTGTTATCGAGGGTTTCGGCAGTACCTGTATAAATACTTCCTCTGAAATATCTGGAGCGCAAGGACCAGAAGTAACAATCCTTCGAAAACGAGTGGGCACAATTAAAGCCGGCGGTTGAAAATGCTGTTGAAAGCCCCCAGGAATTGAATGCCATATAGAACCTGTGGAAGATTGCCACTCATAGGCATAATTCCCTCCCCCACCTTGAGGAATAGAACCCGTTAATTGTGCCGGTACTTGTGCACCGCAAATAGTCTGAGCAGTTCCAATTTTATTATTAATGGGCAAGGGGTGAATTAGGATAGTTATTGGGTTGGATACCGTATCTAAACAGACCCCTGAAGAGACCCTTCTTCGAACCAAAATAGTTTGTTGGACCGTACCCGGGTCAAAGTCAACTTGATTTCCCCCAGGTATCCATGTGCTTCCATCCACACTACTTTCCCAATAATAAAAATAATTACCATTTCCCCCGGTGGGTATTGGTCCTCTTAAAATTGCTGCTGGCATTCCCAAACAGAGTGTCTGGGAAGAGACGATTTGATTATTTCCAATAGGCAATTCTACCCCTACCGTAACGGTATTTCCTGTATCAGGACTACATACCCCAGACTGAAGTATGCGTCGATAAAAAGCAGTAAAACTAAGTGACAGGGGAACATAGAATTCTGTAGTATCTACGAAAGCCCATTGAATAGAATCAGTAGATGACTCCCAAGTAAATTGATAGATTCCATTTCCTCCCTGAGGGGGAAGGCTACTCAAAATAAGCGGTGCCGTACCAAAACAAAGTAACTGATCTGGACCAAATGTATTTTGAACAACAGGTGCATCCGAACGCATCTGTAGAATATTTGAAGTACTTGAACTACAAAATGCATTGTGAACCATTCTGCGATAGTAAGAAACACCTGTCGGTAAAGAGGCTTGATAATCTCGTAGCTGATCTAAGCCTCCCGCAGGATTCCAAGTGATGCCATCCAAACTTATTTCCCATTGATAAACAAAATTACCATCTGCCCCGACAGGCAAAGACCCGGTGAAAAGTTGGGGTGCATCTAATGAACACAGGGTTTGACTTCCCTGAATCACATTATTAGAAA
>JBEIHC010000207.1:0-2905 GCA_040381555.1 Bacteroidia bacterium
CAGAGAATTCCTAATTTCACCTATGCATATGAACTATTTCAAGGTTTTGCTTAAGCAGTGAACACCCGAATCACCTATCTAAAACAATTAGGAGGAGATCTTCTGCTCAATAGTTACTCCCAATTGTTTTTTTCGGATAATCGCTGGTTTGCCTGGTTGCTATTGTTGTCCACTTTTGTTGATCCCTATTGTGGAATTAGTGGAATGATGGCATTACTGGTTGCACACATCGCTTCGTTTGCATTAAAACTTCCAGAGGCGCCTATCCGAAACGGAGTGTATGGATATAACTCATTACTCACCGGATTAGTCATGGGCATCTATTTTGATTACAGTCCAGAATTCTGGCTTATTCTAACATTAGGTTCATTCCTGACTTTACTAATTTCTGTATGGCTTTCCTCTTTGCAATTAAAATCTAATCTGCCTTTACTGGGCATTCCTTTTTTGGTATCAATCTGGACAATATTGCTGAGTGTCCGTAGTTTCCAAACATTGGAATTAAGTGAACGGGGTTTATTCATGCAAAACGAATTATTTGAAATGGGTGGAATTACCTGGGTGCGATGGTATGAATTTATGCAACATCCTCCCATCCCCAGATTCTGGGAGGTATTTTTAAAGTCTTTGGGAGCCATCTTTTTTCAGTATAATGTTGTCTCTGGTTTTTTTATCGCAATTGGGGTGTTGATTTATTCTCGAATTGCTTTTTCCTTATCCTTGCTTGGGTTTACAACAGGTTATTTTTTTTACCAAGCGGTAGGAGGGGGATTATCAGAGATGTTCTATAGTTTTGTGGGATTTAATTTTATACTTGCTGCTATTTCCTTGGGAGGATTTTTTATCATTCCATCCTGGAGATCCTATCTTTTAGTAATCGTAATGACTCCTTTAATGGCAATGGTATTAAGCGCATTAAATTATTTGTTTCAGGATCTGCAATTGCCTTTATATTCCCTTCCTTTTAACTTATTGATTTTATTATTAATAGTGGTGTTGCGGTTGAATTTTAGCGGTAAAGGAATACAATTGGTAGGCATTCAAGAATTTCAACCAGAAAAGAATCTCTATCGATATTTAAATTACAAGGAACGATTTTCGCGAAATACCTCTGTGGTAATACATCCTCCCTTTTGGGGGGAATGGAATATTTCTCAAGACGACAAGGGCAAGATTACTCATTTAGGCGAATGGAGGCATGCTTGGGATTTTGTCGTTCGGGATAAAAATGGACAAACCTATAAATTACCCGGAACTCAAGTGACAGATTATTATGCCTATAACTTACCCGTATTGGCTGCAGCAGCGGGCACGGTTATAGAAGTTTTGGAAGGAGTACCCGATAATGCTGTAGGTAATGTTGAACTGCTAAAAAACTGGGGCAATACAGTAATTATTTGGCATGGAGGATATCTGTACTCTAAAATTTCCCATTTAAAAATAGGAAGTGTTTCCGTAAAGAAGGGAGACTATATTTATAAAGGAGATACTATAGGAGTTTGCGGTAATTCCGGCAGGTCCCCAGAACCCCATATCCATTTTCAGCTTCAATCTACCCCTTATGTGGGGGCTCGCACGCTTCAATACCCGTTAGGGTATTACCTTGAAAAGGAAAACGAAAACTGGAAATTTAAACAGTTTGACTATCCTCGGGAAGGGAGCACAATACAAGGATTAACTCCGACCTCGATTTTACATACAGCGTTTAATTGGCCACTGGGAAAGGTGTGGCTTTGGGAGTTGAACTCTGCTGATGGCAAGAAAAAATTGATTCGATGGGAGGTATTATCTGATCTATCCGGAAATAAATATATATGGTGCCCACAGACTCAAAGCATTGCCTGGTTTAATTCCGATGATACTTGTTTCTGGTTTTATCATTTTACAGGAAAAAAAACAGGATTATTGTATCATTTTTATCGGGCGCATTTAAAGGTTTCTCTCTCTTGGCATGCAGATATTCAGATTCAAGAGAATTATCCAGTACATCATATTTGGAAAAGATTGAGTAGATATTTGCAGGATTTTGTTGCACCTTTTTATGTTTTCATGAAAGGCTTTTATCATTTTTCATTTGGTCATTGTGATGACCCATATCATCCTGCATCGATTCAATTAAAATCAGTAACCGAGCGAAAAATATTTTCGCATAAATTTTCGCGCTTTGAATATTCAACAGATATCAACACCAAAGGCATTCAAAAATTTACGCTTCTCACAACTCATCAAACTGCAGAATGTATAGAAGATTAATTAGTGGCCTCAGCATCCTACTCTGTTTTGGATTTGTGCACGCACAAACCGAAGCACTGAGTACAGAGGCAAATAGTTATGCTTTATATACTGAAGGGAAATGGAAGCAATTGCTTGTTTTTCATGACTCTCTGCATCGAGCAGAAGTTGATTATTATTATTTGAGAGTTCGCTCAGCTTGGGCTCATTATTATTTAGAGGAACCCTTTAAAGCTTTGCAAGAATTAGATGCGGCGCATCGGTTTTGGGACAATCCTGAAGACGCCTCGTTTCGCTATAATTTATTAATATTAACATTAGAACCGTTTGCCGCTGATAGGGTTTTAAAATATGTAGAGGAGGGAAATTCAAGCAGGCGTTTTTTACCGGAACCATTTATTCGTATGTTCCGGATAGAAGGGGGCATATTACAAACAACAGACAAGTTAATCGCATCAGCACCTGAATTGATGAATGGTCCCAACAATTTATTGGGAACTCAGGATGTATTAAATCAGATTGGTACAGGATCTATAGCTTTGCAACATACTGTAATTCCTGGTTTGGCGTTTTATCATGAGTTTACAGCTATGCAGTTGAACCGTGAACAAGAAACAGGTTGGAGAAATGGATATAAAACCTATCCATACACGGGTCAGCAATTTCAATATTA
>JBEIHC010000208.1:0-2875 GCA_040381555.1 Bacteroidia bacterium
TCAGTGAATTATGACTTAAGTGGAATGGCAGTAGAAGAGTTGGCCTTCCCGGTTCGGTTGAGCAAAGGGTTGTACACAATCGAAACGGTTCATGATGATCGTTTTGTGTACACGAAGTTGATTATCGAATAAGGGATCAAATAAATCAGTAATAATAAGACGCCGGAGGAGACTCCGGCGTTTTTGTTTGTCAGATTTTGTCTTAGTGGATTATTTTCTCCTAATACTCAGTATTTTTGGGCTGGATTTCTAACTATGGCACACTTTCGATTTAAGGCATTGGAGATGGTACAGCAGCGCAAACCACGCCCTGTTCAAGCTCCCGTAAATAGGGTATCAGAGTATTTTGGACTCAATGTTTTTGATAAAGCCAAGATGCGACATTACCTATCGGATTCTGTATTTAAAATGGTCAATAGAGCTATTGAGGATGGGAATACCATAGGAAGGGATATCGCAGAAGAGGTGGCAAAAGCCATGAAAAATTGGGCAGTAGAGCGGGGAGCGACCCATTATACTCACTGGTTTCAACCATTGACAGGAGCAAATGCTGAGAAGCATGACTCATTTTTTGATATTTCAGATGGGCGTCCCATGGAAAAATTTTCCGGAAATGCTTTAGCACAGCAAGAGCCAGATGCCTCGTCGTTTCCTTCTGGAGGACTAAGAAATACATTTGAAGCCAGAGGGTATACAGCCTGGGATCCAGGTTCACCGGCATTTATTTTCGAAAATACGGAAGGGTTTAACACTTTATGTATTCCAACCATATTTGTTTCCTACACAGGTGAAGCATTGGATTATAAAGCTCCTTTGCTAAAATCCCTGAGTTTTATTAATCGAGCAGCTACTGAGGTTTGTCGGTATTTTGATACTAAGGTTAAACGAGTGTATGCGACTTTAGGGCCTGAGCAAGAGTATTTTTTGGTTGATCGGGCCTTGTATGATGCACGCCCCGATTTATCCATGACAGGAAGAACTCTGTTTGGGCATGAAGCGGCCAAAGGCCAACAGCTGGAGGATCATTATTTTGGAGCAATTCCTGAGCGCGTATTTGCCTTTATGGCAGATTTTGAAATGGAAGCCTGGAAGTTGGGAATTCCATTGAAGACTCGGCATAATGAAGTGGCACCTGGTCAGTTTGAGTGCGCGCCTTTATTTGAAGAGGCTAATGTGGCCGTAGATCATAATCAATTGCTGATGGATGTGATGGAAAAAATCGCAGGTCGTCATGATTTAAAAGTTTTGTTTCACGAAAAGCCGTTTGCCCGCGTGAATGGTTCTGGCAAACACAACAATTGGTCCCTCAGTACGGATAAAGGTAAAAATTTGCTTTCTCCAGGCATTAAACCTCAGGAGAATCTTCAATTTTTGGTCTTTTTTGTGAATACAATTCAGGCTGTTTGTCAGCATGCCGATTTATTGCGTGCGGCCATTGCTTCTGCAGGAAATGATCATCGCTTAGGAGCAAATGAAGCCCCCCCGGCAATTATTTCCATTTTTATTGGTAGTCAGTTGTTTAATATCCTGGAAGAAATTGAAAAACCAGGTAAGAATGATAAATCTGGAAGTAGCAATAAAGGGGTGATGGAGTTAGGTATTGGGCAAATACCAGAAATTTTACTCGATAATACCGATCGTAACAGAACCTCTCCCTTTGCTTTTACTGGTAATAAATTTGAATTCCGTGCCGTTGGATCTGCCGCAAACTGTGGACCTTCTATGATTGTGCTCAATACAATTGTGGGAGATCAGTTGATGAAATTTAAGGCCGAAGTGGATGCCCAAATTGCCAAAGGCGAAAAGCAAGAGGATGCCATGATGGAGGTCATTCGCAAGTATGTCAAGGAAAGCAAAAAAATTCTCTTTGAAGGAAATGGATATAGTGATGAATGGGTCGCAGAAGCAGCAAAAAGAGGATTAAATAACATCAAAACAACACCGAAGGCTTTGAATGCCTATGTCAGTAAAAAGACGGTGGAGGTCTTTACCCGCAATCAAATTTTATCCGCTCGTGAATTAGAAGCTCGGTATGAGATTAAATTAGAGGATTATTTTAAAAAGGTGCAGATTGAATCTCGGGTAATGGGAGATTTGGTGATTAACCATGTACTGCCTGCTGCCATTGATTATCAAAATGAACTCATTCAAAATGTTCAAGGCCTCCAATCTTTGAAACTCCCCGCAAGCACCTATGAAGTGCAAATGGAGCAAATACAGGAGATTTCAGAACATATTTCAGTTATCCGGAAGCAAACTACTGCTATGATTGAAATGCGGAAACAACTCAATAAATTGGAACACATGGAAGAAAAAGCCATTCAATATTGCGAATTAGTTGTTCCGTTCTTTGAAGTAATTCGCCTCCATGCCGACAAGTTGGAATTATTGGTTCCAGATTCTAAGTGGCCATTGCCCAAATACCGCGAATTATTGTTCATGCGGTAATTGGGCAAATGACAGTGTTCAAAGATTAGTTGATATTGATTAATCTTCGAGTTCGCTTTTTATTTTCCAGGCTAAATACTTGCGATGATTTTGGGTAGCACTATCTCCTGAGTTATTGGATTTTATCTGAGAATCAATTCGGGTGATTTGAGCAAATGCCTGTGCCTTGGAAAGAGCATCAAAATCTCCTTTGGATTCTTCCGAAATGATTTCCAGTAGCATATCTAAATATTCTTGCTGAAGGTTTTGTCTACGACTATTGACCGTACTGCTCATATCCGCTTTAAAAATGGCGTCGGTCAGGTCTTGTAATACTTTATCCAAGGTATAGGTATTGCCATATAACTGGGAGTCTGAAATTCTTTGCAGGGTATTGGGATGCAGTACATGAACCAACACTTCTTTTTGGATATTCAATGTGCGGTCA
>JBEIHC010000209.1:0-2868 GCA_040381555.1 Bacteroidia bacterium
AATAGACTTAATCTGCCGTGCGGTAAAACATTTATTTACCTGTATTTGCTGCTTGGCTAAATTCACCCGAGAACTATTCACTGCCTGCTGATTTAAACTGGCAATAATCTTGGTCATCGACTCCTGACTTACCTGACAAGATTGAACTGGATTCGGATTATTTGTAACAGTTGTAGTATTCTGCCCACCTAAAAATACTGCCCAATCCTTCCGGAAATTTTGATTGGAAAATACCTGTGTAGCATAATTTAAATTTCCTGTATCAAACACTCGGGTTGAAGCATTCTTAAGAAACTGCAATCTTGCTGCTTCATTCTGAAATTCAGAGGCAATCATCATAGTCTGGGCTACACTGAAACAATTAATAGTCCACAAGCCTTTTAAATAATTCATTCGCGCATTATCATCCATCTGATTCCTAACCCCAGATAATACTTGCTGAAATCCGGCTTCATTCATTAAAGAATTACATCCTTGAGTTCGCATGTAAAATGCAGCATCCGGATATTGAATGGAAGGTTGTGCAGGCGGGCCCGGATTGGGATTTGGGCTGGGATTTGAATTCACTTGCCCTCTTTCCTGCTGAATAAAATCATATAACCGAAATAAACTGGAAGCTTGGATAAAAGCATCCAGCACAATAAAATATTCATCCTTATCATATACTGAATACCAAGCATGTTTGGCATATTCCAGCCGATCAAAATCATTCTGAAATAAGGAAGCAATTTCTTTTACCTGTTCACTACTCAAGCAATGGGAGGTGGACAAAGACTGAGCGGCTTCCATCTGAGCAAAAACACCCTGACGAGTCCCTACAAATTGCTTTTGTTGCTGAAATTGAGTCCTGTCCATGGGCCCATTCTGACAACGATTCTTAAGCCCTTGCCCATGGAGAGAATGAACAAGTATTAAGAAAAATAAGGAAAGAAAGGTTCTTGAAATGGAGCAGGAAAAATATTTCAGGTTCATGAAAATAGAGGTTTGAATTAATTCGTTTGTAATCAGACGAGTCGTCTTGACTGCACAAATTTGCCAAAAAAGCACGGAATAATCTCTGAATCAGGCAATTTATTTCTGAATGGATAGTTGCTCCACAAAATTTTCCCATCTGAAAATCAAGGCATAATAAATCAAACTCGTTCGAATATCCCGGTTTATCCTTAATTTCGTTCATAACTATTTCGAATCTCTCATGCTAAAATACGCTCTGCTCCTGATTGCCTTCTTTTCTCTTTACTTAATTGCTCCTGCACAAAGAATTAATGCCGGTGAGGTAAGTTTTATGCTCAATGGAGAAAGAATCACCTTAGGTCTGAGAGGCGCAGATTTAAGCAAAACCAACCTTACCCAAGTGATGCTACGAGGAGAGCAAAAAGGCGATACCATGATGGTCCTTTCTCTGAATTTTTCATTAAAAAAACTGGCAATTGGGAAAGAAGTGATTGCCGATCCCTCCTTCTATTTTACTCTGATGCAGAACTATCAAAAAGACAATCGGTCTATACAATACAGTGCTTCTAAAGACGGAAAAAATCTCAATATCGTAGAGAAAAAGGATGGTAAGGCTGAAAACATAATACTCAAAAAAGTTAGCCAGTCGGTGGAAATTAAAAAAGTAGAATTGAAAGACGGAGTACTAACCCTTGCAGGAGAATTTTCAATCGAATATGAATCCCCTCAAGACGCGCCCATGGTCAGGAAAATCTCTATTACTGGAGGGAAATTCTCAGCTCAGTTCTAATAAAGACAAGGCTTTCCAGGTATTCATTCCGGAGAGATAAAACAAAATCCCTTCCCGATAAGTCCAGGTGTCTAAGGAAAATCCTTTGAGATTCTCCTGAATTTTCTCTAAAAATAATAGGACGCCCTCAGAGTCCATTATCAGCAAGTATTGTTGTACACCCTTGGACTGAGACTTTGTAAATACAGATAGTATCTGAACCTTACCCACCTGCAATTCTTCTAGTTGACTCAATAATTCCTCCTCCGGAAAATGCGCTTCGAGGACTAGTCGTAAATAATCAGACAAAGGCTTCACAGTCGCACTTTGGATAGGAAGGATTTCCCCTGAAGGTCCTGATTTAAATAATTCCTCCATCGAATCTCCTGCTTTTGTTTGAATAATCCAGGCAGTTTGGGTTCTTTGAAAATGTCGACCTTCCGAATATTGCCACAAAAGATTCATTTGGGCATTCCAACATTTCAAACCAGAAATAACTGGCATTCCACCTGCTTCATACTGCCCCAAAACAAACTCTCCTGCAGCTGCATCCATCAAAGTATGCGACCAGGAATTTTCAATGCTCAGTTTATGAATTACCGGAGAAATGCCCCCAGATATCCAAATCCAATGTACCTCCCGAGTATCTGGATTCCGAATCTCCAAGCACCAGTCTGTGCTGTAGGGATCTGGCAATACTCTGAAAATTTTCCCTTCTGTGGGAAGTACGAAAATGGGGGTAAGCTTTAACATTTTGTTAAAGTTATGAAATTGTTGACACCTAACCTCGGTTGACACCCAACCTAAGTTGACACCCAACCTGGGTTGACACTTAACCGTATATTTGCTGCTGAAATGAATTCAAAATCCATGAAAACTATTGGAATCATCCCCGCTCGATACGCCTCCACCCGTTTCCCCGGTAAACCCCTCGCTGAAATCGGGGGAATTCCGATGATCATAAGAGTTCTAAATCAGGCCCAACAATGCACCTTGCTCGATGATCTGTATGTGGCGACCGACGATGAAAGAATTGCCAATTTAGTGCATGAAAAGGGAGGAAAAGCTATTCTTACCTCTTCCGCCCATCCTACGGGTACCGATCGCCTGTTGGAAGTAGCCTCCAAACTTCCAGATTTTGATAT
>JBEIHC010000210.1:0-2806 GCA_040381555.1 Bacteroidia bacterium
TCTGTATGTGGCGACCGACGATGAAAGAATTGCCAATTTAGTGCATGAAAAGGGAGGAAAAGCTATTCTTACCTCTTCCGCCCATCCTACGGGTACCGATCGCCTGTTGGAAGTAGCCTCCAAACTTCCAGATTTTGATATATACCTTAACATTCAGGGCGATGAGCCATTTTTAAATCCTCAGGTGCCCGATGAATTAATCCGAGCTTTACAACAAGATCCGAAAGCAGAAATTGCCACTCCGGTCTGTTTGATGACTCAGACTGAAAAACTATTTTCTCCTCATGTAGTCAAAGTAGTGCGGGATTATCAAGCACATGCCCTCTATTTCTGTCGGCAACCCATCCCATTTCTCCGGGAAGTATCCGATCAGAATGAATGGATTTCCCGTCATTCCTACTATCAGCACATAGGCGTGTATGCCTTTCGGAAATCCGCTTTAGAGAAAATTGCCCTAATGAAACCGGGCATACTCGAGCAAGCAGAATCCCTCGAGCAATTACGCTGGCTCGAAGGAGGACTCAGCATCATTACCTGCACCACTTCAGAACCAGGACCGGCAGTGGATACACCGGAGGACTTACTAAGAATAGAAAAAGAATATTTCCCGAAAGGCCGTGAATAAGAGTCTCAAAATAAATACTTCAGAATAATTAATTTGGTGAAGTAGTACTTGGGGATTTAATTAAAAGCTCTTGGATTTAATATTTAAGTCATTACCGAACCTATAGGCTCTTTGCCGTTTTAAGTATTGACAAAAATGGGTTTACCCTAAACCGAAGTTTACCCTAAACCGAGGTTTACCCTAAACCGAGGTTTACCCTAAACTGAAGTTTACCCTAAACTGAAGTTTACCCTAAACGGAGGTTTACCCTAAACCGAAGTTTACCCTAAACTGAAGTTTACCCTAAAATTTACTATCTTTAATTCTGAAAGAATCTCCTTACCCCCAAGAATCATTCATGAACAAACTTCTCCTTATACTAATGCTCACAGTTTGTGGGATGAAAGCCTATACCCAAACCTGGCACCATCATACCAATTCGTTTTACAAAGCAGATACTCTGATTCCAAATTGGAAAGCCCCAAATAATAAACTTGTCCAATTCAATGCAAGCGTTGAAAATGCCCCCATTTATTTGTCCGAAGAATTTATCGTTTTTCAAATCCAGAAAGACTCTGCCTATTTGATTTCTATTCTTGATACTAGCATTATTCCATTACAAATTGCCGGATTACCAGACACTCTAAAAAAATTGAATTATCTGGGTGCGCATATACTTTCTGGAACCGACAACCTGATGATATTCCACACCAAACAAGGCCTGATTATTACCGACTTTAATTTAAAGTATAAAGCAAGATTTCCCCTGCCTACTAATCTTATTTCATTGTCCGGTGGATTTAAACCCTATCGCTATGCCCATGAAGGATTCAATACTCAGGACTATATTATGAATGAATTTTACTATTTCTCCGTAGTTGAAAACCCAGGATATCGAAGCAATCCGAAATGGGAATCCCTACATCACCTGTATCCTCCGGATGCATTTTATCTTAAAATACCGGTTAAATACCTGACACCTGCCTGCCAGGATAGTACGCCCAAAGTAAAAGCAATCTCTTGGACTACAAAAATTCTACCTTCGAGATACTCTGAAATCATGTCAAAATCCACTCATTTAGACTATACCGTAGGCGACATCTATCATGTAGATGGATTAAATCAAAGATCCATTCGAATTAATCCCGAAACAGGTGTAATGCGCATTTTCCCATTTGCCAGTCCCTTTCTGAATACCATGCCCTCCTTGTATTTGCGTCGAAAAAACTTTGACCCACAAAAACCAATTCCTATTATGGACAAAAACCGCAAGGACAGTGTACCCGTTGCAGAGTTTGTTCAAATCGGGATGCATAAATACAATAACTCCCAATCTAGAAGTCGATATTTTTCAATTACCATTACCGATGATAAACTCCTATCTGAAGTATGTAGCCGAATAAAAATAGATCCCATCCTTTCTGAAAGCCCGGAAGACAGAACCTTCTGGGTATATCAACATAATGTCTGCTATGACGAACCGGAAATGTATATTCTCTGGGAGAAACTGATTCGATATAAGGATAGGATCCTTCCTTATAAATTCTCGAGAAATGGAATTTCTGGATTTAAGTGGATAGAGCGTGAAGGTATTTATACTCCTGCCTTAATAAACTGGAAGTTAATTAGTGGGTGAGAGGATAAAATTTGATTTTTAACAATCGATAGAAGCAAATACTGGAGAGATAAAAATTTCGACAATTCTCATTTGTGATAGGATAATAAAAATTTTATAATCCCAAAGGGATTGTGACCCAACTGTAGATATTGCAGCCATAGGGATCCGCTTGTATATTTCCCAGAATATCGTGTTCAAATTTAGCATAGCGCCATATTAAATCACCAGGGGATTGGTATGGTGCACTTATTTTAACCTATAGCCCAAAAGGTGAATAATATTTTGACAATGGAGATTCTACCTGAGAATTTGGAGAATTCAAAACAATCGTATATCTTTGAAATTCCGGAGTAAAAAATGTCCAGAGTATTTTAATTAAAGAATATAAGATGGATGAAAGTAATTTTCGATTATCTGTATAATCACCAATATTATTTATCGGATCACACCCGTCCAAGACGTTTGCTTACGGGGAATAGTTTCCTTATTTGATGCGGATTTCGGCATCAAAAAAGCAATTTTGAAAATTAATCCCCCCCTTGTTTTAGAAAAGGGATAGCTGTAATTCCAATTTATCAATTTCA
>JBEIHC010000211.1:0-2791 GCA_040381555.1 Bacteroidia bacterium
CCCCTGAATCTTTAATTTTCTGATACTTTCCCAACGATTGCTCTAATTTTCCATGTTGGGAATAGACTACTTTGCGTTGGAAATCGGAATGGTCTGAGCCCAACAAAAACTCACTTAATAATTGTATCGGTTTTTTTTCGATTCCAGAAATATGCCAACCTGTTTTTTGGCGTGATTCCTCAGAAATGCCGACCCAATGTTGGTTGGCATAATTTAAAAATAGCAAACTCAAAGATACCTCTACCTTCAAAGCCTCTTGAATAAAATCAGAATCAGAAGGTGCAGGGAGATTTTCCATCAATTCGGTAATCTCCAACACCATCCTGTTCAAGTTTGTATCTGCAGGCTCCTGTCCATCTCGACTTATTTGCAATAAATAATCGGCGTATTCAATGCGTTCACCAGCCTTAAACCAAGCTAAATGAAAACCTAATAGTCGGTACCAGTCAATTATGTCTTGCTTCCAAATTGAATCTTTTCCGGAAAAAGCTGGATGCATAATCAATTGGGTGGAATCAAAAGGCAGGTAAACAGGCTGTGTGTCTGCTTTTGATTCTTTACAGGATTTTCCATTGCAGGCATATAAGATTAACCCGGTGCCAAAAAGAAATATAAAAGGTAAATTTTTAAAATTCATATAGTTAATCTTTTACCTAAGAAATTGACTCACAACAAATTCTGGTGCTATTTTCGGAAATCGATTTAGGAAGGCTCAAATGTCCGGAACTTCTATCATTCCAAAAAATATATTCGCAGTGGAAGGGCATTATTTTTTGATTTAAAAATATGACGGAAGATTTTTTACAATTTGCTTGGAGGACGCTTTCCTTCAGAACTCAGAACTTAAAAACACGCAATCAGGAGAGTTTGCGCATTCTTGAGCCAGGCACTTGGAACCGGGATCAAGGGCCCGATTTTCTGAATGCCCGAATCAAATGGGCCGGAGCAGAATGGAACGGACAAATAGAAATACATCTTCATGGGGATGAATGGTTTCGTCATGGACATCACCGGGATCCAATGTACAATTCGGTGATTCTGCATGTAGTTTTTGAAAAAGGAAAAGAAGCGGCACAAAGATTGGATGGCACCCGAATTCCGGAATTAGTCTTGGGAAACTTACTGGATTCTACGGTTCGTTCCCGCTATGAGAACTTGTACAATACGCTTGGAGAAATTCCCTGTAAGAGTTTATTGAATTCCGTTCCTGCATCTATTCGGTATGCTTGGTATGAGGTGCTGTTTCGGGAAAGAATTTTTCGGAAGGCAGAAAGCATCCGAATCGAATCCAAAAATGGGCGAAACTCTTGGGGGCAAGGCTATTGGATGGCTTTAGCCGGCTATTTTGGGGGCATACTCAATGGAGAAAGTTTTCGTCAAATAGCTCAGCAGATTCCTTGGAAAACAATTTTAAAAGCATCTGATAACTTGGTTCAACTTCAGGCAATCCATTTAGGTATGTCCGGGATGTTAAGAAGAGAAGATTTTGAGGAATCTTACGAATTGAACTTACAATCCGAATGGTCATTTTTACAGAAAAAGTATGCATTACAGGAAATTAGTTGGCTGCCCCTAAAATATATGCGCATGCGTCCTGCAGGTTTTCCGGATATTCGATTGGCGCAATTAGCCGCATTTATTCATGCCTATCCGGAACCGGGTTATTTTGAAGGATTGGAATCCTGGAAAAAAATCCAGAAGGAATTTCCCGATGCAGGAATATATTGGAAGAACCACCATAGACTAGGCATACCCGCAAAGTCTTCTCAACAAGGAAAAGTTGGGAAAGAGTTTATCTCTCTATTGCTACTCAATGTGCTTATTCCTTTGAGTATAGCCCTTCGTCTGGAGCAAGGAAAAGCTGAAATCCACCCGGAAGAATGGAATTTCATTCGGAGTCTGGCTCCGGAGAAAAATCGCATTACGCGTTTATTTAGTAGTTGCGGAGAAAGCCCCCAAAATGCCTTGGAGGCACAGGCTCAGATTCAGCTATACAAAAACTACTGCCTGAATAAAAAGTGCCTCTCCTGTGCTGTTGGGAAATATCTAATTGCTGGTAGTGGGCTCAGCCAGGAAATGCTGATGGAAGGATAGGTGGGGGATATAGGAGGTATTTTTGTAATTTCAACCTCAATTCTATTACTCAATAGGATGATTTCTGTACTATGAAAAATAGCAATCTGCTTAAGGCCGCCTTACCTCATTTAATTGTTTCCGGTATTTTCCTAATACTGACCTTTGTGTACTTCAGTCCAGTTTTTTCTGGAAAAAAACTGGCACAATCTGACTTAATGCAAGTTTCCGGTATGGGTCAGGAAGTTTTTGAGTATAAAAAAAACACCGGCGAAACTTCCCTTTGGACCAACAGCATGTTTGGAGGGATGCCCGCCTATCAAATCAGCGGGATTGAAAGCTCTTTCAATCTGTTCTCTATCATTGCTAAAGTTATTTCATTTGGGCTCCCTCAACCTTTGCCTCTGGTTTTGCTTTACTTTTTTGGAGCTTATGTTTTTTTATTAGCATTTGGTGTTGGTCCTTGGATTTCAGGCATTGCTGCCGCCGGCTTTACTTTTTGCTCCTACAACTTTATCATCCTCGAAGCTGGGCATTATAATAAATCCCTAGCAATTGCTTTTATGGGGCCAGTGCTGGCTGGTATTCGGTATACCTATCGCAAGCATCTGATTATTGGAGGTATACTTACTTCCTTTTTCGTGGCTCTGCAGGTATGGGGCGGGCACCCTCAAATTACCTACTACCTATTATTTGCCATCCTCTGTTATGTTTTATC
>JBEIHC010000212.1:0-2757 GCA_040381555.1 Bacteroidia bacterium
CCCCTCCCTATACACCAACCCCAATCGCATGCCCTGCCTCTACTCCAACGCATGCCCTGCCTCTACCCCAACGCATGCCCTGCCTCTACCCCAACCCCATGCCCTATTTCAACCAAAATTATTTTTCTTTCCACATTCCCACAGAGTTACGCAAGCACCTGTATTAAAAAGATGATAGTCTGAATAAAAACAGGTTAATTTGCATCCTATGAAATACGGGATTCCAGAACTTTGCCGTAAAAGCAGAAACGGAAACTTATCCGGAGACGAAATCAATTGGGTTGAACACCAGATTCGTCACCTACCCTATTTCCAAATCCACCAATCTATTCTTGCAAACCAAGAGCAACAAGTTCCTTCCGGAAGTCCTTGCATTGAAAGAGGCCTGCTTTTTTCCACTAACAGAAAGGCAATGGCTGCGCTCATGATTCAAGATCCGGATATGGATTTGTTCTACGCAAGCGAGGAAAATAAAATTCCCCAAGAACTACTCAAGCCCATTCCCCCTATTTATCATTCGGAATACTCGGCCCCTGTTCGAGAAATCGTTCAAATGGAGGAAACCGTTTCGGAGGAATCAAAAACATCTTTTTATGATAACGCTGAGCATACAACAATTCAACCTGTTGAAATTGAAATCCCGGCGCCCATTGCTGTAATTGAAGAATTACCTTCGACAACTCAAACCGCATTACCAACGAGCCTGCAGGAAGACTCTGCTCCAATTATGAAGGCTGAGGCGTATGAGAATCAACTCTCTGAGAATGCGTCTATAGAGGAAGAAATAATTCCGGAAGAAAAACCAGAAGCCTTGCCCGCAACTGAAGCCCTTAAAGCTAGGGTATTATCTGCCGCAGAGCAGAAGTTGGAAATGAAAATCAAGTTCCGCTTGCAAATGTTCGCATGGAAGATTATCCAAATCCGTCAGCAGATGAATCAAAAAGCAGCAAGCCTCAACGGGAATTTGGGAAAAGCTCAGTATCAAAACGAGCGGATCAGTTCAAAACCCAATTTAAGTTGGCCACCCCCTCCGCTTGAAATTCCGGAAGAAATTGTGGGTTCCTTCGAGCCAGATTTCTCAGAATTACCCACCTTAGAAGTAAACTCAATTCCGGAAGCAATACAGGAAACCAATCCTATTCAACCTTCAGCATCAACTATTCCCACATTTATTGAGGTAGAAGTTCCGAACCTGGAAAATGAAGAAGACTCATTGCCGGAAGTAAATAATGAAAAATCAGTTAAAACACCAGAACCTGAACTAGAGGAAGCAGAACCTGAGGCTCAAAACGGGGTATTACCCTGGAAACACAATCGGATGATGCTGGACATTGTAGTAAACGAGGGCGCCTCAGAAAAATATTTGACTAAATCGAGCAGTATCCTGATTAGTCCCAGAACCATTGCCCCTGCCCCCTCCCCCACTTTTCGAAAAAGACCCGATAAGAGAAAAGTGTTGGACATAATTGACAAATTCATTGAATCTGAGCCTGAAATCAGCATTAAGAATCGAATACCTGATGGTAAACAGGAAGACATTTCCCGAAGGAGTATCAGCGATGAAGGGGAATTAGTATCGGAAACTTTAGCTCAGATTTACCTTAGACAAGGAAATAAAAACAAGGCAATCAAAATATATGAGATATTAAAGTTGAAATTTCCTGAAAAAAGTGCTTATTTTGAGTCCCTTTTACAGAAAATAGGATAATATGTATATCGTAATCATTTTAATCTCCATTCTTGCTGCCATACTGATGGTACTTATTGTTGTGGTTCAGAATAGTAAAGGAGGAGGATTGTCCTCTACCTTCGGAGCTTCCAGCATCGCCAGCCAGGTAATGGGTACTCGCCGTACCACAGATGCTGTAGAAAAAGTAACTTGGTATCTATTTGGTATCATCGTATTGTTGACTTTTGTCGCCAATTTTTCTTTACCAGAAGGCACAGCAGATCAATATGGCCGTTCCTCAAAACTTGAAAAAGGAATCGAAGGAATGAACATACAGGACATGCCTACCACAGCACCTGACATGAACAATCTTCAGAATGAGGATGGCGGTACTGCCAATACAAATCCAGAATAATCGAGAAATAAATACTCTTAAAAAAAGACCTGCTCAACAGCAGGTCTTTTTTTTGAAACTTTTCGGTTAGATGCTAACCTGCTGCCGATAAACTGATTGAATGAGAAATGGGTTGAATGTGTTTTACAATTTTTTGCCAATTCAATAGGCTCTTCAAAATTGTATATAGGTAAAAATTGCAATTTAAACCCAAACAAAACACCCCATTCAGCCTATTGAACACAAGCCAAAATCTCACGAGTTATAGCTTGTGGGCTGATCCCCTCCCCTTTTCGGGGTGAACTAGGGAGGGGGTAGAGACAGAGTGAGAGCGGAGTGTGAGAGCGAGGAAGAAAACACTTAACAGGTGGTTTTACCACAATTAAATGCGAAGAGCCAAAATAATGATAATAGGATTTGATATTTCGGAAATATAAAAGCTTCACTTCACGGCTTCTTAATTGATTAGTGATTTCTTTTCCGCTGTCACTCTGTCTTGTCCTGAAATAGGTTGACACCTTAAAACCTAAAAAGATGGAAACAAGAACGAAGCGAATCATTCAAAAGCGGTGGCGGGATATTACCCAAGCCGAACGGCATTCCATGGTTCAGGAAATGCTAAAGAACAAATGGACCAAGCAGTATACCTGGGAACGGTATACCGGAGAGCCAGAAGAACATGGCCATATCCTAA
>JBEIHC010000213.1:0-2752 GCA_040381555.1 Bacteroidia bacterium
ATCAGTGGAATTATTTACTCAATATTCAGACTGGTCTATCCTTATCTCTCCCCTAAATACGGATTAAAACATTCAGGATAAGGAGCAATAAAAGGCCATTCGCTATTAATTATGGGCAATTTAGTTATAAAAGGTAGTATTAATTTCAGGAGAAATAAAAATTCCATCAAAGTCCGATTAACCCACTTTCAAGAAGGACTTCAGTGAATGTGTCCAGAATTATGTTGAGCATGGAAACTTCGGATTGATAAAACGCCCATTCCATTAAAAATTCAGAGAAATAGGGTTTGATTAGAACCCATAAAAAACGGCAGAGAAACAAAAAATTATTCTTTCATGGGATACATTCACCATCTTTGCCTTATATATAGCCAATTTGATATTACTCTATATAGTAACGAGCTAAAATAGTAAGATGTATCATACCCCAATTCCCAAGCTGCTGGAAAAATTCTCCACCTCATTAAATGGACTTTCATCCTCTGAGGCGAATAAACGGCTGAATGAATATGGCCCGAATGAACTACAGGAAAAAAAGAAAATTCCAGCCTGGCGATTATTCTTGAATCAATTCAAGGATTTCATGATCATTATACTTCTGGCAGCATCGGTGCTATCCGGTGTCATGGGAGACCTTTCGGATACGCTCATCATTTTGATTATTGTCTTATTAAATGCGATTATTGGTTTTGCCCAAGAATATCGTGCGGAAAAAGCAATGGCAGCGCTTAAAAAGATGACGACCACCGAGACCCAGGTAATGAGAGATGGGCATTCTGCAATTATATCCTCTACAGAACTCGTACCTGGAGATATTGTCCTTATTGAAGGAGGAAATATTGTACCTGCCGACTTGCGTCTAATCGAAACATTTAGCTTAAGCATCGATGAATCTTCTCTGACAGGCGAATCCAATGCAGTTAATAAAATACATACCGATTTACCTGAGATAAATATTCCGCTGGGGGATCAACTCAATATGGCATTCAAAGGAAGCCTGGTAGCAAGTGGAAGAGCAAAAGGAATTGTGATAACTACAGGAATGAATACGGAAATGGGAAAAATCGCTAACCTCTTACAGGTTACAGATATTCTCACCCCTTTGCAAACGCGCATGGCACAGTTTGGAAAAAAACTATCCTATGCGGTTTTATTAATTTGTATTATTTTATTTGTATCCGGACTCTTGCGTGGGGAAGACCCCTATAAAATCTTACTCCTTTCCATCAGCTTAGCAGTTGCGGCTATTCCGGAAGCCCTGCCTGCCATGATTACCTTGGTATTAGCAGGTGGAGCATCCCGATTAGCCAAATTTAAAGCATTAATACGAAACTTACCATCCGTCGAAACCTTGGGTTCTGTCAGCTATATCTGTAGTGATAAAACAGGTACTCTTACACAAAATAAAATGCGTGTCGTAGAAAAAAAAGAGTATGATTCCTTGCTTACGCTCTGCATGGCATTAAACCATAATGTTAAATTAAATAGCGAGAATGAACCAATAGGAGAATCAACCGAATTGGCCTTAATTCAAAATATAATTGAACTACTGAATCTGGATAATTACAAAGTATTAATTCAAAATCATCAGCGTGTAGCAGAATTGCCTTTTGATTCCACCCGAAAATGTATGACAACTATACATTCCTATAATGGACAATATTTGATTATTACCAAAGGAGCAAGTGAAAGAATTAATACTAGCCTACTAGATAAGGAAGACAAAATTGGGTTAAATCATCTTTCGGAGGAATGGGCAAATCAAGGAAAACGCGTCTTAGCTTTTGCCTATAAAATTCTGCCCGAATTGCCCAGTATAATTACACCCGAATGGGCAGAAAAAGATCTACTGCTTGCCGGTATAGTGGGGTTGATAGATCCTCCCCGTGAAGAAGCAAAAGCAGCAATAGCCGAATGCAGAACAGCGGGAATTCATCCTGTTATGATTACAGGAGATCATCCCGCTACAGCAAAAGCCATTGCCCGGGAAATAGGCATTCTTAGGGAGAATGATTTAACAATTACCGGACCGGAATTACAGGGGATGAATGAAGAGGCGTTTAATGAAAAGGTTGAGAAGGTAGCGGTTTATGCAAGAGTATCTCCTGAACAAAAATTAAGGATTGTGCGTGCCTTGCAGGCTAAAGGACATTTTGTATCCATGACCGGTGATGGGGTAAACGATGCCCCATCGCTAAAGGCGGCTAATATAGGAGTGGCTATGGGGATTAATGGAACTGATGTAAGTAAAGAATCATCAGACCTGGTATTATTAGATGATAATTTCGCTACAATAGTGAAAGCTGTTAAAGAAGGAAGACGCATTTATGAAAATATCCGAAAATTCATTCAATATACCATGACCAGCAATTCAGGAGAAATCTGGACAATTTTCCTGGCACCTTTAGCAGGACTTCCCATTCCACTATTGCCTATTCATATTCTTTGGATTAATTTGGTAACAGACGGTTTACCTGGACTCGCATTGGCAAATGAGCCGGCGGAAAAAGGCATCATGAATCTACCGCCCAGAAAAACCAATGAGAATATATTTGCACATGGATTGGGATGGCATATTCTCTGGGTAGGCTTATTGATGGGAGCAGTATGCATCATTATTCAGGCATGGGCCATTTATAATAAGGATCCAAAATGGCAGACCTATGTATTTACCATACTTAGCTTTAGCCAAATGGGCCAGGTATTCGCCATTCGGACCCGACATTCCTACTAATTTCAAATGGGATTCTTC
>JBEIHC010000214.1:0-2740 GCA_040381555.1 Bacteroidia bacterium
CTTGGTGCAAGCTTTGCTTGGGGTAAACTTCGCTTGGTGTAAGCTCCGCTTGGTGCAAGCTTTGCTTAGGGTAAACTTCGCTTGGTGCAAGCAGAAAACGCTATACTCCCCAAGCACTCGCATACCCTTCTACCTCCTCGGCATACGAGACAAATGCCGAATAGAAAGGATGTTGACCTAAGGTCGCACTATCCCCAATCACGACCAATTTCTTGCGGGCACGCGTCATTGCCACATTCATCCGACGGGTATCGGATAGAAATCCAATATTCCCATCGCTGTTGCTTCTTGTCATACTTAGATACACGATGTCCCGCTCTTGCCCCTGAAAACTATCAATCGTATTGATCGAAATGGAATTCTTTTGCGCAACTAATTCCGGTATGAGCAGAAATTGCTCCTTTAATACCGACAACTGCTGTTTATACGGAGATATAATTGCAATTGTGGGGAATTCAACACCCGGTTTTTTCTCTTCCAATTCCTGCACCCAACTCAGCAAATGCCTAAATAATAAAGCCGCTTCTTCCGGATTATAAATATTTTTATTTTCAACAATTTCTTCCATTCCACATCCAGCAGTATCCAGAAATAGTAAGGGCTTGTCTCCCGGAAATACCAATCTTTGGGCAATAGAATCCGGGGCAATTAATTTATTTTGATAAAATTCTCTGGAGGCAAACCCCATTATTGACGCATTCATACGGTACTGCATTTCCAGCATAACCACTGCTTCTGGATGCAGTTTCATACATTTTTCCAGAAGGGTAGTGGAGAGTCCTTTTCGGGCAGCTACATCTGATTTAATAGTAGGAGGTAATTGCAACGGATCTCCTGCGAGGATTAATTTCTTCCCTTTTAAAAGGGGTATCCAGCAAGCCGGTTCCACTGCTTGTCCGGCTTCATCCAGCACAATCGTATCGTAATTTAAATTCCGAACGGTATAATGGTTTGTACCTACTAATGTTGCCGCAATAACCTGAGCTTTCTGGAGCACATCTTCCGTAATGTATTGCTCAATTTTTTCGGTTTCTTTTAATATTGCATACGCTTCATTGAATAATGCTTTGCGTTGATCTCGTTCGGATTTCCCAAAACTCCGCTTGTATTTATGCGCCATTTCCTTGAATTCCGACGCCCGCTTTTTGAGCATTTTTATTTCCTTAACCGACGGATGTGCCTGTATTTTACGATCTAAAGTAAGGCTCATCAGACTCTCTGAAACACGAGCAGGATTGCCAATACGCACCACATTTAGCCCTTCTGCGGATAATTTTTCACTGAGCAAATCTACAGCTGTATTACTGGGTGCAGTTACCAGAATGCGCTGGTCTCCCTGCTGAATTAAAGCGCGTACTGCCTGTACTAAGGTCGTCGTTTTGCCAGTGCCCGGAGGACCATGAACTATCATTAAGTCTTTCGACTCCAGTATTTGTTGTACTGCATCTTCCTGCCGTTCGTTGAGTCCTTTGTTCTGATAGGGAATGCGTTCGGAACTTACTCTGGGTTTTGTCCCACCTGTCAAAACCTTTACTAATCGAAATTCCTCTTTCTCCAAATCCAATGCCTTTGCCTTCTTCAAGGCCTGATGCATTTCATCATAGCTATTGTCATCAAACAGCAAATCAATTCCCAGTTTCCCCTCTGAAGCCCATTCTGGCAGCTCATCGGTCCGAAGAGAAATTTTCAGTCGATTCCCCCCTACAAAGGAAAGGGTTCCTTCTATTTTATTATTGTGCGCATCATGATTGGAAAACAGTTGAGCAGAAGCCCCAAAGCGCAATTGATGCGGAATATCGGTATTCGAAACTCTCTCTACTTCAACCGTCAAATATTCTGCCTTGTTTAATTCCGTTCCCCGAATGGCAATGGGGTACCAGGTAAGGCCGTTGGATCTTCGTTCTGCTGGGGAGGATTGCTTGGTGAGTTCTTGATAGGCCTGTTTATCTACTGCTCTTTCTAATTTGAGAAGCTCGAGAAGGTTTTCGAAATAATCCATGGGCAAAGGTAGGGAAGGGGAATTTAGAGTACAAGTCAAGAAATTTCAATTCTCCGGAAGTAACTGCACGACTTTATTGCTTTAGGTAGATTTTACCCTTAAGATCAACTCAGCTGATAACTATTGGAAAATGTTTTTTGGGAATTTGGAAAGTTTAGGATATTTGGCTCTATGCCATTTTATATGGGTAAATTCAGCTTATAGATTAAACGGAAAACATTATTCTGCTTATTCAACTCAAGACAAAAGCAAATGAGCTGCGGTTTATGGGAGGCATTCCCTCTCAAAGAGTAAGTACAGTGCGAAAACGAATGCAAGAATGTGTGCGAGAGTCTGAATGAAAATATTGAAAAATAAAAATCATTTAATTATTATCCACAATTAATTACAAAGAACAACTTTTACTTTGTACGCCTATATGACTCCTATTAAATAAAGGCTATTGAAAATACTAATGGATTAATACGAGAATTCTTCCCTAAAAGAACAGATTTTATTAAAATAACGAATGCGCAAGTTCAGTGTGTAGATAGCATATTAAACTATCGCCGCTTGTCTGCTCCAGAACAAAACTGTACTATTTGACTCCAATTGAAATTATGTTTTTTTGCATAAAGTTACATTTGTCACTTGAATCTTCCTTAATATTAAACAACTGGATAAAAATGAAAAAATGAGAAAAAGCTTGAAATACTCGCTCGCTCGGAAATTTAAAAAGCCTTTTGGGAAACTTTTTTCGTC
>JBEIHC010000215.1:0-2676 GCA_040381555.1 Bacteroidia bacterium
ATCATCTTGAACGCCTAATAAAATATACCCAGGTTGATTATTTCGAGCAAAATCATTTGAAAAGGCACAAATTGCAGGTCCCAATTTATCCTCCCGAATTGAAAGCGTTCTTTCAATTCTATCACTTTCCATCTTGCCTATTAATTCCTTAACCTGGCTCTCTGTTATCATGTTTACACAATGAAGTAGTATATATTCGCCTTATTATTTCTCAAAAATACAGACTTTTAAGGCGTTTTCGGTATGCGTGGCTTTTTCGGAAATCTTTGTCAGGTAATGTATAAACAAAAAAGACCGCCGAAGCAGTCTTTTCGTGGAGAATATCGGAGTCGAACCGATGACCTCTTGCATGCCATGCAAGCGCTCTAGCCAGCTGAGCTAATCCCCCGAATTGGATTGCAAAGATAAGGGCTTTTTGAATTCTATGCAACTAGTCCTCTTTTCCCTCATTACGGTTTCGATGTTTTCGCCTGGACTCTGCCTTTTCTATTTCTCGGGCATATATGGCATTCGCCAGAGATTCGGCTATTTCCTGTGTACTCGATAGCTCCAGTGCTGCCTGAAATGTACGCTCCGGAATATCCAACCGATACAGGGAATTCACCAAAAAGGAAAAATCGTCCCGTAACAAAACCAGCACCCTGTCCCGAATCAAGGCTTTTACCTCCTGCTCCGGTAAGGGATTTAACTCATCCGAAAAGTTTTCGGGTAGAAATGTATTCATGCCCAAAGGTACAAAAGCAATCCCTTCTGGACGGTTTTTCCTATTCCCTTCATTTTTTAAATAATTATTAAACTGAATATCAATGTACTAAATTATTATTTGGAACTATGTATTGCATAGTAGTAAAACGACATTTAGTTTTGTGCCATGATTGAGACAGATAACACCAAAGCCCAGATGCGGAAAGGAATATTGGAGTTCTGCGTGCTCAATATCATCGCACGGGGAGAAATTTATCCCTCAGATATTCTGAAAGAACTGAAATCTGCCCGGATGATTGTCATGGAAGGCACGCTTTACCCTTTGCTTACCCGTCTGAAAAACGCAGGAATTTTAAATTATTCCTGGGTTGAATCCCGTACCGGACCTCCGAGAAAGTATTACCGATTGACCGAGGAAGGAAAGGTTTTCCTGAACGAATTGAAATCTACCTGGCAAGAGCTTGTTCATGCAGTAGATTCCACCCAAATTGCTGAACCCTCTAACATTGAAAACCATGCATAAGACTATTAGTTTAAATCTGGGAGGCACTGTCTTTCATGCCGAAGAGCCTGCCTTTGATCTACTTTCTGGATACTTAACTCGTATCCGTTCTCACTTCCGAAATCAAGAAGGGGGAGAGGAAATCATTCAGGATATAGAAGCCCGACTGGCTGAACTATTTTCCGAACGCTTGTTGACTTCCGGTACTCAGGCGATTACCGAAACAATGGTGCAAACGGTCCTTTCAGAAATGGGAAATCCGGAAGATTTTACTGAAGGGGCAGAGGAGAAATTTACCGCCCATAGTAATCAGGATTCCTTTATTCCCAAAGGCAATCGGAAATTATTTCGGGATCCGGATGACAGAATTCTTGGAGGGGTATGCGGAGGAGTAGGGGCTTACCTTGGATTAGATTCGGTTTGGATGCGCCTTTTATTTGCCATTCTATTCTTTGGTTTCGGCACTGGCTTATTTGTGTATTTACTGCTATGGATTATTATTCCTGCGGCTAAAACAACAGCAGAAAAACTTCAGATGCGCGGTGATCCGGTGAATCTGGATAGCATCAACCGATTTATACGGGATGAGGCCGTTTCTCTTCAAGCTAAAGCTCAATCGGGAGCGGTGCGCAATTCGGTCAGTAAAGGCACGGACATCATGCTGAATATTTTTCAAATCCTAGTTCGAATTGTTGTGTATGGATTGGCTGCTGCTTCCGTGGCAGTTTCTCTGGCGGTTATTATTGGCCTAAGCATAGGACTCATCACTTTGCTCTTTGCCTCTAGTATTCCTTCCGAAAATCCTATGAATCTGCTCCTGAATCAGAATCAGCTTTTCCTAGCTATAGCCACCATTTTCCTTCTCATTTGTATTCCCTTTTTCTGGTTGTTGTATAAGGGTATTTCTTTTTTATTTAAAATACCTGGACCAGGAGTAAAAACAGGCTATACTTTATTGCTACTTTGGATCTTAGGCTTTGTATTGGCAGGCTTTACGGCAACTGATATACTGAAGGAATATGGTTCTGAAGCAGTAGTGCGTAAACAGGATGTGGTGCAGGTGCAGGATAGTACCGTAAAAAAATATATTATTCGTGCTTTACCTCTAAATAGCAAGACGAATAAAATTTCATTCTTTGGCACTGCCTGGTCTTTTCACTCTACTACCGAATCTGGGAAGTCATTGAGTTCTGATGAGGTGAGTTTGAGTATTGAAAAAAGTAATAATGGGCAATTTGAAATTTGGCAGGTGATGAAGTCTCGGGGGCGTACCGAAGCAGAGGCCACCTTATTGGCGGCACGCAGTCGTTTGCTTATCACCCAACAGGATTCAATTATTCTGATTCCTTCGGCAATTGAGTTAAGTGAAAATAAATGGAGAAACCAAGAGGTAGAGATTATCATTAAGGTACCAGCCGGGGTGCAGGTGGAGTTTGAACCTTCCGTTCGGAAATTATGGGAGCGCTCCG
>JBEIHC010000216.1:0-2656 GCA_040381555.1 Bacteroidia bacterium
AATAAGCGATGGCCCCTGGTGCGCCAACAGGGAAAACGAATTGTAACTCAGCTCCACATTGCTTTTGAAAAAGAAGATTGGGGCGCAACACTTAGTTTTCAGGTTTATGAGAACAAAGGGCCACTTATGTTAGTCTTGTGGCAGCATCCTTGGTTATTCCAAGGCGCCCACAAGGACATGGCATTTTGGGATATTATAAAAAAACTGGATATAGATGCTTCTATGCAGGCTCTTAAGTCTGATTATGAAAAGTTAGTGGTTCAGCACCCTGGATTTGTTGCTCGCTATGAACCCTTTTCCTCTTTTGGTAGAGCAAAAGATTTTATTGTTCCGCACTTAACCTATGAGTACCATCTACAACAGTTAACAGATTTACAAAATCCCGAACATTTACAGAAAATCGCCGCCTTTATATTTGATTATATGGAGTGTTGGCGTAAGCTTCGGGTGATTAATGATGAGGTAAGTAAGCGTTCCTAAATGCAAAGTAGAGGGGTTATAGCCGGGATACTCATTGTTCTACTGTGCTATTTTAACATCATCAGTCTGTCTGCTCAGATTGTCAATATTGAGTCTCAAAGAATTCAATCGGATTCTGTTCGGCATGTCCTGATTTCGGATGTTACCCTGACACTAAGGGAAACCGATGGGGAAAGTTTCAGGGCTATTCAAACCAATTTGACCACCCAGTATAAAAGTAAGAATTATAAAAACTTGTGGCTTTTTGTAGGCGGTATAGATTATTCTGCTCTGAATGAAACCCGTATTGCCGATAATCATCTCCTCCACCTTCGCTTCAATCGGAAATGGGGCAGACGCCTGAGGATAGAGGGATTTCAACAAATTCAGTCAAGTCCTTTAACCGGTATTGCTTTTCGAAGTCTGTCCGGAACCGGGCCTCGCCTTAAAGTGCAAAGTGGTAGCCAAATCGCCGCCTATTTTGGATCCTTGTATATGTTTGAATGGGAAAAGGTAATCGGTTCGGAAGCGAACATTGGTCGTTTTCATCGCCTGTCAACCTACCTTTCCGGCTCCTGGCGAAGCAGGGATGACAATAGAGAATTTTCTTGTATCGGGTACTATCAACCGAATTTAGGGCGTTGGAGAGATTACCGTCTAAGTTTTCAAAGTGTCCTTTCGATTAAAATTATCCGGCATTTTTCTTTAACCGCGAATCTTTCTTTGAGTTATGATGCAGAGCCTCCTCCCGGCTTTATTCCTTTTACTTTGGTGAATACTTATGGGTTAAGGTTGAACTTATAAACCGGACCCAATTATGGATGATTGAATTGCGAATGAACGAAATGAACGAAATGAACGAAATGAACGAGAGTTATTTGAATTAATAATACTTATTTCGATAGTAATTCAATCTCGTTTTTGAAGCGATGCTTACAAACATTAAAAGATTGAATAATTCAACCGGAGTAAGCCGAAAATCCGCAATAGAGTAGGCAGTTGTTTTGTTTTTAAATCAATATGGCAGAAATTTCTTTTACCGGTAACAAGATGTTGAAAAGTATTAACCGTGAATGGTGTACAAAGTTTCCATATTTATTTCTTTCCTTTTTTGATGCGGATGGAAATAATATACATTATTGGAAATTAGATCCATGTCCAACACATGCAAGCATTCGTAAGGCAAAAAATGCAGAGGATCTAAGTACAAACGCATCCATGAATGTAGGTACTTTTGAAAGCAGATATGAGGCTGCTTTTGGGTGCAAAGTGGAAATATATTATATCAAAAACGGACGCGGTTATCGGTCTTTGGATGAAAACAATAGCAAGACCCTGAATGAATACAATGAATATGTTAAAGGGTTAGGCGCTTCTGAACTTATAACAAGCAATCCTGAATTATTCTAGGCGCATTCTGTTAGGAAAATCCTTAATGAATAATCAGGAGGTATATTGACTTTATTAAAAGTTACAACCGGAGTAAGCTGAAAATCCGCAATAGAGTAGGCAGTTGTTTTGTTTTTAAATCAACATGGCAGAAATTTCTTTTACCGGAAACAAATTGTTGAAATCCATCAATAAGGAATGGTGTTCAAAGTTTCCGTATCTCTATTTAAGCTTTATCAATACTGAAGGAAAAGCAGTCGGAGATTGGAATAATTCACATGCCAGCGTTCGCGCAACGAAAGGGGCAGATGAATTAAATACCACAGCCACTATGAATGTTTCTACTTTTGAGCGTCGTTACAAAGAGGCTTATGGTGTAGAGGTAGAAATTAAGTATGTGAAAAATGGAAGGAAATATCGTTCCTTGGGCGAGCACAACAATATGACTTTATCCGAGTTCAATAAATGGGTAAAAGACAATGGAGGATCAGAAATTATGACAACTCACCCCGAGTGGTTTAAATAATAACTAATATTTTCATCTTACTGTTTTAATCAATATGGCAAAAAAAGACAACACCGGAAACAAGCGTCAAACCAATTCTACTAAAACTAAATCCCTGGATGGTCGTACCAAGGCGGGTAAAGTCATGAGTGGGAAATATGATGCAAAAAAGAAGTAAGGCTTAGTGCCCTATTTTAGATTAAAAAGGTAAAAATATCGGGAGGCATAATGGAGATTTACTTTATGCTTTCTCGATTTTTTTAATGTTTATTTTAATTTTCTACAAGATATGTCTGAGAAAAC
>JBEIHC010000217.1:0-2544 GCA_040381555.1 Bacteroidia bacterium
GCCGTATCGAGATAAGACGGGCATCACTCATAACTCATAACTCCTCCGCCCGTCTTACCTCGATACGGTGCTTGAGCCTTCATGAAAGTTCAATCTTTCTTTCGGCACCTACTCGGTATGACTGATGGGGGTTAGTGGTTAGTGATTAGGGGTTAGGGATTAGGGATTAGGGATTAGGGATTAGGGGTTAGGGGTTAGGGGTTAGGGGTTAGGGGTTAGGGAAAATCATGAGATAAATACAAAATGGGGGGATGCAGGTAGTTGGTGAAACTTTGCTCTTTTTTCTTTATTGATTGTTGCGTTGAAATTCGGTAATGCGAATTACATCCAGGAATTCAGACCGAATATGTTGTGCTTTGCGCTTCCATCTTTTTGAGTTGCTTACTTTAAATGAGTCAGGTCCATAGTTCATTTGAAGGGTAACTTCGTTGGTAAGAGCAATTTTTCTAAAATCATCAAAAGAAATGAATCCTGTGAATCTGGTTCTGTGTCTTGAGCCTTGCAAATCTGCGAATAATAAACGGATAGAATCTAGTGCGACACCATTTAAAGTAGCAGAATAAGGGCCAATTAGAAATTTCTTATCATAAACAGAATAATTCACAATAACAGGACGAATACTGTCCTGAAAGAAGTCATAAGTAAAATCCCAGTTAACATCGGGATTTCCTTGTCTCCCTTTTATATTAAAATTGTTTACAAAGAATAAGATTTGCCCTTTTCCTTTATAAAATGTATCAACCAAGCGACTGGCACCACTTCCACCTGAACTAACACAAGAGGATAAGGAGGTTCCTATTAGAATACCAACAAGGCAGAAGAATTTAAATCGAATGAGCATAATTCAATAATTATTTTTTGGAGGTAGGGAAAATGTGCTGAGCGCACTGAGTGCGTAACTGAGCAAATCTGGGAGTAACAAATATATTTTTCATCAGGAGGGAATCTCTTCCTACAAAATCGAGGATTAACCAATCTGCTTGATTGACTTGACTCAATTGAATACGATAAACCCAATCTATACCTGCTTTATACAAATACTCCCGCATTTTATCCGACTGATTTTTTCTTTCTTCCAACAATTGAATCGAGCTATCTTTCAGATTACTAGAATCAGACACAGGCTTATCAGGAATTCCAAACGAGATAAAAATATTATGTGCTTGGGAGCTAAAAACCCGATGCAAAAATTGGGAGGAATCTGTCTGACAGCAATTCATAAAAGCATCTGATGCCCGAGGAGCAATAAGATTTAACTCCTTCTCTCCGGGCATCAGATTCAGACAATAATCATCAGTAAGTTGGACTGAATCCGATTTAGGATCGGAACAAGCACTTACAAAAATCAAAATGAGACAAAATATCCCGAAATGGCAATTTCTATACAAACCGGGTGTCTATAAACTGTTAAATAATTACTCTCCTGTAACGATTGTAGTACGCTGAATCAGGAAACCGAATGGGTAAATTTTAGTTTTATGATCTACCGTAGCAATCCGGGTAACTCCCCCATTTTTGGCAGCAGTTTTAATGGAATTATCCACTTTAAAGCAAAGAGCTCCAAACCAGCAATTTCCTTTGGCAGTGCCTACTTTGGTTCCTACTGGATTAGAAGTTGCATTAACGGGAGAAGTAACGGAACAAGAAGCCAATGAACCAGCGAAAACCAGCCCGGCAACAATTGCAGTAATTCTTTTCATATTGTGTTTATTAAAGTTTATAGGGTAAAAATATAAAAATATGCGGTACTGAGGGATGATTTTTTTAATCCTAGCAGAAACATTTAGAGGTCAAGATTTTCAAAGCTTCCTAGAGAATGCCCTAAAGAACCGGGTAATAGCAAATATAGTGAAGCGTATAAAAATAAATTGCTGGTATTCAAATGAATAAATCATTCAAACACCAGCAATTTTCATCCTGCCGGAAAATTACTCTCCGCGAACGACAGTTGTTTTCTTACCAATTAATCCGAGGATATGCATGTATTCAAAATCTACGCTTTGAACCTTGCTAATTCCACCGGCACGCATAGCAGCATCAACGCCACAATCACCCGTTGCAAACCAGCCCAGAATGTTGCTGCAGGTTGATTTTCCTACTTTTGAAGCTTTTGCTGAACCATCAGCTGCTACCTCTAAGTCATAAGCAGGAACAGTTACCTGAGTATACAATACACCCATTGGAGCCATCATACCTACGGTTGTTACTCCAGCACAACCAACCAAACCTACTGCCATCATACCGGCAGCAACCAATGACAAAAGATTCTTTTTCATAGAGAAATAAATTATTTATTGCCTACTCTAAATTCTATCAGGTTTTCGGCATGCCCTGTAAAAACAAACTTATAAATAAAATCAGAATTTTAAAAAAGCAATTTCATTTTTTTGCTCAAAATTTGTCCATAAAACAATTGACAGGAGGGGGCTGAGGGGGAGTACGCAGGACAATGTTGAGTTGGCCCCCTCAGGCTCATCCCCCCGCGAACGAGTTGCTTTGGCTGACTGCCCTCTGGCGCACCGCCTGTTCACCGACACACGCCCC
>JBEIHC010000218.1:0-2518 GCA_040381555.1 Bacteroidia bacterium
GCTGATCCAGAGAAATATTCTGAAGCCAAAAAATTTGAATCCATTTCCTTCGGAGATGTATTGATGAATCGCCTCAATGTGATGGATATGACAGCATTTACAGTGTGTCAGGAGAATAATCTTCCCATCATCGTTTTCAATATGAACACCTCCGGAAACTTAAAGCGAATTGTTTCCGGGGAACCTGTTGGTACTTTGGTATCCTGATTTGTTGAGGAAAAAAAAATCCTATTTTTACGGATAAATACAAACCAAACATGAGCGAACTGATTAAAGAAATTACGGAAGCCGGCAAAGCCGCAATGGACAGAACCGTTGTTTACCTAGATACAGAATTGCAAAAAATCCGGGCAGGGAAAGCAAGTCCTGCCATGGTAGATTCTCTCAGAGTAGATTATTATGGTTCACAGACACCTATTAGTCAGGTTGCCACGGTTTCTGCCCCAGAAGCCAGAACCCTGACCATTCAACCATTTGAGAAAAATATGATTGGCCCAATTGAACGCGTAATCACTGAAGCGAATTTGGGATTCAATCCTCAGAATGATGGCGTATTAATTCGGATTAATATACCCATGCTGACAGAAGAAAGACGCAAGCAACTGGTCAAACAATGCCGGGAAATTTCAGAGGAAGCCAAAGTGGCCATTCGCAGCACCCGTCGGGAAAGTCTCGAAAGCCTGAAGAAATTAGTGAAGGAAGGCGTTTCAGAGGATATGGTTAAAACTGGTGAGGCAGAAGTTCAAAAATTAACAGATGCCCATATCGTCAAGATAGATCAACATCTCGCTGCCAAAGAAGAAGAAATCATGAAAGTCTGAGTCGTTTTTCACGCTGACTTTATTTATCCCCTATGCTGTTCATCCCAATCTTCATGATACAGTATAGGGGATTCTGTTTCCGCCCAATTGGGTAAATCTTCCTCCCCTTCTGCTTCAGTACGCTCATTGAATTTTTCCGGAGCATTTCGAAAATACCAAGCCAAGGCAATACCCACTAAAGCACTATATAAATGAGATTCCCAAGAAATGCCTGTATCTGTTGGGAAAAGGCCTACAACTGAACCCCCATATAAAATGGCTATGGCCAAACTCAGTAAAAAGGATTGAGCATTTCGGCTGAATATTCCCAGAAAAAACAAATAAGCAATCAAGCCATAGACCCAACCACTGGCACCTATATGTCCCACTGGCCTGCCCAAAAAGTAAACGCCTAAACCTCCCAGTACCCAGATGCCAGACAAGACAATCCAAAATACCTTGTCCGAAACTTGAAAGCCAATCCATCCCAGTACAATTAAGGGAATAAGATTACTGAATAAATGCGCCCAATCACTATGAAAAAAAGGAGAACTTAGGATGCCAATCCAACCGCCAGGATACCCGGGTAAAATGCCTGGGAAAATTCCGAAAAAGGATTCAATGCCCATAAATCGGAATACGATCATCAGTAAAAGCAAAAAATAATATCCCTTAAGCGAATTTTTCATTGTTGAAGCAAAACGAGTAAAGGAGTAAATGTGTTGCAACCAATCAAAATTCACTGTTTATCCGCTTCATTCTTCAATTATTAAATAAATTTACACTCTGATGATACCTTATCCGGCCCATTTACCTGCATTTCAAGAATTTTGGACAGAATTTTTGGAAGAACAAAGATTACTCAAGGAATACTTTATATCCGTTTCCAGGCTCTTATTATATCTAGAGCGAATGGAAGAAAAGGAAAGAACGGAGGTATTGGAAGGCTTACTCAGAACCGGACTCAAGCGGGAACCAGGCTATAAAATGGCTTGGGCAGCCTTGAAGCAATGGGGAATTTCCAGTGCATTTATTCCTGTACTAATGGAGGAGGGTGAAAAGGCTTTACAATCACCCACTATGAATTATGAGGAATCGGCTATTCTCGCTGACCAACTGCTTATTCTCTATCGCCAAGACTCTAATTCCACCTTAGGCTTACTTCGAAATTACCTATTAGAATATCCCATTAGTCCTTACTGGACTCAGGTAGCTTGGGCTACTTGGCCAAATCATCCTGAGCTATTCCAGCAATCTTGGCGCAGATATTTTCTATCCGAAGCAGAAGAAAACTGGAAGAATAGTAAACTAATCGACCTATTTAAAAATCAACCCGACACCATTCAGCCTGTGCTCAATAGCATTCGATTATTTTCGGAAGAAATGTATGAGAAGGTGAAGGGGGAGCTAAAGGGCTAAAGCCCTCTAAAAAGGAAGAGGCCCTTTCAGGGCCGTGTGCAGCACGGAATCCTCTAAATAATTAAATCATCTAAAAAGGAGGAGGCCCTTTCAGCGCCGTGTGCACAAGGGAATCCTCTAAATAATTAAATCATCTAAAAAGGAGGAGGCCCTTTCAGCGCCTTTTGTAAGGCAGAATCTGCAAGAACATTTAAATTCTATTAATTGCCATTACTCACTAACAACTAACCCCTAACCACTAACAACTAACAACTAACCACTAACAACTAACAACTAACCACTAACAACTAACAACTAAC
>JBEIHC010000219.1:0-2517 GCA_040381555.1 Bacteroidia bacterium
TAGCAAATAGTCAAACAAAAATCCATCGCTGGGCTGTCGGTGGATTCGGAGGAACCAATCAATATTCAGGTGATTTAGGGAATCGCATTTTTGCTTTTGATCAAGCTGCCTATGGATTTGGAGGGCTCTCTTTTGCAAGATGGCTTAACTCGAGCTGGAATATCCATTTTCAAGGAACATATGGAGCTTTTGGCTATAGTAATAAAACAGAAAATTATGCCGGACATAAAATTGATTTTGATTTACTTTTTAGCTTAAAATTAAATAACGGAGTATTTATTCCACTCGAATCAAAAGTAGAACCTTTTTTGATGGCGGGTTTCGGAACAGCTGGATATCGTGGAAGTGAAATACCCTATGTAACGCGCGAAGGATATAGAGTGAATGACCTAATCGTTCCCTTAGGAGCTGGAATTAAATACCAGGTAAATGAGCGATGGGCAATTCAATACTATTTTTTATATAAACTCAGCGATCATGATGTGCGCGATAGATATGTGCCACATGCTGAAACCAATGGCAGGCAAGATCATTATGGCCAACAAAATCTGGGATTGGTGTATGTATTAGGGAAAATTATTCCGGATGGAGATCTAGATGGCACTCCGGACAAAATCGATATTTGCCCCTACACTCCTCCCGGAGTTCCGGTTGATTCTGTAGGTTGTCCATTTGATACAGACAAAGATGGGGTATATGATTATGCAGATAAATGTCCGGGAATTAAAGGCAATCCAAGCGCTGCAGGTTGTCCGGACAAAGATTCTGATGGGGTTAGTGACAAGGAGGACAATTGCCCAGAGGTAAGAGGTCGGACCGGTATGCAGGGGTGCCCGGATGCGGATGAAGATAAGGTAACTGATACAGAAGACGCCTGCCCAGATAAGGCTGGAATACCGAAATTCAAAGGATGCCCTGATTCAGATAATGATGGCATTCAAGATTCAGAAGATGAATGCCCAAATCGCGAAGGTAAATTGGAAATGAAAGGATGTCCGGATATGGACGAGGACTTAGTTCCCGATCATCTGGATGCCTGCCCTGGATTACCCGGTACAACAGAAACCAAAGGTTGCCCAGACAGAGACCAGGATGCAATTCATGACCTCATGGACAAATGTCCGGATAAAGCAGGGCCAAAATCCAATAAAGGATGCCCTGAAATTTCAACGGATACACGCAAATTATTAGAGAAAGCAATCAAGGGTGTACAGTTTGAATCTGGTAAAGATGTTTTAAAACCAGAATCCTACCCTATCTTGAATCAGGTTGCAGATCTCCTGTTAAACAATCCTGAATATGCCCTTAAACTGGAGGGACATACAGATAATTCGGGAGACCCAGAAAAGAATCAATTGCTCTCTCAAGCCCGTGCAGATGCCGTTAAAAACTATCTAACAGACAAAGGGGTTGAAGATTCCAGAATTAGCGCCGCAGGGTTTGGAGCGGACAAACCACTTGTAGATAATTCTACTCCAGAAGGTCGAGCAAAAAATAGACGAGTAGAGTTTTCTATTGATTTTTAGGAAACTTGCAGCTTGTCCTAAAGTACCTGAATAGTCTGAGTTAAACAGAATACTTCCGAATGTGTCTGGGTAATAAAATCATTGCTAATCCGAAAAGTGCAATAACTACTTGCAACCAAGAAAATGTTCGAATGCTTAGAATCTGAATGATAAGCCAGAGGAGAATGAATATCCCCAACATTTTTGAAGCTCGACCATAAAACCACATCCTAAGTGCCCCGGTAATAAATACTGTAACGGACCCCATTCCAATTACTCCAAATAAAAACAACCCGGGCACAAAAAAATCCTTAAATGGAGAATATTGTAGTAAAGCCATACTGATACCCAACCCATTTCCATCTCGAATGAGCATTAGTTGTCCCCCTCCAAACAAGGCAGAAATCCCAGTAATTAAAAGAATCGTTTGTAGAAAGAATTTCATGTTGAATTGTTAAGTAAAGTTAGGAATAATCAGGAATACAATTTAAGTATTCAGATTTATTTAATTTTTTATCCCGTTTTATATGGGCAAATTGAAATAAAAAAATCATACGATTTTATCGATTAAATACAAGACAATAGTCTAGGGGCAATGGCTTGTGGGTGGCATTCCTTCTCTTGCGGGCAGGTTTAGGGTAAGCGAAGCACTGAACGGGGATAGAAGAGTAGGTGTGATATTGAAAAAGTGTGGCTCTACGCCGTTTTTTGTGGGTTTGATAGGAGCATTTTCCAAAATTTTGGAATAGCAAATGATTCAGGACTCCCCAAATTAGATGTTATTCCAATTTGTTTTATTTAATGAAGTTCTGGACACAATTGGAGTGGCCAGTGGGGTTGAAGCCTTCTACATTGGAGAGGGGAGGGAGAGGGTATAGCTTTTTTTATAAATTAAGTAGAAGATTTATAACCACTATACAGGGGTACTTCTAAGATTTAATTACCCATAATTAATGGCGTAGAGCCTATTTTTTTACTAAATAAACCAAAAAATCATTTCCTAATTAAAGAA
>JBEIHC010000220.1:0-2507 GCA_040381555.1 Bacteroidia bacterium
ATGAATATAACCGGTATATTTAAATTCCTTACTGCTACAAATCCCGGGTGTCTCAGTATCTTACAGATAAAAGACCCCATTGGGTTGGTAATAAAAATTACCCTTCCCTTTTCTCAGGTCTATTGGTTTTAGGGTTTTATGGTTTTCAATGTAAAGGCCTTGTGGGGCCATGCTTTTATCATACATGCCCCCATTGGTTGCAAAAATTAAAGTCTCATTTTTGCTTTCTACATGTTGAATTAAATTATCAAAATTTCCCAGGATTTGTCCATTTTCTTCTTTCCAAAACTATTGAAGCTTTTGTTTCTTCGGATTTACCACATAAGATAGAATTGGTTCAGTTTCTGAATATACAGACTGTCTGTATAATTGCAAGACTTTGCCTGTTCCATAAATCCCGAAGGCAATGAGAAGTACATCCACGATCAGGAGGATAATCGTTAACAATGATTTCATTTCTCTAATTTAAATGAATTTAGTTTGCCACTGTCAAATATTATTCAGTAAGGAAAATTGGCTTCGAACCCTTGTTTCTGCTTGAAGATTAGGACTCCATTCAATTGGGCATAAGGGGAATTGCATCATTAAATTGAGGCAAGCGCCAATGCGATAGATACTATGCGTGATTTCTCAGTGCAAATAATAATGTAAAGAGGGGGAAGGTTCAGGTATGCCGATAAAACCTACAAGCAATTTTTACAGTCAATTATTGGTTTAAATTGAGATTCCCGACAAAATATGCCATCCCCTTTCAGATATCCTTAGAGAACTTATCTCTTTAGACGGGGTTCCGCCCCTCGGACTAATTACTCGGGGAAATGAAAAAATCGGTCCATTCTAAAGCCGCCTTCGAAGGACATAAATACCATGATGGGTTTGCCGACGATGTGATTTTCCGGTACGAATCCCCAATATCTGGAATCCAAAGAATTATTGCGGTTGTCGCCCATCATGAAGTAATAATTCATGCCGAAGGTATAGGAGGTTGTAGATTTTCCATCTATGCGAATTTCATCGGCGGTTGTTTCCAGTGAATGGCCTTCATAATCCCGGATGATACGGGCATATAGGGAGAGGTTTTGCGGGGTGAGGGTTACGGTACTGCCTTTGGCTGGTATGGTTACAGGACCGTAATTGTCCAGATTCCATTTGAAATTTAGGGTGTCTTGAGGATAGACCCAGGCCTGTTCATAAGGCATAATGTAACCTTTGGGCTGGGGGAGACGCATGACTTTCGTAATGTGGGGAAAGGCCTTGAAAGTTTCTGCCATTTCTCCGGTCATTAAGAATTCATAGGGGTATCCATATTGTTGTACCATAGACATCAAAGAATCCTGTGTCAGATAGGGATACATCTGATAGGGAAATTCTCCCCAGTTACGATTGCTGTCGTTGGGGTCCCGGTATCCGAGTTCTGCCAGTTTCTTGTTAGGGTTCAGAGGGACTTTAGAAAAGACCAGCCAGGAGAATTGCATGTCCTTTGGGTTATTTCCGGGTTGCCCATTGATATAAATTTGTTGATCTCGGATTTCAAACAAGTCGCCTGCCTGAGCCACGCAGCGCTTGATGTAGTTTTCTTTTAGACTGGGCTCGGTAACGGGTCCCAATTCCGGATTATTGGGGCGAACATCATCCGCCGGATAATTAAAGACGACAATGTCATTTCTTTTGACCTCTGTAAAACCAGGGGTTCTGTAATAGGGGAGTTTGAGCCAGGGCAAATAAGATTTCGCATTGACCATGGGCAATTTATTATGCACGAAGGGAAACGAAAGCGGAATCATCGGCATACGAATCCCATAGCTATATTTTGAGACGAAGAGGAAATCTCCAACCATCATACTTCTTTCCATGGAGGCGGTCGGAATCATGAAGGCTTCTACAAAAAAAGTGCGGATTAAGAGCGCGGCGGTTCCAGCATAGATAAGCGCATCTGCCCATTCTCTAAAGAAGCTTTTCTTAACCAATTTAACGGGTTGAAGGCCTTTAAATGCCGGTCCATCATAGCGCGTGTCGGGTTGATTGCTTAACCAAAGGAAATAAGCATAGGGCGCAATCACGCTAAACAATTCAGATTTAAGGTCGGAGCGTCCGAAAGATTTTACCAAGTCCCCCAACATGCCGACAAACACAAAAATGTTCACCACCGGAATCAGGCCCAGTAAGAAGAACCAGGACGGGCGACCGGTGATTTGATTCCAAATATGCCAGTTATATACAGGGATTAGCGCCTGGTATCCGGGGCGCCCCGCCAACGCGAACATACGATACAATCCTGCGTGAAATCCTGCCACGAGGATAAATAAAATGGAAAAGAAAATGATATCTGCCATGAAAACGAAATGCCTGAATTAAACGAAGTTTACTCGTTTGGAGTATTCTGTGTGTAAAATTAATCAAATAAGGATGGTAACCAACGGTTGGGTAAGTAACTTACCGGGTGGGGGGTAAGTAACTTACCGGGCGGGGGTAAGTAACTTACCAGAGGGGGGTAAGTAACTTACCAG
>JBEIHC010000221.1:0-2349 GCA_040381555.1 Bacteroidia bacterium
GATTTTTATTTAAAAGGAGACTGTGCTGCAGGGACTGCGTTTCAACAATGGGTGAGTACAGCAAGTGGCATTGGGGTTCAGCAAACAGGCCTTCTGGATTGTGCTACATTATCTCAGGTTGAAGCGTGGGATACAAATGACTTGGTGTTATATCCCAATCCCTCCTCCGGTATGGTAAGCTGTTCTGTATTATCGGAGCAGTTGCAGGCGTTTGAAATTTACGACCCAACGGGGCGTGTCCTTATTCCGCTAACAACAATCCGAAACCTGCAGCAGGGCATGGATCTATCAACATTAACAGCCGGTGTCTATTTTGTGAAATTTACGGATACAAGGGGAGCGTCCTTTACCCGGAAACTTCATCTTTGTAAATAAGTTTAGGATTTTTAAATCATCGGATTTAGGACTACTACTTAGTGGCCAAAGCTTCAATTTTCGCCACCGCCGGAGAATAAATCAGTTTTCTCAAAGTGTCTGGCTGGAGATAAGGATATTCCGGGAGTAGCATGTCCAGGGCATGTTGGAATGAAATTCCCTGAGATTTAAGGTTGTGGTATTTCCGTCGGATTTCTAAATCTCTTAGGAGTTTTTTGTTAAGAAGATTGAGTTGCGCCAGCAATTGATATTGTTGGTCATCGAGCAAAAAATGCACAGGATTCGAATTCATAATGATTAAGTGTGAATTTGAGTAAACCTGTTACATAGGTAGTATGGCTTGAATGGATGAAATCATAGACTGATGGAAAACGGTTGGATCTTGCCAGTCGTATATTGTAAATCTCTTTGTTGTATCAACGGTTGTTTTGCTTGGTTGAATGGAAGGTTAGGTGTTAACACCGATTGGGTATTAACAGAAGGTGACATTTCCTTTTCGAATCATTAAATTGGTATTATGCTTCTGTCGCATTCCATACCGAATCGAATTCTTGAGTCTTTAGGCCTGATTTCAGGATATAGCCACTCCACGGATTTCCGACAGAAATCCTTTATTGGGATGTTACCAGTAATTGTTAAGTCTTCTGCTGAATTAAAAAATCAAATTAAGCACCTGTCTGATTTATCGCTACAGGAGGCTGGCCAGCAGATGGAGCAACTAATCCCTCTGATGTCTTTAGTCTCCAATCTCCAAAGGGAGATTCTGCTTTGGGAAGATAATTCCTACGGTGATTCAAAAAAAAACATTCTCGATTATTTGGCTGATATTCAATTGTATTTTCAGAAACTTCAGGAAAAGGCACAGGTGAGTGATTCCTATAAATTATCCGAAGCGGTACTGGCAGAAGACTGGAATCGGGTAGAGGATGCGCATTGGGATAATTATTGAGGTTATGCGATACAAGTAAGGGGACATTGTATTATTTCCCTATCCATATACCGATTTTACTCAGACCAAGCAACGGCCGGCTATTATTATCTCAAGGGAAGAAGCGAACTTTCCCAACTATATCGTGGCAAAAATTACTTCGGTCATTCGTTCGGATGCTTTTTCCTTTGCTATATTATCCGTAGATCTGGATCGTGAATTGATCTATGACAGTGAGGTTCGTACCAATGAGATTTTCACAATCAATCATCGCATCATAATTAGGGCTTCCTCAGAAAGTATAAATCCTTACTATTGCTTAATTACAAACATTTCGGTGTTGTTCAAATGCAAGGAATTATTAGATGAACCAATAAATCGCATGCAATAATTTGAATGCCAATTTAAAAAATCTCTAGAATATCTGATTGTGGTTTAGTGTAAACCTCGGTTTAGTGTAAACCTCAGTTTAGTGTAAACCTCGGTTTAGTGTAAACCCATTTTTTGCCAATACTTTCTGAGTAAGCCCTAAATAAAACAAATTAAAATAATATTGAATTGGGAGATTCCTGAATCAATTGCTACTCCGAAATTTGGGAAAATGGTCCTATCAAACCCACAAAAAACAGCGTAGAGCCAAGGAGTTATAGTCCGTTACTGCTTTCCTCAAAGTTCTGGATGGTTTAGCAGTTTGCGTAATGGCTTTGAAAAATATTCTACCATCACGCTCCGAAGCCAGTATTTGTTCTTTTTCTGCAATGATTTCCTTGGCCTTCTCAAAGGCAGCAAGCAACACAAAATCTGTCAGATTTCTATACCGTCCTAAAGTGGCCGCTTTTTCAAAATAGGCCTTCTGCTCTTCTGAAATTCGGGCATCGAATCTGGATTTATTTTGAGTGGGCTTGGCCATAGGCGTTGTTCGAAAGTACATATGTACGGAAAAAATCCGTACAAGTCAATCTTCACTCATTACAAACCTAAGAGTTTAGCTACTAACCCCTCCCCCCAAACTGTATATCATACAGCTTACGGTACAATCCATCCAA
>JBEIHC010000222.1:0-2332 GCA_040381555.1 Bacteroidia bacterium
AGGGATATTTAGCTGCTTTATCTCAAGCATCTCCACAAGACTTAATTTATGTAGGTGGCAGTACTTTTGTCGTAGGCGAACTATTACAGAAAATAGGGGATAATAGTTAAACTTCCGTTTAGGGTAAACCTCCGTTTAGGGTAAACCCATATTTTGTCCATACATTCTCAGGAAACCCAAGTGAATTTCGAATGGTTTGATTTATAGTAGCCTTATTTTTCTAACTTTATTCCTTACCCCAAATGATAAACATATTTGTCCTTCACCTAATTAAAGGTAGTAAAAAAGTCAACCTAATGGAGGCAAGTACAATAACTCATAACTCATAATTCATAATTTATAACTCCTAATTATTGAAACCTCAAATGCTTAACCGATTCCCCAGAATTTTTTAATTCTCTCAAGGATTCAATACCCATTTTAACATGTAACTCCATAAATTGTTTGGTAACTCCCTGATCACTGGCGCTTGTTTTTACCCCCTCCGGAGTCATAGGGTTATCGGATACTAGTAACAAGGCTCCACGCGGAATATCATTGGCAAATCCTGCAATAAATATCGTTGCCGTTTCCATATCAATTCCGATGGCTCTCATTTCCTTTAACTTTTCTTTAAATACAGTATCATGCTCCCATACTCTGCGATTGGTGGTATAAATCGTACCTGTAAAATAATCCTGATTGTTATTAATGATTATTTGGGAAACCGATCGTTGTAAACGAAAGGATGGCATAGCCGGAACTTTTGGGTCGCAATAATCATCGCTTGTCCCTTCTCCTCGTATGGCGGCTATAGGTAATATCCATGAACCCAGGGGATTATTTCTTTTCAAACCTCCACATTTGCCCAGAAATAATACTGCCTTAGGCGTAATGGCACTGAGCAAATCCATAATAGTCGCAGCATTGGCACTGCCAATTCCGAAATTAATCATGGTGATGCCATCTTTTGTGGTTGCAGTTTGCATGGGTTTACCAATTCCAATTACCTGGGTATTTTCTCGTTCCGCAAAATGTTCTACATAGTTGCCGAAATTCGTCAGCAAAATATAATCTCCAAAATCTTCTAGGGGAGTTCCGGTATACCTAGGCAACCAGTCTTTTACGATTTTTTCTTTTGAATCCATTGCTTTTGAATTAGTTTTTTCAATTTTATAAAAATAATCCATTACTACAGAATGTAAATAGTGAATAGGTAATTTCCCTACTCAATATTTAGGATTAAATCTGATAGAATTGATTTATCTTGAAGTACAGAATGAGTGAATTTCTTATAGTTATTTACTTTGGGTAAATCAGTCTTTAAATCAAGATTGGATTGAGAATTGGAATAATACCATCCTTTTTCTTGATATATTTTTGCCAGATATTCTTGCTCTGTTTGCCCTGGAGTGGGAATGAGTAAAGCGGGTGTTTGGGTGAATTGAAGATCCATCATTGTGGAATATCCAGATCGGCACACCACTATTTTACTGTGGTTCAAACAATATAATAATTGTTTGGAAGGAAGGTGGGAAATTGTTTGAACATATCTATTGGGTTTTTCTATATTTTGCTGACCCGGTTTACCCCGAATAATGAGTATGTCCCGTTTAATTTCTTCGGCTTGTTGAATTAATTTATTTTCTAAAATGGATCGCAGTGGCTCAGGTCCTGACAGTACCGCCAATAGTTCTGGTGGCTCAAATCCAGGATGCTCTTCCAATAAGCCCTGAAATCTGGAGAGAATACCAATGTACTGGGTATTCGGAATGGGAAGTTGTTTTCCATGCGCAAGTTCACCCGACAAATTGGGATTGTCTTGCACATCCGGTATCCAACAGGTATCAAATTTTCGGATATGTTGCCAAGTTAGAAAGCGCATCAAGGGTTCTAGAAATCGGGTATAAGTAGTGCCCCTGACAAAAAGCTGATGCGTCATAAAGATGGAATGTGCCTTTTTGCTTCTGGCTCCATATCGGTTATCCGACAAAATAATATCTACTCCTTGTGCTTCAACAATTTTATTAACCCATGTTTCCTCTGCTTTAATTTGTTCAATCAATTTGGGAGCAGTTTTCATCATATAGGAAACGAAATTTCCGTTTTCAGGATAGACGATTTCAAGGCCGGGAAAAACCAAGTGGGTGAGCTCTGGAAATTCCAATTTAAGTAAGGCTGCAGGACCTTTATCTGCCCCAATGAGCACTCTATGTCCTGATTGTTGAAACGCATGGATGAGAGGAATACAACGACTTGCATGTCCTAATCCCCAATCCAATGGGCATATCAGTATGGTTTTTCCTTTCATGTACACAAAGGTAAGGGTTTCAGAAGTACTGCAAAACAGGTG
>JBEIHC010000223.1:0-2248 GCA_040381555.1 Bacteroidia bacterium
AAATTCATGCCGGCAGGATTAATTCTGCTTCTTTCTGCTGCAGAACTCTGCTTCCTCTGGACAAGACTTTATGCTGGATGATTCGGGCTTATTCCTAAGACGAAGAACTGGATTTAATATCGTTTTCACAGGTGCCTTTTCTTGTTTTGCAATAAACACGCTCACTTCGTATGATACATCTAAAGGAGTGAACTGTATTCTTCTCCGCAAATGAAATATCTGCTCCTAATACTATTCGCATTAACGGATATACATGTTTCTTTTGCACAGGACGATTCGCCTCGTTGGGTTCGAAAGCCCTTAGCCCTATCGGAAGAAGTTTCAGAATCCTCCGGGCTATTTGTAACGGAGGAAGGCATTTGGACCTTTAACGACTCAGGAGGCAAGTCAGAGATTTACTTACTGGATACCAGTTCAGGTCAGGTGCAACGAAGGGTGAAAATTCAGCAGATTCTCAATAAAGACTGGGAAGCAGCTATGATTGGCAATGGGCAATTGTACATTGCAGATGCAGGGAACAATAGTGGTAAAAGAACAGACCTCAAAGTGTATTCTTGTGGTATTCCTCAGAAGGGAGATTCTTTAATAAGCGTTCTGTCAGAATGGAGATTTCGTTGGCCGGATGAGTTGTATGGTAGCCCGGAAGACAAGCAGCATGACCGGGATTGTGAAGCCATGGTTTTGATGAATGATACGATATTTTTACTGAGCAAATCCTGGAAAACACTGTCAGTGAAATTGGCCTCTTTGAGTAAATCTCCTGTTCAAATAGCCAGTGTAGTAGATTCTTTCTTTACTGGTTTTGTTGCAACAGATGCAGCTTTCAGAGCAGAGTCTCTTGAAAAAGGTACCTTGCTGTTGATCGGATATGAGAATAAGATTCCCGGTGATGTGTGGCTTTGGATTTTCGAAGGTAAGCCAGGTTCCCAAATATTCAGAGGTTCTGTAAAAAGTATGAAACTGGGGAATGCCTTATACCTGGGGCAGATTGAGGGTATTTGTTTTACAGAGCCCAGTCAGGTTGTGCTTTCTGCAGAGCAATTTGGCCTGCAGAAAACTGCTTTACTTCATTTTCTCCAACTCCCTAAATAGTCTGCCAACAGATTCCTTTGTACTTTTGAGCAATGGAAATTTTTCAGATAGGATTTCTGAAGTTCAGACTGCTGGATATGCTCGATATTCTGGCAGTTACCTTTTTGTTATATGGATTGTATAATCTGCTCAAGGGTTCTTTGGCTATTCGGATTATTTATGCCCTCGCAGGTATTTTCATGCTCTGGAAGATTGTGGGATTGCTGGGGCTCTCATTATTGAAAACCATGTTGGACCAATTTCTAAGTGCAGGGACCATTGCATTGGTCATTCTGTTTGCCCCGGAGATTCGTCGTTTTCTGCTGATTATTGGAAAAAATACCTTTCTGGATAGACTTAGAATGCAACTCTCTACAGATACTTCTTTATCCATTAATTTTAATGACATATTAGAATCTGTGGTGCGGATGGCAGAGACCAAAACCGGGGCTATTATGGTTTTCACCGGTTCCTCTGAAATGAAAATATTACAATCTACCGGGGATGTGATTAATGCAGAATTAAATGAGCGTTTAATTATTTCAATTTTTAATAAAAATAGTCCCTTGCATGATGGGGCAATGATCATACATGGCAATCGCATTGTGGCAGCAAGATGTGTGCTGCCTGTAACGGATAATCCGCATATTCCAGCCGAATTGGGGATGCGTCATCGGGCGAGTATTGGGATATCCGAATCCTCGGATGCTTTGGTTGTGATTGTATCAGAGGAAACTGGTCATGTATCTGTTGCCCTCAATGGGGTATTACATCGAAAAGTGCGAATGAATGAGTTACGGGAGATGTTGGAGGATCATTATTCCCGACATAAGAATGCGATGGCAACTTAGGCTTGCTGCAAGCCTTGAACAATCTGACAGTAAATTATCAAGAGAAACGACTCCAGATTTAGTTCTGATTGGCAGCCTGAAGTACGCATTCTGCATGGTTAAGGGCCGGTTTATTTTCATCAGAAACGCGCGTATTTAGGGATTTATAATTCGCCAAAAGTCGAAAAAAGATGTGCTTTTGGCGAAATATAAAATTGTGTGTTTTTTTTATTTAGGATGCTTTAAGATAAAATATTATATTATATAATTCAATGTCGTTTAGTTAAGCTATAATGGCTTATAATTATTATGATAGGGCCTTTTAGGCTTCTTATTCCTTGGGGATG
>JBEIHC010000224.1:0-2188 GCA_040381555.1 Bacteroidia bacterium
GATACTTTTGACCTGAGTGTGAAGAATCCCAATAAGAAGGAGGAAGCCGGTTTGAGACCTCCGAAAAAGATCTTGAAAGAAATGAAATATTGTCTATCTTTAAGACTACTAAGAATGGGGAGCAGACACACTGTCAGCAATTAAACATCTTATAGGATAAATGAAAAGCGAAATCATTCTATATAGGCCAGATGAGCTTGCAGAGCATATTGAGGTAAGGATGGATGAGGACCAGGAAACCTTTTGGCTTACGCAGGATCAAATCGCGCAATTGTTTGAACGGGATAGAACCGTCATTTCCAAACACCTGAAAAACATATTCCTGGAAGGGGAATTAGAGGAGAAAGAGGTATGTGCATTTTTTGCACGCACCACTCCGCACGGAGCCATTAAAGGAAAAACACAAATCAAGGAAGTTAAATACTACAATCTGGATGCAATTCTCTGCGTTGGGTACAGAGTGAATTCCAAACGCGGAACGCAATTCCGTATATGGGCAACAAGAGTGCTGAAAGACTACCTACTGAAAGGGTTTGCCATCAACAACCGAATGAACCGCATTGAAGACAATGTGCAAACTATAGCAGAAAAAGTCAACCAGATTGAATTGCAAATTAACACCCACCTCATCCCTACCCAGGGCGTATTCTTTGACGGACAGATATTTGATGCCTACGAGCTCGCCTCTAAAATCATTCGCTCGGCTAAGAAGAGCATTGTACTTATCGATAACTATGTCGATGAAACTACCCTGACGCATTTAGCCAAAAAGAAAAAAGGGGTGAGGGTATATTTGCTGAGTAAAAACATCCACAAACAATTGGCTTTAGATATTCAAAAAGCCAATGCACAATACGGACATTTTGAAGCAAAACTATTTACCCAAAGCCACGACCGTTTTTTGATTATTGACGGTAAAGAAGTATATCATTTAGGTGCTTCTTTGAAGGATCTTGGGAAGAAATGGTTTGCGTTTTCGAAGTTAGAAGTACGATCAGTAGAGCAGATTATGAACTTAATTCAGGAGGTGATATGAAGAAAGGAAAAATGTCTGAATCAGGATTAACAGGATTAAAGGATTAACAGGATTTTGAAAGCAAGAAAATCCTCAAATCCTATAATCAAGAAAATCCTGAGTCAGACAATAGGAAGAAAGGAAAAATAACTTTTGGACTCTGTTTGTAATTTACCAAGGAGAAAAAAGAGTACAAACAGAGTAAAACGGAGTGCTCGGTTCATCACCATTTCAGGCAAGTACATAAAAGAGCGTATTTTAATATCGAATTTAAATTGTTTCTACTCCATACTTTCCATGACTCCGGTGGGGAGCTTTCCTGAGTTTGGTCATTTCGAATAGAGGCCAACAAGATAGTTTGCATTGAGGGTATTTGGGGCAGGCCTCGTATCGAGAAATGTGCGGCAGGGTGAGGCTTTCTTTCCCGGTGCCTTGTCTCGATACAGGGGCGTAAATTAATTTCGAATGTATTTTGCCTCTGCCCCTTACTCGACATGACACCGGTGGGCGACTTTCGTGCGGTTCCTGGTACAATATCACTCATCACTCATCATTCATCACTCATCATTCATCATTCATTCACCCCCTCCTTCCCAAACCCAAACCGGATATACCCCTTTAAAATGGGAGTTTTTTTCGATTTTTATACCCAGATAATTGCCAGAGGGATTTTTAATTTCCCAGAATATTCCCCTCCCGCCCACTTCTCCCTAAATTTTCCGAAATTTGGGGAATGATTTCCGAAACGACGCTCAGTGCTGCTCAGCAGAAGTTTATCCAGACCTGGGGAGAAATGTCTTCCAGTTGGGGGATTTCGCGAACGATGTCCCAAATCTATGCGTTGTTGTTTTCATCGGGAGCGGCAATGGATACCGATACCATTATGGAGCGATTGGACATCAGCCGGGGCAATGCGAATATGAATCTCCGGGAGTTATCCGATTGGGGGCTCGTGCGCAAGGAACATAAGCCTTCGGGAAGGAAGGAATATTTTTCCGCAGAAAAGGATGTTTGGTTATTGACTTCTTTGATATTGGTCGAAAGTCAAAAGCGGGAATTAAAACCGGTAACGGATGCCATCGAGGAAATCTTGGTGCAGCTCAAACAGGATGCCGGAGGAAATGAGCAGAATCTTTCTCAGGAAGAAAAGGATTTTGCCCTGCACTTAGAGCA
>JBEIHC010000225.1:0-2139 GCA_040381555.1 Bacteroidia bacterium
AATGGCCTTTCTACACCGAATGACCGTATTATGCAAGGTTCAGGGAGATTTTTTATATCGCATAAAAGGCTGGATTCAGGTTGCCAATGATCCGCGAAAATACTGGGTTCAATCCGCAGGGAAAGAATGTTGGATTCAGGCGGGAGAAGTATGGGCAGAAGAAAAACCCAGTACCTGTCTGGTGTTTATAGGTATAGGCTTGCAACGCACACCTCTGGAAAGGGTATTGTATAGTTGTAGGAGCAGGACAGAGTGAGAGCGCTGGGTGAGTACAATTCAAAATGAAAATGATATTGTATAATCACTCACAATTAATGGCATTTACTGTAAAAATTGAATTATAACAAACGCTCCGTTCACTTCCGTTTATACTTCTGCGCCTCTGTGGTTTTTACTATCCGTTTGGATACTATTCTGAAATTCGTTCAGTTGAAATCACAATTTAGTAAGCCCTCAGTCGGTTAATTAGACGAAAGCCTTATTTGCTTTTTATAACTAGTGATTACTCAAAAGATTGGAGCAGTATTTATAATCATTTCTCCTAATTTATTGGAAAATAGGCCTTTCATTATGGATGTTTATTCCATTTGAAAATAGGTAGAGCTAATAATTTGGATTTCCTCTTTCGTGTAATCCAATTGAAAAAATGATTTGGATTGAATTCTGGCTATATGGAATTATTTTCTAATATTGGAATTCTAAACAGGGGAAACTATGAAAACACCCATAATCGTGTTATTGTTTTTACTTGCCTGGGGAAATCGAGTGTACAGTCAGGCTTTGGTTTTTCCTGGTTCCGTATGGTATCATACTGTATCCGGATCTTTTTTTGGGAACAATAGTGTTTCTTATATAAAAACCGTTCACACCGGAGATACACTTATTGGGTCTGAGATATTTCATATACTCAAAGGAACCCAATATTCTGCGCAATACCCTGATTGGCACTTGAAGCCTATGTATGTTCAATCTGATTCAGAAAAGGTATTTGCCTGGTATCCTGAATTGGACACAACCTATAGGATGTATGACTTATCCGCCCGATTAGGCGATACTTGGGACTTTAAATTTTATGATTTTTATGGTGATTTAACCGATGATCGATTTACAGTAATTGGAAAGGATACTATAATCCTGAATGGTCGCCCCTTGAAGCGTCTAAAGGTTTCGAGCGCTTATCCCAATTCTTATTGTCAACAAACTACCTATATAACAGAGCGATTGGGTACCGGAGGATATATTTTTCCAATGACAACCAATGTGGAAGGACCGTTGATTTGTCGCAATTGCTACTATGACTACAACTGGCCGTTAACGAAAGAGGGGGGAGTTGATTGTACTACCTTATTCGCTGCGAGTGCAGTTAAACAAAATCAGGATGCAGCCAATCCCATTCAGTTCTCTCAAATAGCACCCAATAAATGGCAATTAGTTTTTTCTCAAAATAACGACATTATTGGAAAATTTGAACTCTACGATGTTTCAGGAAAATTAATTCATTCCGTTCAAATTAATTCCCCAAATCAGGAGATACCTATACCCAATCCGGGAATGTATATCTGGAGATTTATTCAGGAGAATAATTTGGCAGTTACATCCGGAAGAATTGTAAATGGATAAGAAAGAAAGGTTTACAGATCATAAATATAATTTCAATTTAACATGAGAAGATATAATCGAGTTTTTACCTAACCACGGAGCAAACAGAGTACAAACAGAGTAAAACAGAGAGCTCCGTTCACCTCCGTTTGTACTCCTGCGCTTCTGTGGTTTTTACTAACCGTGTGAAAACTTTTCTGAATTTAGGCCGGCTAAAATAGAATTTAAGATTCGACCATTAGGTTCTTTAAATGAACACCTTATTTTGATCAATCTTTTTTAAATTGCACAGATCCAAAAAATATCTTGTAAATTATTTATCCCAGTCAATTTATCCTACACCACTCATTTCTTTCCTTTACTTTGCAATGAATTATTCAGCTCCTCACTACCCCCAATTTACGCAGGTAAATTCCTTGCTTTAAACTGAAATGCCTCCTTCACTAAAGCAACAAATAACGGATGTGGATTTTCTACTGTACTTTTGAGTTCAGGATGAAACTGACACCCCACAAAAAATGGATGACCAGGTAGTTCAAT
>JBEIHC010000226.1:0-2111 GCA_040381555.1 Bacteroidia bacterium
CCGGATTAATCGGCCATGGATTTGAAATTCTATTAGTTGCAGGTAATTCATTTATAGAGCCAAAGCCGTTAGGTAAAATAGAAAAGCCGATATTTGTACAAGCATCTACTGCGGTATGACAATCACTAGCTGTTACAGGGGTTTGAGCAAATGAACTCAACCCACTCCCAATAAAGAAAACACTTATAAAAATCCCACAAAGAAAGTTAAAAAAATAATTGGGTAATTTCAAATCATACATTTACAACAAATATAATAAACTTCTCGCTTTAAACCCTCACTTATTCCCCCCACCTAAAAACCAATCCACCCAAGCATCTACTTGCTTCACGGATACCGGTCTCAAGACTATTTTGCGTTCTGGATCCAATAAAAATAAAGTAGGGGTGCCGAAAACATAATAAGCTTGTGCAATTTCATTATCCCATTTCTTGTAATCACACATGCTGATAAAGGGAAACTTTTCGGCAAAATCCCGGAATATCTGGGCATCTTCATCCAAGGAGACAAATACCACTTCCATACCGTAAGATTGGAATTTGTCGTACACTTTCGCCAATTCATTTAATTCTTCTCGACATTTCGGACACCAGCCAGCTCCAAATACAACTAATCGATAGGGCGTGGTAATATCCGATAATTTCTTCGTTGCTTCAGAAGGACGATTTAAAACATCTCCTTTAAACTCAAAATCAGGTGCGACATTACCCTTTTTCATTGCCCGATATATTTCCATCTGACGCGCCAGATTTCCATCTACGGTGCAAGCAGATTCATTCAGTACTTTCAGTGCTAAATACTCAGAAGCCTGAAATAAACTGCGCCGCTCCAACACATCAAATAAATAATCGCATACCTCATTATATTTTTTTTCGTCAGCCGAGAGACGAGGGAGCATCGCATCAATAGAAATTTTCATTTCTGCAAAAACAGAATCCAAAGATTTACCACTATTTTCAATTAACCAAAAATGATTGTCCATCGCATCGCGAAATAAACCACTTCGATACAGTCGTGCATCGGCATAATTCAGATTGCGAAAAGCCGCTAGTGTAGCTGGAATTTCATCCGTTCTATATCGAGCAATATTGGAAACCGAACTCACCAGTTTGCGGGTAGGCAGATACCATTTCACATAAGACTTATCCGGCAATCCGGACACAAATAAAGAATCCTGCAAATGCAGGCGATTCTTTTCCTCCTGAATGGCCTGATTAGGCTTTTTCTGATTAGAAAATAATGGATCGGTTTTGTAGGATGTTTCCAGAAAAGACCAGGCACTGAGCGCTTGTTCTCGTCGGGGTTGTTCGGCTGCATATTGCTCAAACCATTGATTTTCCTCACCTTTCAGCATGTGTACCGTTTCTATCTGACTGGGCGTTGCTCCCTCCAATTCAATATCTTCCCCTGTCAATAATACAAACACGGGTTTTTTATCTACGGATTGAATAAAGCCTACGCCCTTGTCGGTAGTGGAATAATGAAAGGAGAAATTTCCAGATGCATCGGTTGTGTCAGAGTCAACGACATAAGTTTTCAGGCCATTAAATGCTTCAAGCTGGATAGGCTGATGGGGCAGTTGTCGGAAAATGCCAGTGAGGGTTTGGGCGGGGAGACACAACGAACTGAAGGAAAGAAAAAAAAGTAAAATAAAGAGGGAATGCTTCTGCGACATGATTGTATTATATATTGGCCGAAATTACCCAAAAGATGATTAAAAAGTTTATCAGTTAAATAAAATAGTCAGCATACACTGGCTTATGCAGGATTTAGTCACTTGCTGCCAAAATCAGATAACCCAAGATAGTGAGCGGAATTCAGCTTCAGGGGGAATAAATTCGGTACTTAATATTAACCAAAACATCCATGCCGAATTACAACGATTGTGTGACGCACCCGAAGGTAATTAAAGCGAATTTGGAGTAGGTAATAATGGCTCTACGCATTTTACAGTGGGTTCAATAACTATTTATGTAATGGGAAAATTCATCATCGAAGATTAAAAGACTTACTTGATACTATCTCGCTATCCAAATCTAGAATATCCGTTAAACCTGAATATATCAGGTATAACAGCCCGTTCGCTGAGTAGCCCCCAATGAAATTGTGTC
>JBEIHC010000227.1:0-2029 GCA_040381555.1 Bacteroidia bacterium
AAAGGCTCTTCCTTTGGCGCGATTGGAATGGACCCTCAACCTACTCAGGAACATTTCGAAAATCTCTTGGCAATGGAAATCTTCCAAAAAGACCTCCATAAACCTGTTTGGATTGAAGATGAAAGTCGAATGATTGGAAAAATAGCTTTACCTGAATCATTCTGGACAAAGAAAAATACCAGCGAAGTCATTTTCTTAGAAGTAGAAAAAGCAGAAAGAATAGAGCGATTACTCAAAGACTACTCCATCTGTGACCCGGAAATATTGCGGGAAGCAGTCTTACGCATTCAAAAGAAACTCGGAGGCGTTCGTACCAAGGAAGCACTAGAAGCCTTGGATTTAAACGATCTTAGAACCGTCGCAGACATCACGCTTTATTATTATGATAAAGCTTACCAAACCGGATTGCGAACCTTAAAGGTCGAAGAAAATATTCGTAGAATAGCACCCCTGCCCAACCGAGCAGAAATGATTCATCTATTGCAATTGTTGGAACAAAGAATTTCTTTGGAATCTTGATTAGGTGTAATTACCTCTCCCTTACCCCAAGGCCTTCACTCCCGGCAATTCTTTGCCTTCCATATACTCCAGCAAGGCACCTCCTCCCGTAGAGACATAACTTACCGCATCACTCAAGCCGGCTTTGGCAACGGCTGCTGCAGAATCTCCTCCTCCAATCAGGGAAAAGGCCCCTCTCTTGGTGGCTTCGGCTACGGCGTGAGCTACCGCTAGGGTTCCTCTGGAAAATACATCTAGTTCAAATACGCCCATAGGACCATTCCATAAAATTGTTTGAGCCTTCTCAATGACCTTGACTGCTGCCAAAATAGATTGGGAACCGATGTCTAAGCCCATCCAACCATCTGGAATGGTATCATTGGAAACCTGCTGCGTGCTGGCATCTGCTGCAAATCGATCGGCAATAATGCTGTCAACGGGTAGCAACAATTGTACGCCTTTCTCCTTGGCTCTCTGAATTAAAGATAAAGCCAGTTCGGTTTTATCGTCTTCACATAAACTCGAACCAATCGCTTTTCCTTGAGCTTTAAGAAAAGTATAAGTCATGCCGCCTCCAATGATCAGGGCATCTACCTTATCCAATAATTGCTCAATGATTAAGATCTTATCCGAAACCTTTGCCCCACCCATAATGGCGACAAAAGGTTTGCCTGCCTGACGAATCACTTTATCGGCATTTTCTAATTCTCTTTGCATGAGGAAGCCGGCATATTTTTCTTCAAAGTACGCAGCCATAATCGCTGTAGAAGCATGGGCACGATGAGCAGTACCAAATGCATCATTCACATAAATGTCCGCATAGGAAGCCAGGGTTTTGGCAAATACCTCTTCTCCTTTTTCTTCCTGAGGGTAGAAACGAAGATTTTCCAACAACAGAACCTCTCCCGCTTTAAGATTCTTGCAGAGTGCAGCAGTTTCGCTACCCATACAATCCGGGGCAAACTGCACGGGCCTCCCCAATGATTCAGATAGATGGGCGACGATATGCCGTAAACTGTATTTATCTTCTGGCCCGGACTTAGGTCTTCCTAAATGCGACATCAAAATGAGGGCTGCCCCGGAATCCAAAATAAATTTCAGCGTAGGCAATGCTTCCCGAATTCTGGAATCATCCGTAATGGCTAAGGTTTCTTTGTTGAGGGGAACATTAAAATCCACTCTAACGATGATTTTTTTGCCTTGTAATTGGCCGTCTTTCAATGACTTCATACTTTTTTTAACAGGGGTGAGAAATAAAAACACCCGGAATTCAAAGTGTTGAGTATTCCGGGTGTTTCAATATTAAATAAATTTATTTACTTAAAGGAGTTTGTTGACTAAATCGGCAACCCGGCAGGAATAGCCCCACTCATTGTCATACCATCCGACAACCTTTACGAGCGTTCCCATAGAGGAAGTAGAGAGTGCGTCAAAAATACAGGAATGCGGATTGCCCACAATATCAATCGAAACGATCGGGTCCAGGCAATATTCCAACACGCCTTTCATAGGTCCTTCCGCAGCGGCTTTC
>JBEIHC010000228.1:0-1843 GCA_040381555.1 Bacteroidia bacterium
CAACAACAGATACAGATATCATCGACTTCCCCAAACTGTTTAGTTTTTTTAACCTACAAAAGGCTGACTCCATCCCCTGAGGATCCCCACAATACCCAACAGCATGCAGATTACCACTGATCACGAATATAAGGCTATCCGCATGTAATTGAGTGGCTAAGAATTTCGCCATCTCCTGGTCACGCTGATTGCTGTTATTCGGCTGTTGAAGGTCATAATCCATGCAATAGACAGGGATATTGCGCTGTGCTGCTGTCCGAAGTATCTGCACCATCGCCTCTGAATATCGGCCATCCTGCCAAACTGTATCAATAAAAGATAAATGCCTGCAATCCTGAGTAGCAAGAAAAGAATCAACTGAGGGTTGAAAGTTTCGATTCCATTCCAGCACCAGTTGAATGGGTTTGGGATACTGCAACAAAAAAGACTGAGAGACATTTGCTATTTCCTCTGTGCCATGCATCTCCCCCAACCAAAGTAGATTCAAGGAATACGCCAAGGCCATCTCTGCTAACGAATCTGCTGGATAAATCTTTTTAGGAATTGGTTGTTCATCATAGAAAAAATGTGACGAAAATCCCTGATAGGTATGACCCACAACCAAGAGTAAAAAAACACACAGGCTACGCATACTTTACTATATTATTTTATTATGTAGTTGGTTTCATCTTATCAATTCTATTCTGATGCCTTCCTCCTTCAAATTTCGTGGTTAAAAATATTCGGACACACTCAATGGCTTCCGCTTCGGTTAAAAATCTTCCCGGCAAACAAAGCACATTCGCATTGTTATGTTGACGAGTAAGGGCAGCTATCTCAGGTTTCCAAACTAATGCTGCCCGAATATGCGCATATTTATTGGCGGTCATACATACACCCTCGCCGGAGCCACAAATGAGTATGCCCAATTGATAGGGGTTCTCCTCTAAATGATGAACGAGCGGATGGACAAAATCCGGATAATCGACTGATTCTTCCGAATGGGTACCGAAGTCTGTAATGGTATGGCCTTCCTTTTCGAGCCAATTCAGAATTTGCTGTTTGCGTTCGAAGCCGGCATGGTCAGAGGCGATGGCGAGGTACATAAGGGGTGTTTTTGTAGGAAAATTAATAAATTTAAAATATAATTCACCAAGGGCTGAAGCCCTCGGGAAAGGAATAGGCCCTTACAGGGCCGTGTGTAGCCGGTTATACTTTATTGTGACAAATTGTGGTATCAGCAAAATATCGGGAGTTTTTTGAAGGATTTTGATTGTATGCGATTGGGGTATTAATACAGAGGAGAAGATCTATACATTCTTCCCCGGGGCATTCTCGATAGGGTTATACTCATACCAATCATGTCAATCATAATTTGACGCTCTACTATAATTTTCTAAGAAGGGACGCATCTTTTTTGAATTGCAATTGAATCCAAAGATTTCCTTAGGCATAAGAGAATCCACCCAAAGCTCATAAAAGACTGTCCTTTCGAGTAAGAGACCGTAAATAATATATGAATTTGGAGTAAGCTGCCAAGGCCTCTTATCGAGAAACGACGGGTATATTCAAGCTTCCCTTCCCCGGGTATTTCTCGATAGGGCTATTATAATGTCGTTTAGGACACACATACTTTGACGCCCTACTCGAAATGACCACGGGAAAGCCAATCATTCCTGAATTTTAAACATACAAGTACAATCACTCATCACTCATAACTCATAATTCATCACTCCACCTCTCCCATTTTCCCCTCCTGATAATCCCGAATCACCTGTCTAATTTCCTCCTCTGAATTCATGACAAAGGACGCGTACGCAACTATAGGTTCCTGCAAGGGCAGGCCCCCGAGTAGAATAAGATG
>JBEIHC010000229.1:0-1823 GCA_040381555.1 Bacteroidia bacterium
AACTTTCTTAACCTGTGAGGAAAATTATGATTCCTACTATGGTGAAAACATTCGGGGAGCAACTGGTCAATATACCTATCATCCTGCCTCCCTACAATGGACAGAACATTTTACCTATCCTACTCAACACTATGGCTGGGTGGTAGAGGTAAATCCTAAAACGGGCACTTGTCGTAAACTAGTAGCACTCGGTCGTATTGCCCATGAATGTGCTACTTATGCCAAAGCACAAAATGGCAGAGCTGTAATATATACCGGAGAAGATGCCAATGATGAATGTTTGTATAAATTCATTTCGGACAGTGATCAAAATTTAGATACCGGAGAATTATTCGTAGCTAATTTAGAAAAAGGCGAATGGATTAGTCTGGATATACGCAAACAAGCAGAATTAAAAAAAGTATTTGGCTCCCAAACAGAAGTGCAAATTCACTTAAGAGATGCTGCTAAAATAGTAGGAGGCACTCCATTAGACAGACCCGAAGATATTGAGATTAATCCATTAAACGGAACTATTTTAATTAGCCTCACAAATAATAAACCGAAAGGAAATTATTTCGGCTCCTTATTAACAATTAAGGAAGAAGGAAATGATCCGGGTGCTAAGAAATTTACTTCAGAGGTACTGTTAACGGGTGGTCCAGAAACTGGATTTGCCTGCCCGGATAATATTGGTTTTGACCCAAAAGGAAATCTCTGGATCACCTCAGATATGGCTGGGATGCACAAAGAACCGTATGCAGCCTTTGGAAATAATAGCTTATTTGTGGTGCCCGTAAAAGGTCCAAATGCAGGTCAGGTAATACGCGTAGCCAATGCGCCCAACGATGCAGAATTCACCGGCATTTGTTTTAGTCCGGATGGAAAAACTTTATTCCTCAGTGTGCAGCATCCGGGAGAAAATTCACCCTCCTTGCAAGAATTAACTTCTCATTGGCCGGATGGAGGAAACGGTATTCCTCGCTCTGCTGTCGTTTGTATCTCCGGTCCTTCCTTAGAATATTTTACCATTGGATAAGTTAGAGAAAATTCCGGTTTGGCTATTTTCTGGATTTTTAGGTTCCGGAAAAACTACCGTTATTCAAGCATTATTAAAACAATACCCAGAAACCCGTTTTTATTTAATTGAAAATGAAATTGGGGAAATATCAATTGATGGGGCAATTTTAAAACAGCAAGTTCAACAATTAGTAGAAGTTTCCGGAGGCTGTATTTGTTGTACACTCGATTATGCGTTTCGAGATACAATGGCAGAATTATCTACTAAAATCCATTCCGAAAATAAGCAGTTAACTGATGTTGCGGTAATTATTGAAACAACCGGATTAGCTGACCCCTCCCAAATTCGGGCTGCGCTTTCTTCAGATGAATTCTTACAATCGCATTTTGACCTAAAGGCGCTCCTTACTTGTCTGAATATAAACCAAGCTGAAACAGTATTACACGAAGAAAGCCAAGTACAGCAATTAGCAGCACGCCAACTTACCGCTGCCGATATCATTTTATTAACGCGTGCCGACATAGCAGAATCCACTCGCTTGCAGCACGCCAGTGAACTTATTCAATATTGGAATCCCTGGGCAATCGTATGGCCCGTGGAATCCGGACAATTACCTATTCCTTTATTTACAGTAAAACTAAATGAAAAATTAATTCCCTTTCGATTACGAAATGAAGACCTATTGGAAAAGGCAAACCAATTAGCTCAGGTAGAATTATTCCAACCCGAATATTCAGTTGATCTAATGGCCTTTCTACACCGAATGACCGTATTATGCAAGGTTCAGGGAGATTTTTTATATCGCATAAAAGGCTGGATTCAG
>JBEIHC010000230.1:0-1597 GCA_040381555.1 Bacteroidia bacterium
ATCGAGGCGATGCGTAGGAGGCATTTGAAAGTCATTTCTACGCAAGTAATCAGGGGTTGCATCAATTTGTGCGGGCAAGATATCCTGAAAGGCAAATCTTCCTCCGGCAAGTGTTGCAAAATTTCCTGTGTTAAATATCCAGGTACCACTTAAGCTTAAGCGTTTACTTAATTTATGCATGAGCACAATCGAAATATCGTGTCGTCTGTCAAATCTTGGATGAAAAGGTTCTCCAAAATTGATTTCGTCAAATTGTCTCCAGGACCAGGATAGGGTATAGCCAATCCATCCGGTTGTTTTGCCGGTTTTCTTCTCAATATAAGCTTCAATTCCATAAGCCCAACCTCTACCAAAAACAAATTCATTTTTAAGATTGGGGTTTGCAAATAGTTGAGCGCCGTCCCGAAATTCAATCGCATTTCCAATCCATTTGTAATATCCCTCCAGGGAGGTGAAATATTTATTCTTTTTAATGGCCTGATGCCATCCTAATGAGATTTGATCTGATGACTGAGGTAGAATTCCTTCTGCGCTCGGATACCAGATGTCCGTAGGCAAAAATGCCGCACTACTACTAACCAAATGTAAATATTGGTACATTTTGGCATAACTTGCTTTTATTGTTGCATTTTCACTGATATTTGTCTTGAGGGCTATTCTCGGCTCTAAATTATTGAGATTTTTTGGGGAATTATAAAAGCTTGAATTTCTTATTCCGCTTAAAATTTCTATGCGTTTATTCAGTTTCCATTGATGGGATACAAAGGCTCCGGATTCTGTCGCCTGAATTTTCTGCCCATCTTTTATGTCTGTAAATTCTGCTGATATACCATATTCTCCAACTACGAACTGATGATATATTCCACTTACTCCAAACTTTAATATTTGCTTCTCATTTATTAAATAAGTCCAGGTATTATTTATTCCATGATCCCATATTCTCGAGCCAATGCTCAAACTAATTTCGGCAAAGTTTGTATTAATTCTATATAAATAGCCGGAGGTAAAATAGGCTGTGGAAACATTGAGGCGTGGACTAATTCGGCTGGACCATTGAATCGTACCGGAGCGATTGCCCCATAATAGATTTGCGCCCAGATTTAAGCTATTGAATCTGAATAAATCGTTTCCATAATATCCATTTAAAGATACTTTGTTGTTTGGATTTATTTCATAATTGATCGCACAATTAAAATCATAAAAGTAGTAAGCAGGAATAGGGGAAAATGTCTCATTATTCCGATTGAGTCTGTTGATAGAATTCGTAATTACATCGGCATATGTTCTTCGGCCGGAAGCTAGTATAGATAGTTTTCGTTTGACGATGGGTATGTTTAGGGTTAAGCGAGACGCTAACAAACCGATACCTCCCTGAAGTTCTAATGAATCAGATTGACTTTTACGCATTTCAACATCTAGCACGGAGGACAATCTGCCTCCATATTGTGAGGGGAAGCCGGATTTGTATAAGGTTACATTATCAACAGCATCGGCATTGAAAACACTGAAAAATCCAAACAGATGACTTGGATTATAAACGGGTGCTTGCTCAACCAAAATTAGATTTTGGTCATTGCTACCCCCTCTGACGAAGAAA